>CAIMSF010000044.1 GCA_903844055.1 uncultured bacterium
AAGTTCGGCGACCATGACACGACCACCGCGCCGATCCAGGAGTCCGAGACGCTCGTCACCGATCAAATCGACAAGATCACCGATTATCTCAACACGATGGAGGTGATGCTCGCCGAAGCCGACGAGACGGTCTATGAAGTGACGCCCTCCGACGTCGAAGGATATCAGTGGATGCTCACCTTCACCACCGTCGACCTCCTCGACAACGCCCTCGCCTACACGATCCATTACAACGAGGCCCTCGATCCCGAGGATGCCGGAAGGCGCCTCATCGACGGCGTCATGACGATGGGCGGAAACGAGTACGCCCTGTCCGGCACCGTCGCGACCGAAGGCGATCAGGTCCGCACCCGCTTCACCGCCTCGCGCGGCGACGACTCGATCGAGATCACCGACCTCACCGACGCCGACGGCCAGAAATACCGCTACGACGTCGAAAAGGACGGCCAGCCGTATGAATCGCTCGACCTGCGGCTCTCCCGCGAAGACGGCGCCCTCGTCGCCACGATTTCCCACGAAACAGCGACCACGTCCGCCGAATACCGCTTCCGCCGGCTCGACGACGGCACCGGCTTCGAGATCAAATACCGCTATGAAAAAGACGGCGAGACCGAAACCGGCCGGATGGGGGTCCGCGTCGAGTTCGACGAAGTGAACGAGAACTATCGGTACCAATACGACGTCGAAGCCGAAACCGGCGCGCATCAGGGCCATTCGTCCCATTCCGGCGGCCGCACCGCCAAAACGAGCGGATCGAACAGCCGTAACAAGAACATGAATCTCACGATTTGAAATCGATTTTCTTCAAAAAAGGCTTTCCATCCGCGGAAAGCCTTTTTTCAATGTTGGTGATGGTGATGGTCCGCGTCCGGCAGGTCCGGCGCGCATTCGGGAACCTCGCAAAGGTTCGGTCCGGATTCGAGTTCGACGGTCGCGTGGCGGATGCCGGCGGCTTCCAGGCGTTCGTGGAGCAGGGAGCGGATCGCCTCGATCTCGGCTGCCGTGGCGTCCGCGCGGATCACCGCGTGCAGGGTCAAAAGCGGATTGGTCCCGTCGACGGTCCACAGATGGACGTGGTGGACCGAGAGGACGTCCACCCCGTCGACGGCCGCGGATGCGACCGTTGCGGGATCGAAGCCGCGCGGGCTGCGTTCGAGGAAGACCGCCAGCAGTTCGCGGAGGTTCTTGAAGACATGGAACAGGATGTAGACGGTGAAGAGGAGCGAGAGCAGCGCGTCGAGGACCGGGATGTCCCAGAGTCTCATCGCGATCGCGCCGAGGAGCACCGCGATCCAGCCGAAGACGTCTTCGAAGAGATGCAGGCCGACGGCCTTCTCGTTGAGCGACGATCCTTTCGAGGCGTTCAGCGCGGCGGCGCCGTTCACGATCACCCCGAAGACGGCGAAGACGATCATCCCGGTCGCATCGACCGGGGTCGGGTCGAGGAGGCGGGGGAGGGCTTCGGCGATCACCCCGGCGGCGCCGGCGACGAGGATGAGCGAGGCGATCATCCCGCCGAGGAGGGCATAGCGTCCGTAGCCGTAGGTGTAGGCGGCGTCCGGCTTCTGCCGGGCCTTGAGGTCGAGGACCCATGCGAGGCCGATCGCGATCGAGTCGCCGAGGTCGTGCACGGCGTCGGCGAGGATCGCCACCGAACCGGTATAGAAACCGCCGAGGATCTCGAAGACGGTGAAGAACAGGTTCAGGAAGAAGGGGAGCGCGAGGCGGCTCTTGGCTTGGGGTTTGGCCATGGCATCCTCCTCACCAAGGCAGCGGATCGTTTCGGATCGCGCGGTCGTAGAACGCTTCGAGCTTCTTGCGGGTTTCGAGCGGGAACGGATGGTGGAGGCTCGCGAGGTTGTCGTTCATCTGGCGGTTCGTCTTGATGCCGGGGATCACGCAGGAGACGGCGTCGTAGGAAAGCAGGAAGGCGATGGCGTCGAGGCTCGTGTCCTCCTTGCCGAGGATCGTCTTCAGCTCGCGGACCAGGCGGGCGCGGCGTTCGACGTCGGCGCGCGACCAGCGCGCGCGGATCCCGGTGAAGATGGACTGCGCGTCGTACTTGCCGGTGAGCCAGCCGGAGTCGAGCGGGACCTTGCAGACGAGGAAGATCTTCTTCGCCTTCACTTCGTCGAAAAGATCGCGCGGCGTCTGGAAAAAGACGTTGAACAGCAGTTCGACGACGTCGATGTCGCCCCGTTTCAGAACCATCGCCAGTTCTTCCTTCGTATCGATCGAGACGCCGTAAGCGCGGATCAGCCCGGACTGCTTGAGGCGGGCGAGTTCCTGGAAGTGGTTCGTATGGCCTTCGAGGATCTCTCGCGGCGGATTGTGAAGAAGCAAGGCGTCGAGGTAGGTCGTCTGGAGTCGTTCCAGCGAACCGCGCAGGGACGGCTCGATCGAGGCGACGTGCCAGTCGGTCGTCCCGTCGGGGTTGTGGCCGAACTTCGAGGAAACGGCGATGCGGCCGCGATCGGAACCGATCGCTTTGCCGATGATGCGTTCGGAGGCGCCGGCGGCGTATCCGGGCGCGGTGTCGAAGAAGTTCACGCCCTTGTCGATGGCGGATCGGACGAGCCGGATGGCTTCGCCTTCGTCGACTTCCCCCCACAGGGGATTGGCGAGCTGCCAGGCGCCGAAGCCGACGCGGGTGAGGGCGACGGACGGTTTTCCGAATTTGGATAAGGTATTCATGGGATCCTCCTATAGGCTAGGTTGTGATGTTACCGGATATGAAATGTCTTCTTGATACTCTTCTATTTCGTTTCGGATTTCGTTGAACACTAAATCAATGTCCGCAAAATA
>CAIMSF010000045.1 GCA_903844055.1 uncultured bacterium
GTGGATCCCTCGAGGTTGGCGAGGATGCCGGCGTCAAAGCCCATGTTCGCGAAATCGCTGATGCCGAGGACGCGGAGCGAGGCGAAGACGGCCTTGATCTCCGTGGCGGAGACGACCGTGATGGGGAGGCCGTCGACTTCGAAGGTGGTATCGTCGAGCGCGGTCGAGGGGACGACCAGGTCTTCGCCGGTGATGTCGGCGATCAGGTTTCCGACCGTGGCGGCGAGGATCTGGCTGTCGAGCAGGACGTCGACCTGCGCGTCTTCGAGGGCGAGCACGGCGGCGAAATCGAAGTTCTCGGGATCGGTGCCGGCCGTTTCGATGACGAGCTTGAAGGCATGGACGAGGGCGACCATTTCGGTTTTCAACAGGTAGCCGTCGGTGTCATAGACGGAATCCGGGATGACGAGCGGGGTGTCGCCCGTCGACAGTTGTTCGGAAATGACGTTCGACAGCGTTGCGACGAGGATCGAGGAGTCGAAGATCGCGTCGATCGAGGCGTCGGAGAGCGCGGTGATGACATCGAGGCCGATGTTCTGGAAATCGATCGCGCCGGCGACGTCGACGATCGCGTTCAAGGCGGTGAGGAGGTTGCGCAGTTCGCCGTTTTCGACGATGTTGCCCTCGTCGTCGAGGGTGTCATACCATTCGACGCCGGCGGGGACGATCAGGACGCCCTCGAGGTCTTCGAGCCCGGCTTCGCCGGAGAGGACGTAGATGAGCGCGGTGGAGATCAGTTTCGAATCGAGCAGGATCGTCAGGTCGACCGATCCGACGGCGCCGATGATGAGCGCGACGTCGACGTTCTCCATGTTCGTGAGGTCGATCCCGGCGGCTTCGAGGGCATCGAAGACCGCTCCCGCGACGGCGCCGACGACGGCGAGTTCCTGGCGGAGGGCGATCGTCTCGCCCTCATAGGTGAAGGACATCACCGAGTCGAACAGGTACAGCGACAGCGGTGCGGCCGCCGTACCCTCGCCGATCACGATCATGTTCCCCGCCTGGACGAGGACGTTGCTCTCGTAGGCGTCGACGAAGTCGGTGACGTAGGCCATCGATTCTTCCAGACCGCCGTCGCCTTCGGCGAGCGGGATCAGCGACTCTGAGGCTTCGTAGATGTCGCCGCGGTGTAGCGGCGAAGCGAGCTGCGTCGTCGGGACGAGCGAAGCCACGCTGTCCACGATCGAGACGACGCCGCCGAGCATGATGAACATGACGAACAGCGCCATCGCCCCGTTCGCCGTGCCGACGACGGCCCCGAGCAGCCGGTGCTTCGAGGCGCCGGGACGGTTGTGGACGAAGATCAGCTTGACGATCCACATGACGAGTTTCCAGACGATCAGGCCGACCGTGAAGTAGGCGATCGTATACCCGATCTTGAGGATGAACTGACCGAGGCCGAGCAACAGCGCGGCCAGTTCGGCGTTCGCCCCGGCCAGATCGAAATCCGGGATCAGGGTTTGGATCAGCGGCGTCATCGCCTCCCCGAGACTCGTGTATCCGGACAACGAGGGATCGACCTGGGCGAGGGCCGTGCCCAGCGCCGGGTTCTCATATGTCCACAGGAACCCCACGACGGTGTCGAGGGTCAGGAAGAACAATGCATAGAAAGCCGCCATCGTCACGAGCGTGAAGAGCGACTTTTTGAAACCTTTGGCCAGTCCGCCGAGCAGACCGAGGCCGAGAATGCCGAAGAACGCGATGTTCAGAATCATGGGCATGCTGAGATTCGCTGGCATTTTCAATATCTCCTATTCTGCGCGCATGTTCCCGCGCTTATCTTTATTATATATCATCCATCCGCGATATCAACGCCACTCGCTCGGTTTTTTTCAGGGTTTTTTCGGGGTTTTCCATGGATCTTTTTCGGATTAACGCCAGAAATCGAAAAAGGAGGGACCGGAGTCCCTCCCTGAAGCGGATGCGTTTTCTTACGGCGTTTCGGAATCGATGAACGCGACGGCGTCGAGCGCGCCGGCCTTCGTGAGGAAGAGCGCCGGGTTGCTTTCCATGTAGTCGCTGTTGTCGAAGGTGTAGAACGGACCGAGCGGGATGTTGTTGGCGTTGATCAGGGCGATCGCCGTCTCGATGTCGTCGGTCAGCATGTTGCGGACGATCATCGAATCGAAGACGGTGCCGCGCTCTTCGACGGTGAGCGAGAGGATCGCGCTGATGCTGAAGTCGGCGCTCGTGAAGTCGGCCTCGCCGATCGTGTTGACGGCGACGATGAAGTAGGCGATCTCGGCGGCCTTCGTGAGACCGGCGACGCCGTAGAGCGCGACTTCCTTCGCGAGGTCCGGCGTGTCGGCGGCGACGCTGCCCTGGAGCATCGTGTGCAGCGTGACGTGGAGCGATCCGGATTCCATGATGTCCATCATCGTCGCGTAGTCGAAGGTGCTGGTGGCGGTGCCGCTCATCGAGGAGCCGAAGGAGGTGAAGCCGAGCTGGTCGAGACCGTCGAGGAGTTCGAGGAGTTCCGCTTCTTCGATCTGTTCGTAGGCGACCGTGCCGACCGTGATGTCCTGACGGAAGACGGTCGGGACCACGAGGTCGGACGCGCCGGAAACCATCGTCGTCTCGTCCTTGGTCGGGGCTTCGAGGAGCGAGTCGGAGATCGTCGCCTGCATCGAGGCGGAGGCGAGGAGGATGTTGAAGTCGGCGGCGAAGATGTTGGCGATCGAGATGTCGAGGGCGCCGAAGTTGGTGAGGCCCATTTCGTCGAGGGCGTCGAGCAGGTCGCTGATTTCCGCGGCGGTGATGAACTCGGTGCCCGAAACCGTGATGCGGATCGCGGCGTCGCCGTTTTCGACGTCCGTGTCCGGGACCAGGAGGGCGCCGGCGGTGTCGTTGAGCAGCTGGTCGGAGATCGTCGCGTGCATGATCGCGGAGAGCAGGATCGTCGCCTTCTGGGCGAAGAACAGGTTGGAGGAGATGCCGCCGCCGAAGCTGTCGAGGTCATCGAATCCCATCGCGCCGAGCGCGGTGAAGAGGGCTTCGAGTTCGTCCTTGTCGACGAAGGCGACGCCGTCCACGGTCCTGCGGATCTTGTTCAGGTCGGCGACGCCGTCGATCGTGTAGGCGGGAACCACGAGCGCGTCGTCGAGGCCGCCGTCGTCCAAGGCGAGGACTTCGGCGGAGATCGTCGCCTGCATCGTCGCCGAGGCGAGGATCGTGGCGGTTTCGGTGAAGAACTTCGAGGTGTCGATCGAAGCGGCGATCGAGAGGTCGCCGTAGCCCATCGCGATCAGGGCGTCGATCAGATGCTTGAGTTCGCCCTTGACCACGAAATCGGTGCCGGTGACCGCGAGCCGGACCGCGTTTTCGGAAGCGACGCCGGCTTGGGTGTAGTTCGGGACGATCAGGATGCCGTCGTCGTCGAGTCCGAGCACGGTCTGGGAGATCGTCGCGTGCATCGTCGCGGAGGCGAAGAGCGTGTCCTGTTCAGAGGAGTCGTCCACGTTGTTCAAGTTGACCGTGCCGGAGAAGTTGGTGTCGCCGGAGAGGCCGAGGACGCCGAGGGCGTCGAACAGATGGCCGATTTCGGTTTTCGTGATGTAGTCGGTTTCCAGTCCGACCGGGCCGGCCGCGAGGCGGACCACGACGTCGTCGACGTCGGTCGTCGGGACCAGGAGGGTGGCCGAGCCGAGGTTGAACATCTCCAGCGAGATCTTCGCCTGGAGGATCGCCGACTGGAGCACGGAAGCGCGCTGGACCGGGTTGTAGAAGGCGGAGATGTTGATGTCGCCGGAGAACTCGGTGAGGACATCGCCGGAGAAGCCGAGCGTCTGGAGGCCTTCGAAGAGGTAGCCGAGTTCGCTTTCGACGATGTATTCCGTCGTCAGGCCGGGGTCGCCGACGGTTTGACGGACGTGCGTCGCGGTGACGAGCGCGTCGTAATCCTCGGTCCCGTAGGGGATGGCGAGGGTGGCGGCGCCGAGGCCGATGAGTTCGGCGGAAATCTTGGCGTGGATGATCGAGGAGTCTAGGACCGTCGAGCGTTTGAACGTCGGCGCTTCGTCATCGAACAGGGCGGTGAGGTTGAATGCGCCGGTGAAGCCGGCACCGAGGATATCGCCCGTGAAGCCGAGCAATTCCATCGCCTCGAAGAGCGCGGCGAGTTCGCCTTCGACGACGTATTCGGTCGTGAGGCCGGGATCGCCGACCGTCGTGCGGACGTCGGAAACGCCGTTTGCGGCGGTGAAGGGGATCGCGAGGGTGGCGTCGCCGAGACCGACGAGTTCGGTCGAGATCTTCGCGTGGATGATCGACGAGTCGAGCACCTGCGGACGCTTGACGTCATCGAACAACGCCGTCAGATCGATGTCGCCGGTGAAATCGGTGAGGACGTCGCCGGAGAAACCGAGCAACTCCATCGCTTCGAACATCGCCCCGAGTTCGGCGGCGACGATGTATTCGGTCTGTTCGCCGACCGCGCCGACCGTCAGTCTGACGTCGGTGATGTCATCGGCCGCGGTGTAGGGGATCGCGAGCGTGGCGGCGCCGAGCCCGACGAGTTCGGTCGAGATCTTCGCATGGATGATTGCGGAAGCGAGCACTTGCGGACGTTTGACGCCGTCGAACAGCGGCGTGAGGTCGAAGTCGCCGGTGAATCCGGCGCCGAGGACGTCGCCCGTGAAGCCGAGCAGCTCCATCGCCTCGAAGAGGTTGGCGAGTTCGGTTTCGACGACGTATTCGGTCTGTTCGCCGATCGCCCCGACGGTCGTACGGACGGCGGTCGCGCCATCGGCGGCGGTGAAGGGGATTTCCAAGGTTGCGCCGAGGCCGATCAGTTCTTCGGAGATCTTGGAGTGGATGATCGCGGAGGAGAGCACGGTGCTGCGATGGAAGGTCGGATCCTCGTCGCTGAAGAGGGCGGCGGCGCTGATGTTGCCGTCGAAGGTCTGGATGTCGCCCGAGAAGCCGAGCAGCTGGAGCGCTTCGAACATGCGGGCGAGTTCCGCCGCTTCGACATACTCAGTCTCAAAGCCGATCGGTCCGACGGTGAGGCGGATCGCGGTCACGCCGTCCGCGCCGACGAAGGGGATCGCGAGCGTCGCGGCGGTGAGGTCGATCAGTTCCTTCGAGATGCGGGCATGCAGGGTGGCGGAATCGAGGATCGCGGTGCGCGGGGCGTCTTCGAAGAGCGAGGTCATCGTGACGTCGCCGGTGAAGTTCTGGATGTCGCCGGTGAAGCCGAGTTCCTTGAGGCCGATGAAGATCGCCGTGAGTTCGGATTTGAGGACGTATTCGGTTTCCGTCTCCAGCGCGCCGACGGTCCGGCGGATCTCGGTCACGCCGTCCTGGGCGACGTACGGGACGTCGATGACGGCTTCGCCGAGGTCGAAGAGTTCCTTCGAGATGCGGGCCTGGAGGATCGTCGAGTCGAGCACGTCGTCGCGCAACAGGTCGTCGAACAGGGCGTCGAGGTTGATCGTGCCGTTGAAGTCCTCGATGTTGCCGGTGATCCCGAGGGTGCGCAGGGCGACGAACATCGCGTGAATGTCGGACGCCTTGACGTATTCGGTTTCGAAGCCGACGGCACCGACGGTGATCCGGACCTGGTCGGCCGGGGTCGAGCCGGTTTCGGCATAATACGGTACCGACAGCGTGGCCGGGTCGAAGTTCACGAGCGTGTCGGAGATCATCGCGTGCATGATCGCGGACGATAGGATGACGGTCCGCTTGGCGTCGTCGAAGAAGGCGGTGTAGTCGACGTCGCCGGAGAATTGCGAGAGGTCGCCGGACACGCCGAGCTGCTGGAGGCCGTCGAAGAGGTTGCCGAGTTCGTCCTTGTCGATGAATTCGGTCGTGAGGACGGTGATGCGGACGTCTTGGGTGTCGGAAGCGTCGCGGTAGGGGATCACGAGCGCGGTGATGCCGAGAATCTGCTTGGAGATCGTCGCGTGCATGATCGCCGAATCGAGCAGGACGTCCATCTCGGCGATGATCGTATCCATGTCGAGTGCGTCGACGGCGTTGAAGTCGGTCACGTTCAGGGCGTGCAGCGCGTAGAGCGTGTGGTCGAGCTCGGCGATCGAGACGAATTCGACGGCGAAGTCGGTATAAAGGACGGCGATCCCGTCGACGTCCTGTTCGGGGACGACGACGAGCGCTTCTTCGCCCGGTTCGACGTCGGTGAGGTCGAAGAACATCTTGGAGAACGAGGCGTGGATGATCGCGGAGCCGAACAGGATGTTCAGCTTGCCCTGGTCGAGCGTGGTCGGGTCGACGTCGTCCTCGAGCGCGTCGATGATCGTCGCGTCGAGCGAGACCGAGAAATCGGTGAAGCCGAGCAGGTCGAGCGAATCGAACATGGCGCCGAGCTCGTCGGCGGAGATCATCGTGACGGGATCGGTGAGGCCGATCGAGCGGGTGATCTCGATCTGGGTTTCGCCCGGCAGGCCGTAGTCGACGGTGTAGTCGTCGGGAACCACGATCATCGCGGCGTCGATGTCGAGGATCTGCTTGGAGATCGTCGCATGGAGGATCGCCGAGCCGATCAGGTCGTCGAAATGCGCCATCACGTTGGAGAGCGAGAGCGTCGAGACGTTGTTGAAATCGGTGATGCCGAGGCTGTTCAGGGCCCCGAGCACGCTCGACAGTTCGGCCGTCGAGACGTATTCGATCGCCGTGAGCGGGTCGTCGTAGAGCACGGCGACGCCGTCCCAGTCGGTCTCCGGCACGATCACGAGCGGTTCTTCGCCCGGATCGGCCTGGGTGAGGTCGGCGAACATGTTGGAGATCGAGGCGTGGATGATCGCCGAGCCGAACAGGACGTCGAGCTTGGCCTGGTCGAGCTGGGTCGGATCGCCGTCGACCTGGAGGGTCGAGATGATGCCCGCGTCGAGCGAGACCGAGAAGTCGGTGAAACCGAGCAGCTCGATCGCGTCGAACATCGCGGTCAGTTCCGCTTCGCTGATCATGTCGACCGGGTTGTCGACGCCGACCGAGCGGACGATCTCGACGTCGGCTTCGGTCAACAGACCGTAGTCGCGGGTATAGTCGTGCGGCACCACGATCATCTCGGCTTCGATGTCGAGGACCTGCTTGGAGACCGTCGCGTGCAGGATGGCGGACTGGATCAGTTCGTCGAAATGGTCCATGATGTTGGAAAGGGAGAGCGAGGAGACGTTGTTGAAATCGGTGATGTTGAGGCTGTTCAAGGCGGAAAGCACGGCTTCGAGTTCGGCCGTGGAGACGTATTCGAGGGCGGTGAGCGGGTCGTCGTAGAGTACGGCGACGCCGTCCCAGTCGGTCTCCGGCACGATCACGAGCGGTTCTTCGCCCGGGTCGGCCTGGGTGAGGTCGGCGAACATGTTGGAGATCGAGGCGTGGATGATCGCCGAGCCGAAGAGGATGTCGAGCTTCGCGGGATCGAGCTGGGTCGGGTCGCCTTCGACCTGGAGCGTCGAGATGATGCCGGCGTCGAGCGAGACCGAGAAATCGGTGAAGCCGAGCAGCTCGACGGCGTCGAGCATGGCGTTGAGCTCGTCGGCGCTGACCATGTCGATCGGGTCGGTGACGCCGATCGACCGGATGATCTCGACGTTCGTTTCGGTGAGCAGCCCGTAGTCGCGGGTGTAGTCGTGCGGGACGACGATCATCTCCGCCTCGATGTCGAGGATCTGCTTGGAGATCGTCGCATGCAGGATGGCGGACTGGATCAGTTGGTCGAAATGGCTGATGACATTGGCGATCGAGAGCGAGGACACGTTGTTGAAGTCGGTGATGCCGAGGCTGAAGAGCGCCTTCAGGACGTTTTCGAGCTCGTCCTGGGAGATGTAGGTGACCGCATGGTCGACGTATTCGACGGGAGCGCCGTCCCAGTCGGTCTCCGGCACGATCACGAGCGGTTCTTCGCCCGGTGCGGCTTCCATCAGGTCGAGCAGCATCTTCGAGATCGTCGCGCGCAGGATGTAGGAGGAGAACAGCGTGTCGAGCTTCGCGTCGTCGAGCGATCCCGGGTTCTCCGCGTCCTCGAGGTTGTCGATGATCGTCGCGTCGAAGGCGATGTTCTCGGTATCGGTGATGCCGAGGATCGAGAGCGAGTCGATGATGTTGGTGAGTTCCGATTTGGCGATGTAGGTGGTCGTACCCACGGTGACTTGGATTTCCACCGCGGCGAGGCCGTCGCCGTGGACGACGGGGATCACGATCGTCGCCTCCTCGCCGACCGGCGGGGTCGCGAGGTCGAGCAGGACGTCGGAGATGGTCGCGTGTAGGACCGCCGAGTCGAGCAGGACGTCGATGTTCGAGAGGATCGGGTCGAGGTCGGTGAAGGACATGTTCTCGAAGTCGGTGAAGCCGAGCGCCTTGAAGGAGCGCAGGATCGCCTTCAGTTCGTCGCTGGAGATGTAGTCGAAGCCGTGGTCGGTGAAGCGGACATCCAGCCCGTCGACGTCCTGGTCCGGGATCACGACGAGCGCCTCCTGGCCGGGTTCGACGTCGACCAGGTCGACGATCATGTTGGAGATGGTCGCCCGCAGGATCACGGACGCGAGCATCGTGTCGAGCTTGGCTTCGTCGAGGATCGACGGATCCTCGGCGTCGGAGAACTTGTCGATGATCGTGGCGTCGAAGGCGATCGAATCGAAGGTGGTGATCTCGAGCAGCTCGAGCGCGTCGAAGATCTTGTTCAATTCGTCCTTGACGATGTAGTGCGTGCCGCCGACGGTCTTCTGGATCTCCGTCTCGGGGTCGCCGTACAGTTCGGGGACGATGATCATCCCGCCCTCGAGGGTGATGAGCAGGTCGGAGATGGTCGCGTGCAAAATGGCCGATTCCAGCAACAAATCGACGTTTTCGAGGATGGGTCCGATGTTCGTGAAATCGGGATTGGTGAAATCGAGGTCGAGCGCGTAGACGCCCTTGAGAATGGCGCTCAGTTCGGCCGCCGAAAGCATGTCCGTGCCGTCGACCGGGTCGTCGATCAGGACGGGGTTGCCGTCGACGTCGAGGGTCGGAATCACGACGATCGGGTCTTCGGCGGCGGTCATGTCGATCAGGACCTTGGCGATCGTCGCGCGCAGGATCAGGGAGGCGAAGAGCGTATCGAGCTTGTCGTCGGAGAGTTCGCCGGGTACGTCGCCCTCCAGGTTCGTGAGCAGGTCGGCGGTGAACTCGAAGTTCTCGAAGCTGTCGATGTTGAGGAGCAGGACGGCGGCGAAGACGCTCCGGATTTCGGAGGCCGCGATGACTTCGACGGGGGCGCCGTCGACGAGCACGTCGGTCAGGGCCGATCCGGGCACGACGAGCGCTTCGATCTCCATCGTGTTCACGTAGTTGCCGATCGTGGCGGTGAGGATCTGCGAGGCGAGCAGGGTGTCGAGGTCCTCGCCGGTGATCGTGAAGATCTTGCCGATGTCGATGAACGATTCCTGGCAGACGAGGTCGCCCTCGTCGCAGGCGAGCCGTTCGGACGCGAGCCGAAGGGCTCTCGTGACCGACACGAACTCGGCCTTCACGATATTGCCGTTCTCGTCGCGGACGGCGTCCGGGATGATCAGCTGGAACTCGCCCGTATCGAGGGCGGCGAGCTGGGCGGAGAGCGAGGCGACGAGCACCTGCGAGTTGAAGATGGCGTCGATCGTGTCGTCGGTGAGGAGGGCGACGTCATCGAGGCCGAGGTCGTTGAAGTCGACGCCCGCGGCTACCTGGACGACGGCGTTGAGCGCAAGCAGGATGTTCCTCAGTTCGCCGGCGGCGATCAGGTTGCCGTCGTCGTCGTATTCGTCGTACCAGACGAGCCCGTCGGGGATGACGATGAGGTCGGTGAGTCCTTCGATCTCCAAAGCGCCGGAAAGGACGTTGATGATCGCGGTCGTGAATAGCTGCGAATCGAGCAAAAGCGTGAAGTCGACGGAAGCGACGGCGGTCAGGATCGCGCCGTAGTTCATGTTCCCGTCGATGTCCGGCTGCAGGTCGGCCATCGTGATGCCGGTGTCGAGCACGGCGCCGAGGAAGGCGCCCATCGCGCGGAACTCATCCGCCCAGACGATGTCGGCGGGAACCGTGATGACGGCGTTGATTTCATCCCCGGCCATCGCCATCAGCGGTTCGATGGCGACGAGGACGGCGAGGTTGACGAGGTCGGAATCGGCGAGCCCGTCGAACAGGTCGCGCACAAGGTCGCCGTCGACGGTGATCGTGGTGTAGTCCGGGGTTCCGGCGGCGAGCAGGCCGGCCTGGTTGACGATGTCGAATCCGACCGCCGCGATCACGCCCAGCTTCTCGAGCTCGCCCGCCCAGTCGAGGGCGTAGAGGTCTTCCGTCGGGAGATCGAGGGGTTCTTCGGACATGCCGGCGGCGACTTCGATCCCGAGCGGGAGAAGGGTCGTGATCAGTTTCGAATCGCCGAGCATCTCGAACACGTCGACGACGTTGTCGCGGGTGATCGAGGAGAGTTCGCCGGTCTCGATAAAATCGAGATTCATCGCGTAGCCGGCGATCCCGGCGAACACCGACAGCTCGTGGCGGAAGGAAATCTGTTCGGTTTCCGTCGCGGTGACGTCGTAATCGATCGACAGGACCATGTCGAACAGATGGAGGGAGAGCGGGATCGCCGTCCCCTCGTCGTCGTAGGTCAGCTGGTTGGACATCTGGACGAGCAGGTTGCCGTCCCAGGCGGCGATGATCTCGTTCATCATGTCAAGCGACGCCTGGACCTCCGGCGGGATGGCGATCGGAGGGACGATCGCCAGCATCGACTGCGAGGCCTCGTAGATTTCGCTGCGCGGGAACTCGAACTCGACGGTCTCGTCTTCGACGGGGATGAGGGTGGTCATGCTCTTGACGATGTCGAGCATGCCGGAGAACGAGATGAGCATGACGTAGACGGCGACGGCGGCCTCGAGCACGCCGAACACGCCGCCGAGCAGGCGGTTCTTCGAGCGGTACTTGTCGTCTTTTCCGCGGCCCTTTAAAAAGATCGCGTAAATGATCGCGCAGAGCAATTTATAAATGAGCCAGAATATGGTAAAATACAAGATGGTATAGACGATCTTGATGACGAACGTGCCGATCCCTTCGACGAGTTCGAGCAGATGGACGTTGGTGAGCAGGTCGGCGTACGTCTCGCCGGCGAAATGTCCGAGCGCGATCGTGATCGCCTCGCCGACCGATTGGGCCTGGCCGATCGTCGGGATCATCGAGCCGAGGAACTGGCCGAGCAGCGTCCCGATCTGCGGATTCTCATACGACCAGAGGAACTCCGAGGCCGGCGCGATCGACACGAAAAAGCCCACGATCAGGATGAGGTACGTGAGGAACGAGTAGATCGATTTCTTGAACCCTTTCAACATTCCGAACAAGAAGCCGAATCCCAACCCTCCGTAGAGGGCAAGATCGAAATAAAGCTTGTAATCGAGATTTGTGGGCATGACACCGACCTCCGGGCCTGGACGTGTACGCAAGATGTATATTTCTTATTATATAGTCATTTTCTTGAAATAACAACATCGGTGACGGATTTCTTGGGGCGTTTCGCCCCGCGAAGCCCGATCGGTTGGGCGTTTCGCGGCAAAAGCCGCGATGACGCCGGGAAGGAAGGCCCCCCATGAAGAAGATCATCGTCCTCGCGGTCGCCGCGCTGTCGCTGTTTCTGTCGGCGTGCGACCTCTTCCCCTTCTCGCTCTTCACGACCACCGCGGCGACGACCCTGCCCCTCACCCAGAACGGCACGATCACCTATCTCGACACGGATTATTACGCCTATCCCTACTATAGTTCTCCCAACTACCATCTCGACAACGTCGACGCCTACAACGACGTCCTCCTCGCCACCCGCGACCACATCCGCCACGCCAACGTGCGGGTGCAGGCGACGGTGTACCGGACCGCCGTGATCTTCCCTGGGATCACCCAGACGATCATCGAATCGGCGTCCTCGGGATCGGGCGTCGTCTTCCTCGAAAAGGACGGCTACTACTACTTTTTGACCAACCACCACATCATCGACGACGAAGGCCACACCGCCGTCTACCGCGTCGAAGCCTATGGCGACGAGGAACCCGTCGAGGCCGAACTGGTCTGCCAGGACGAGGACCTCGACCTCGCGGTGCTTCGCTTCCAGAAAGGCACCCGCACCGCGGTCGATCTGATCGACATGACGACGCGGCTCTACACCCGCTTCACCCCCGGCGAACTCGTGCTCGCCGTCGGAAACCCGCTCTCGGTGGACAACAACGTCACGTTCGGCGAGTTCAACTCGATGGAACTGATCGCGAACGCCTCGTTCCGCGTCATCTTCCACAGCGCCCTGATCCACGAGGGATCCTCCGGCGGCGCGTTGGTCGACCTCGACGGCAACCTGATCGGGATCAACGCCTGGGGCACCGAGTCGAGCGACGAGGAATCGTTCGCGATCCCGCTTTCCATCGTCCACATGTTCCTCGTGAACAACGGCCTGATCGTCTGACCGAATATGCAAAGCAGGATTTCCATCGCGGAAATCCTGCTTTTTTCGTTTTATTCGACGCGGATCGGAATCGTCAGTTCAGGCCGGCCGGGCGAGGCGATCCGGACTTCCTGGTCGCCCTTGACGCCGGTGGTCCTGACGTAGACGCCGATCGAGCCGCCGACGAGCGCCTGGACCTGGGGTCCGATCACCGCAAGGCCGGCGGTCGTCGTGACCGTGAAGGCGTCGTTCCCATAGGGAAGGTCGTTGCCGCGTTCGTCGCAGAGCCTCACCACGATGCGGGTCGCATCGTAGGTGTCGCCGTGGACGAGGACCCTGTCGTCGGGCGTCGCGACGAGGTTCATCTCCCGATGCGCGCCCTTCACGGCGGTCAGGACGAGCTCTTCGCCGCGGTATCCCTCGAAGCGGTATTGCGAACCCTCCGTCCCCCAGTCGCCGATGTACTTGCCGTAGAGGCGTTCGGCGTCGGCGAAGGTGAAGCCCTTGACCCCAATCAGCCAGGCGGCGCGGAGTTTGTCGGCGAAGGGCATGTCGACGCCGTGCTTCCCGAACGAGACGAGCAGCTTCTTCGCCGCCTTCGCGACATCCTTCGGATACTCGCCGCTCTCCTCGATCTGGTTGCCGTAATAGTCGTCGACGACGACCGGCGCATGCGGGACATTGGGATAGCGGGACCAGTCGGAATAGCACGTGTCGATGTACTTGCCGTTCCGATACACCTTGACGGCGTCGCAGTTCGTGAAAATCACCGTCGGCGGGAGGCGCGACTGCGAATGGTCGCCCATCGCCATCATCGAAGCAACGACGAGGACCGGTTTCTGCTCCTGCTGGGACGCGTAGGCGGCCGCGGCGTACTTCGGGATCCGAAACATGTCCAAGACGCCGTGGTAGCAGATCCGGTCGCCGGAGCCAAACTCGACGTGGGTGTTGTAGTCGGCCATGCACCAGCCGATTGCGCCGCAGGAGGTTTCATGGCCGAAGCTCGCGTCGAGGACCGCCATGTGGCGCAGCGCGTGTTCGACGCGCTTTTGCTCGTGGTCGTACTTCTTCGTCGGGAAGATGTGGCCGTTGTGCTCGGTGACCAGATAGGGCGCGGGGACACCCGTCACCTTGCGGGGTTCGACGAGCCCGGGGTTGTTCCCGACGTGGCTGAAGTCGTTGTAGGTGTAGACGTCCTCGAGCAGCTCGCTCTTCTTGAAGTTGCGGACCCCGGCGGTCTGGCGCGAGTCGTCGAGGGCATGGGCGATCTCGTTCGTCTTGAGATAGAACTCATGGTCGTCCGCCGACTCGTTGATGCGGACGCCCCAAAGCACGATCGACGGATGGTTGTAGTGATTCAGGATCATCGCTTCGACGTTTCGAAGGGAAAGCTCCTTGAAATGCTCGTCGCCGATGTACTGCCAGCCCGGGATCTCCTCGAAGACCAGGAGTCCGAGCTCGTCGCAGCGGTCGATGAAGTGGTCGCTTTGCATGTAGTGCGAGGTGCGGACGAGGTTGCAGCCGAGCTCGCGCTTGAGGATCTCGGCGTCTTTCGCCTGGATCCGCTTGGGCATCGCATAGCCGACGTAGGGATAGCTCTGGTGCCGGTTGAGGCCGACGAGCTTGATCTTCCGGTTGTTCAAGACGAAGCCTTCCCTAGTGAACTGGGCGGTGCGGAACCCGAAGCGGACGCGCTCCCGGTCGGCTTCGATGCCGTCGATCGAAACCACCGTTTCGAGTTCGTACAGGACGGGATGGTCGAGGTCCCAGCGTTCGATGTTCGGGACGATCTTGCGGAGGGTGAAGATCCCTCCTTCCGGTTCGGGCCGGTCTTCGGACGTTCCGACACGGACGCCGTCCCTGGTGATCGTCGAAATGACGGAGACGGCGCCGGCGGGTGACGCGCTGAGCGCGACGCGGGCCTCGAGGACCATCTCGCGCGGGTCGAGGCTCGGGGCCTCGAGGGTCTTCACGTGAAGGTGGCGGATCGACAGCGCCGGACGGACCCGCAGTTCGACCTCGCGGTAGATCCCGCCGTAGCAGAGATAGTCGACGACGTGGCCGAACGGCGGCACGTCCTTGATCTCGCGCGAATCGACCCGCACGACGAGCCGGTTCGGCCGGTCGCGATGCAACAGGTCGGTGACATCGAAGGAGAACGGCGTATAGCCGCCTTCGTGGCGTCCGACCGCAGTCCCGTTCAGCCAGACGTCGGCGGTCGTCATGACGGCCCCGAAACGGATCCAGACCCGGTCGCCATCCCCGCGTTCTGGAGCATCGAACTCCTTGGCATACGTGGAGACGAACTGGTAGCTCCGTTCGTCGAAGTCGTTCAGCGGGAGTTCCTTCACGGTGTGCGGCAGCGACACGTTCGCCGCGCCCTCCGGGAGGGTCGGGGCGGTCACGAAGGATTCCTCGAAAAGGGGCACAAACTGCCAGTCGAAATTGAGCGGGAGGTCTTTTCTCATACGTTGGGTTCGATCCTTTCGGTGGCTTGGATGTGGTAGACGCGGGAGCCGAAATCGCCCATCAGGCGGATGTCGGCGTTGTAGCCCGAACCGATGAAGTGCTGCTTCGGGACGAACCCGTGGGCGGCGAGGACATCGCCTTTCAAGACCATCTCGTCCGTTTCGGTTTCCATCATGTAGTGGTTGGCGAGCAGGTGGAAGAGCACGCCCTTGGCGGGGATCTTGATCGGCAGGGCGTGGCGGGACAAATCGCCGAAGGTGCGCAGGTTCACGTACTGGGGCCGTTTCGCGACGCGGTACGAGAGGTCGGACCGAAGTCCGGCGACGGGGACCTTCTCGGCGGGGCCGTTCGGCTTCGCCAACAGCTGATACAGCCCGACGACGGCCTCATGGCCGTCTTCGGAGACGCTCATCCACAGGCAGTCGTTCCCTGAAAACGGGCTCTTCAGCCGGTAGAACCGGCCGAACTGGAGGAGCGCCCGGTGTTCCTTGTAGAAGGCGATCTGGCGCTTGATCGCCGCCAGGTCGAAATGCGAAAGCTTCGTGAAGTCGAGCTCATAGCCGAGCAGTCCGAAGATCGCCGTGTTGAAACGGGTCTCGATCGGTGTTTGGCGGATCGTCTGGGCGTTGGGGATTGCGGAGACGTGGGCCCCCATCGTCGAGGGCGGGTAGGCCATGCTCGTGCCGTACTGGATGAAGAGGCGCTCGATCCCGTCGGTGTCGTCGGAGGTCCACGTCTGCGGCATGTACCGAAGCATCCCGAGGTCGAAGCGGTTTCCCCCTGAGGCGCAGGATTCGAACAGGATCGCCGGATAGCGGCTGGTCAGCCGCTCGAGCAGCTCGTACAGGCCGAGGACGTATCGGTGCGAGAACTCGCCCTGGTGGAGGGCGTCGAGGGTACCCGAGAAGATGTCCGAGAAGCTGCGGTTCATGTCCCATTTGCAGTAGGTGATCGGCGCCGAATCGAAGAGCGCCGTCAGTTTCCCGAACAGGTAGTCGCGGACCTCGGGCCGGGTCA
>CAIMSF010000046.1 GCA_903844055.1 uncultured bacterium
CCTGATGTACCTCCATATCGTCTACGCCGCCGCGCTGACCGTGAAATTCCGCGGGAAGACCAACATCGGCGTGATCCGCGGCGTCATGGCCGTCTTCATCCTGCCGGTGATCGGCACGATCATCCAATCCTTCTACAACCGCTTCCTGTTCACCTGGCCGATGCTCGCGCTCGCGGTGGTCGTCACCTACATGTTCCTCGAAACCACTTCGGGAACGCTCGACCGCCTGACCAACCTCTATTCCCGCGCGAAATTCGACGAATATGTCCATTTCATCAAGGAACGCGGCGAACTGTTCGGCCTCATCATGATCGACCTCGACGACTTCAAGGCCGTCAACGACAACTACGGCCACCAGGCCGGCGACGTCGTCTTGACCGAGTTCGCGCGGATCCTGAAACAGGTGTTCCGGAACGAACGGATGGTCGCCCGCATCGGCGGCGACGAATTCATGGTCGTCACCTACCACGACGCCAACGCCGCCGGGAAAAGCGTCACCGCGGTCCGCGACGTGATGGGCCGGCTGAAGAAGATCCCCGCATTGAAGACGCTACGCTTCAGCTACGGCTTCATCCAGAATACGCCGGAACTCTCGATCGACGACCTGCTATCGAAGGTCGACCACCGGATGTACGACGACAAGGCGAAGAACAAGGGGATTCCGCCGACGAACGGCCGCAACATTCTGTCCTGATTCATTCGCTCCATTCAAAAACGCGTATGCTTGCGGGCATACGCGTTTTGTTTGGATTGGGGCGAAATCATTCGTCCGGTTTTCCCTGATGCACGACGATCTGCGGGAAGGGAACCCCGATTTTATGCTGGTCGAAGAGCAGTTTCATCGCGCGGTTGAGTTCGCGGGTAACCTGGTATTTCTTTTGTTCCTGCGTCTTGGCGTAGATGCGGAGGACGACGGCCGAATCGGCGAGCGACTGGACGCCGCGATAGAACGGACCCTCGACGATGTCCGGGATCTGTTCCTTGATCTGCGGCAGCGCGGCGCGGATGACCTTTTCGACGTCTTCGAGCTTCTCGCCGTACGAGATGCCGATGTCGCAGATCGCGGGCGAGAGGTTCGCCGAGGTGTTGAGGGCGCCGCGGATGTCGGAGTTGTTCATGATCTTGACGTCGCCGTTGAAATCCTCGATCTGGGTGGTGCGGATGCCGATCGAGTTGACGGTCCCGCGGAAGCCGTCGACCTCGATGATGTCGCCGACGACGAACTGCTTCTCGAAGATGATGAAGAAACCGCTGATGATGTCCTCGATCAGGCTCTGCGCGCCGAAGCTGAGCGCGAGTCCGAGGATTCCGGCGCCGGCGAGGAGCGTTCCGGTCGAGACGCCCCAGGCGCCGAGGACCATGAACACGGCGATGAGCGCGCTCGCGTACTTGAGGACCGACGTGAGCAGGTCGGCCACCGTCGCGCCGCGGGAGTTCTTGCGCGAAAGCAGCTTGATCAGGGTGGTCAGGACCTTCTCGAGCACCCACATGAAGAAGACGATCGCGACGCTTTCAAGCAACGTCACATAGTTGTTGGCGAAGAAGTCGGCGATGTTGAAGAAGCGGCCGATGCTGGCCTCGACGATGTCGGCGAACGTCGAGCCCGGAAAGAGGACGGGAGCGAGCGCGGAGAGCAGCACGAGGACGACGACGATGACGGCGACGACGATGACGGGAATCAGTTCCTGCTTGTTCATTTCTTTCCATTTTTTCATGTTGGCTTCCTTCCTCCCGGACTCATGCGGGGTTGCGGACGATGTCCGCGACGGTACCGGAGTAGGTGACTCCGGCGATTGGTGTCTTTTCCAGATAAACGATGATGCGGTAGTACTCTCCCGGAACGGGGATGGTGAAGGCGGCGGTCCGGCGGTCGCCGTCGGCGATGAGCGGCACTTCGCCGCCGGATTGGTATTGATAGGACCCGTCGGTCCACAGGTACACGTAATAGTGGATCGGTCCGAGCATCCCGGAGGGGTCGCGGTAGTCGGCGGAAAACGTGTAGTCGACGTCGGATGCGGTCCAGGTGAAGGATCCCGAGTAGAGCGGCGTCGTCCATCCGTGCGCGGAACCGATGCGGCTCGTGATCGGAAAACCGGTGAGGGGATCCTGATAGGTCGCGAACAGCTCCAGATGGTATTCGGTCTCCCGTAATAGTCCGTCCACGCGCGTCACGCCGGAAGCGGAACCCTCGGGCCATCCCTGGTCTTCCGATGTCATCGGCTCGACCGGGAAGCGCGCGACGGTCTCGCCGAGCGGACAGGTCACGACGACCTCGAACGTGGCCTCGACGCGGCTGTTGGCCTCGACGTGGGCGGAGACGTCGAGCCGGTCGACGCCCGCGTCAGCGACGTTCAGGTAGGCGAAGAAGACGGGTGCGGTATCGAAGGTCCGTTGGTCCAGCACGACCGTCGTCCCTTCGGCGTCGATGGCTTCGAGGACCCAGTACAGGCGGTATTCGTCTTTCCAGAGAGGAGGCAGTTCGATGGTTTGATCCGGTGAAGTCACATCGACGGTCGTCCAGCTCAAAGACGGTTCGATCGTCATTTCGCAGTCAACCTGTTGGGTGATCTCGCATAGCTCGGCATACCGCATCTGGTTGTACCGGAACCTGACCGCCGTGAAGGCATGGCCGGGATCGGAGACGTGGAGCGACACGGTGAAGGCAAGGAACGTCTCCCACTGATAGCCGCCGGTTTCCGCGACGGAGTAGCCGACGATCGCGCCGCCGGGTCCGGGGTCGGTCCTGACCGTCGTCTTGGCGAGGGTCCGGAACCCGAATCCCGCATCGATTTCGACCAGGAGCCGGTATTCGGTGTCGGGGCGGAGGCCGGTGAAGACCCCCGAGGACATGCCGGAGGCGAGCTTCTGCGTGCGGTCGCCGAACTGGTCGCGGGCGACGATGCGGAGTTCCGTGTCCGGCTGCGCCTCAAGCGATGCATCCAGATAGAGTTCATAGGCGATGTCGGTGCCGGCGGCGGACACGTTCAGGAACCGCGCCTCGGCGGAAGCGGCCGGGGCGAACGCGGAGACGACCGCGACGGCGACCGTGACCGTGAAGCCGGCGATCCACTTCAAGACCGTTTGGCGTTTCAAGAGGGTCAGACGCGCAGCGCGCCTGGTCCGGTAGTCCTGCATGGAATTCCCTCCCCCGATGGATGCATGTGCCTCATCTTTTTTCATCATATCACTTCATCCGCGGCTTTTCCATAACCCTGACGACTTTCATGGCTCGGGAAGCGCGGAAATCGTCGTGTTCGCGATGAATCGGGGGTTGACGGGAGCTACCCGAACTGGTACAATACATATAGACAATTATCTATATGACAAGGAAGACAACCATGGACAAACCGAACATCGCATCGCTTTTCAAAGCCCTTTCCGACCCGATCCGGGTCGAAGTGACGGGGATGCTCACCGTCGAAAAACGGTGCGCCTGCCAGATCCTCGAAAAACTGCGGATCACCCAGCCGACCCTCTCGCACCATATGGCGGTACTCGTCGCTTCGGGACTCGTACAAGCCGAACGGCGC
>CAIMSF010000047.1 GCA_903844055.1 uncultured bacterium
ACCCACGTATATCCGACATACGCCCAGATTCTGGAAGATTTGACGATTTTGAGACCGCATTTCGATTATCTGCGGATGTATGACGTCTCCGAACACGCGAAGACCGTCTTGCGTGTGATCGAAGAGGAGAAATTGCCGTTCAAGGTGATGCTCGGCGTCGAGCCGAAAGGCGAGATCTCCAACCCGAACTGCCCCTGGGGCGGCCTGCATTCCGAGGAAGAGATCGCAGTCAACAAGATCGCGAACGTCCGTCAGCTCGACCGGCTCGCCGAACTGGCGAACCGCTACAAGGACATCGTCCTCGCCGTCGCCGTGGGCAACGAGTGCACCTCCGAATGGCATCCCAACCTGATGGCGGCGGAAACGCTCGCCTCCCACGTGCGGTATCTGCGCACCGTCACCGACGCCCAGGTCACCTTCTGCGAAGGCGCCTACGCCTGGCGCGTACACGCCGCGCCCATCGCCGCGGAAGTCGACTTCATCTCGATCCACTCCTACCCGCTCTGGCTCCGCAAGCACCTCGACGAGGCGCTGGCGGTCAACCAGCGGGATTTCGAGGAGAACAAGGCCGCCTATCCCGACAAGCAGATCATCTTCACCGAATTCGGCTGGACCACCTCCTGCAACGATTCGATGGACAGAAACGACGTCGGCGAAGCCCAGCAGGCCGACTATCTCGCCCAGGTCGAGAAGTGGAGCAGGGACAACCAGATCCCGATGTTCGTCTTCGAAGCCTTCGACGAACCCTGGAAGGGCGGAAACGATCCGATCGAACCGGAAAAGCACTGGGGCATCTACAACGTCGACCGCACCCCGAAACAATACATGTCGAAGAAAACCCGGAGATTCTGACCATGGCGCTCGTACCGATCGGCAAGATCGTCAACACCCACGGTCTCAAGGGCGAGGTCCGGATCCTGCCCTCGACCGATTTTCAGGCCGACCGCTACGCGCCGGGCAGCACGATCGTCCTCGACGCGCCCGAAGGACGCCGCGACCTCGTCGTCGCGAGCTACCGTCCCCACCGCGGGTTCGACCTCTTGACCTTCGTCGGCTGCGATACGATTTCGACCGTCGAAGGCTGGAAGGGCATGACGATCCTCGCCGAAGCGACCGCCCCGGTCCGCCTCGCCAAGAACGAATACCGCGCCGCCGACCTGGTCGGCCTGACGGTCCTGCAAAGCGGGATCGCGGTCGGGACCGTTTCCGGCGTCCGCGAGTATCCCCAGGGGGATTATCTCGAAATCCGCAAGAACGACGGAAAATCCGCCCTCGTCCCCTTCGTCGACGCGCTCGTCCCCGACGTCGACCTGAAGGCGCGTTCGATCGTCGTCGCGGAATGGGAGGGACTGTTGTGAAGATCACCATCCTGAGCCTGTTTCCCGAAATGTTTACGGGCGTCTTCGGCGAATCGATGCTCAAACGCGCCCAAGAAAGCGGCGCGGTATCGATCGACATCGTCGACTTCCGCGATTTCGCGACCAACAAGCACCGCCACGTCGACGACTACGCCTTCGGCGGCGGCGCCGGCATGCTCCTCGCGGTCGAACCGATTGATCGCGCTCTGCAGTCGATCGAAGGATTCCGGACGGCGACCAAGATCCTGCTCACGCCGCAGGGCGTCCCGTTCGTCCAGGCGGAGGCGATCCGGCTGTCCAAACTCGATCATCTGATCCTGATCTGCGGGCATTACGAGGGGTTCGACGAGCGCATCCGTTCCCTCGTCGACCTCGAGATCTCGATCGGCGACTACGTCCTGACGGGCGGCGAGATCGGCGCGATGGCGATCGCCGACGCCGTCATCCGGCTCCTCCCCGGCGTCCTCGGATCGCCCGACTCCGCCCCCCACGATTCGTTCTACGACGGCCTTCTCGAATATCCGCAATACACCCGTCCCGTCGACTACAAGGGCATGAAGGTGCCCGACGTGCTGCTCTCCGGCAATCATCAGGAGATCGACAAATGGCGCCGCGAGCAGTCGCTTGAGCGCACCTTGAAGCGCCGTCCCGACCTTCTCAAAAAGCGCTGACAAAATCAGTTGATTTGACCGTGTCTTTATGATATAATTACTAACGCTGCCAGAACCGCAACACCGCCGTTCCGCCGGAATCTCCGCGAACGTCGAGGGCACACAATCGAAGGAGTGAAAACCATGTCGCAGCAATTCATCAACACCGTCACCGAGCAATACCTCAAGACCGACGTCCCCGACTTCCGTCCGGGTGACACCCTCAAGGTGTACGTCAAGATCGTCGAAGGTTCGAAAGAACGCGTCCAGATGTACGAGGGCCTTTGCATCAAGCGCCAGGGCCAAGGCACGAGCGAGACGTTCTGCGTCCGCAAGATGTCCTTCGGCGTCGGCGTCGAACGCACCTTCCCGATCCATTCGCCGATGGTCGAGAAGATCGAAGTCGCCCGTCGCGGGCAGGTCCGCAGAGCCAATCTCGGCTACATCCGCGGCCTCTCCGCGAAAGCCGCCCGCATCAAGGAGAAACGCCAGTAATCGAAGAAAAAGACGTCCGCAAGGGCGTCTTTTTTTTGTCCATGAAAAGACTATGAAAATTTTTCATAAATTTATGTAAAAGCATTGAAACCGCTTGCGGTCCATGTTAGAATATTCTCGAATTTGACGAAAGGTCGGGATTTTTTTATGAACAAAGCCACCATCTACAACGTCGCCTACGCCGCCAACGTTTCGCTCGCCACCGTTTCGCGGACCCTGAACAACCCGCAGAAGGTGAAACCGGAAACCCGCGACCGCGTGCTTCGGGTGATCAAGGAGCTCGGCTATAAACCCAACGCTTTCGCGAAGGGGCTCGCCTCCAAGAAATCGACGACCGTCGCCGTGATCGTCCCGGACATGTCGCGCGCTTCCGTCGCCGAGATGCTGAACGGCATCGCCGTCGAAGCCCGCAAGTACAACTACTCGCTCCTCCTCTACGTCATGAAGGACGAGAAGATCGACGAGGCCGAGATGCTCAAGGAAGTCGTCGCCAACCAGGTCGACGGCATCCTCTATTTGAACGACGAGATCAACGAAGCCCAGTATACCATGCTGAACGTGATCCAGGACGAGTACAAGGTCCCGATCGTCCTCGCCAACACGCTCTATCCCTATGACAACAAGCTCGTCACCGTCTGCATCGACTACTTCAAGGCCGCCTACGAAATCACCAGCCGCCTCGTCGCCGAAGGCCGCAAGCACATCTACCTGCTCACCACGGCGCGCAAGTACATGGTGAACGACCTCAAGGAAGAGGGCTATCTCAAGGCCATCAAGGAAGCCCATCTCAATCCCAACGTGATCCGCACCTCCGGCGACATCGCGATCAACACGGTGCATTTCAACGAGCTGTTCAAATCCGAACACGACGTCGTCGACGGCATCGTCGCGGTCCGCGACTCGATCGCCGTCTCCTTCATCAACACGATGATCGAGAAGGGCAAGCGGATTCCCGAGGACGTCAGCGTCTACGGATTCCAGAACACGAAGTATTCGACGCTCTGCCGTCCGAAGCTGTCGTGCGTCGACGTCCCGATCAACGAGATCGGCGCCAAGGCGATGAGCCTGCTCAAGCGCGAGATCGACGGCGAAGTCAACGAAGTCAAGTTCAACGTCCTGCCGCACAACATCATCACCCGGCAGACGTCCCGATAACGACAAGGAACAAGTGAAGTAGCGAATGCAAGTCGCTTCAAGAGACCCGGCGGAAGGTGCGAGCCGGGACGATGGCATCCGCGAAATACGCTTGGGAGTCTCTGCGCGGTCCGCAGACGGTGAATCCGTTATCTTCCCGAGCGCACTTTCGAGTGAACTAAGGTGGTACCGCGGTTGTAGAATCGTCCTTGCATGCAGGGACGATTTTTGTTTACAAAACATACATCAAAATACGAAAAGAGGTTGATTCACATGAAATTGATGGAAGATCTGAAATGGCGCGGACTGGTCTACGACATGACCGATCCCGAACTCGAACAAGTCCTGGACGCGGGTAAATCCGTGTTCTATCTCGGCGCGGACCCGACGGCGGACAGCCTGCACGTCGGCCACCTGCTCGCCTACCTCGTCGCCAAGCGGCTCGAGAACGCCGGCCACCAGCCGATCCTCGTGATCGGCGGCGGCACCGGGCTGATCGGCGACCCGAGCTTCAAGAACGCCGAACGCCAGCTCTTGACGATCGAGACGTCGCTTCACAACGCCGCCGGCATCGCGTCTCAGGTCCGGCACCTGTTGCCCGCCGCGACCGTCGTCAACAACTACGACTGGCTCTCCTCGCTGAACGCGATCGAGTTTTTGCGCGACATCGGGAAGAACTTCAACGTCGCCTACATGATGAGCAAGGACTCCGTCAAGTCGCGCATCGAAAGCGGCATCTCGTTCACCGAATTCAGCTACCAGATCATCCAGGCGTGGGACTTCGAGCATCTCTTCGCCAAGCACCATTGCCAGATCCAGATCGGCGGCCAGGACCAGTGGGGCAACATCACGTCGGGCCTCGAACTGATCCGCAAGGTGCACGGCGCCGACGCCAAGGCGTACGGCTTCACCTTCCCGCTCGTCACGAAGGCCGACGGCACCAAGTTCGGCAAGTCCGAATCGGGCGCGGTCTGGCTCGACCCCCTCAAGACGACCCCGTACGACTTCTACCAGTACTGGATCAACACCGCCGACGACGACATCGTGATGCGTTTGAAGCAGTTCACGTTCCTCCCGAAGGAAACGATCGAAGCCTTCGGCGAAGAGGTCAAGAGCCATCCCGAGCGCCGCAACGCGCAGAAGGCGCTCGCCCGGGAACTCACCGTCCTGGTCCACGGCGAAGCCGCCTGGCGGGAAGCCGTCAAGATCAGCGAAGCGCTCTTCCAGGGCGACATCGAAACCCTCACGGCCGATGAGATCGGCCTCGCCTGCAAGGACCTCCCGCGCTTCGAAGCCGAGTGCGATCCGCTCCTCGTCGACGTCCTCGTCGCGACCGGCTTCGCCAGTTCCAAGCGCGAGGCGCGCGACCTCGTGAGCAGCGGCGCGGTCGCCGTGAACGGCCTCAAGGCCACCGCCCTCGACGCCGTCGTCGCCAAGGCCGCCGCCGTCGAAGGGCGGTACTCGATCGTCCGCAAGGGCAAGAAGAAGTACGCGCTCGTCAGCCACAGATAAAATAAAAGGGTGGAATCCGCGATGGATTCCACCTTTTCATTCCGGTTTTTTCTCTTTCTTCTCGACCCGCAGATAGCGTTGGATGTAGATGATCCTTAGCGCGTTTAAAACGCACAGGAGGGTGACGCCGACGTCGGCGAAGATCGAGAGCCACATCCACATCACGCCGAGCGCGGAGAGGGTCAGGAAGACCACCTTCACCAGAAGCGAGAAGACGATGTTCTCGATCGCCGTGAGCTTCGTGCGCTTGGCGATCTTGATCGCCTTGTCGAGCAGGCGGATGTCGTTGTTGATGATGATGATGTCGGAGACTTCGATCGCGAGGTCGGACGCCGACCCCATCGAGACGCCGATGTCGGCGTTCTTGAGGAGCGGCGCGTCGTTGATCCCGTCGCCGACGTAGAGCGAGACGGAGTTGGTGCGGATCGCCTCGAATTTCTCGAGCTTCTGTTCGGGCAGCAGGTCGGCGTAGTATTCGATCCCGCCGAGCTTCATCGCGATGTCGGCCGCGGAAGCCTCGTTGTCGCCGGTGAGCATCACGGTGTCGTAATGCTTCGTGAACTTGCGGACGGTCTCCATCGAGGTTTCCTTGAGTTCGTCCTTGGCGACCACGTTGCCGAGATACCTTCCGCCGCGGGCGACGAAGGTGTAGGATCCGACCGGCAGCTTCCCCGCGGGGACCTCGATCCCGTTCATCTGCAGGAAGCGCCGGCTGCCGGCGAGGACGGCTTCGTCCCCGAGCATCCCGCGGATCCCGTAGCCGGGGACTTCGCGGACGTCGGCGAGCTCATAGGTGGTTTTCTTGTAATAGCCGGTGATCGCGTCGGCGATCGGGTGGTTGGAATACCGTTCGATCGAGGCGGCGACCTTCAGGGTCTCCTCGTCGGTGAAGCTGGAGACGAAGAAGGAACCGTAGGTCAGCGTGCCGGTCTTGTCGAGCGCGATCGTCTTGACGTCGGTGAGCGAGGAGAGGAAGGTCGATCCCTTGAACAGGATGCCGTTCTTGGCGGCGACGCCGATCCCGGCGAAATAGGATAGCGGCACCGAGAGGACGAGCGAGCAGGGGCAGGAGATGACGAGGAAGGTGGCGGCGCGGTAGAGGTAGCTCACCTCGGGGTTGGACCAGTCGATAAACGGCTTGGGACCCCAGATCGCCCCGTAGACGATCATCAGGGCGGCGAGGCCGACGACGATCGGCGTATAGACGCGCGAGAACTTGGTGATGAACAGCTCGGTCTTCGACTTGTTGTTGGTGGAGTTCTCGATCAGGTCGATGATCTTCGCGAGGGTCGAATCGTGGTATTCCTTCGCGGCTTTCATGCGGATCACGTCGCCGACGTTGATGTTGCCGGAGAGGATCTCCTTGCCCGGCTCGACGCGCAGGAGCTTGACTTCGCCGGTCAGTTCGGAGGTGTTCATCGAACTGGTGCCTTCGGTGACGACGCCGTCGACGGGGACGCGCTCGCCATGCTTGATCACGAGGATGTCGCCGACCTTGATCTGCATCGGATCCCTGACCACGATCGCGTCGCCGACGACGACGTTGGCGTAGTCGACCTTGATGTCCATGAGCGCCGTAATCTCGTCCTTCGAGCGCATGACGGCGCGGTTCTGGAGGATTTCGCCGATCGAATACAGGAAGATGACGGCGATGCTCTCCTCGTATTTGCCGAGCGCCATGCCGGCCATCGTGGCGATGAACATGAGCGTGTTCTCATCGAAGAAACTCTTGTTCTTGATGCCCTTCACGAGCATCGTGAAGATGCGGGAGACGAGGAAGAGGTAGCCGATCCAGTAGCCGATGCCGCGGAACGGGTCGTCGATGACGGAATCGAAGTTGGTCCCGAAAATCGCGTTGATGTATCCGGGGAAGCGGTAGAGCGCGAAGACGACCGCGATGATGCCGGCGCCGATCAGCGGGAAGAGGTATTCATGGGTGAATTTGGGTTTTTTGATCTCGGTGCGGCGATCGAGATAATGGGTGTCGATGTTGTCCTCGAGGACGTCGACGATGCCCTTGATTTCCTTGAGCGCGAGCACCTCGTCGAAGCCGTCCTTGAAGTCGACGAGCAGGATCTGGTTCGTATAATTGAAACTTGCGCTGTTGGCATACGGAAGACGACCGACGCGGCGTTCGATCTTCGCGATGCAACTGGCGCAAGTAAGGTTCTTCATGACGATCTTCTTTATCATGGCATCTGCCCAAAATAGAAGTAAATATTTTGGTCTCCGTTTCCGTTTGTCGCGTTTCGATTACCTTCATTATACGAATTATCCCCTTTTTGTCAATCCTTTCCCAAAACACGCCGTTTTTCAACCGCGCGCATGCATCGAATCCATGCGCCGAATCGGGTGCGATGGTTGGCAAATCGCTCTGCTTGTGGTAAAATCAATAGTTGAGGTGACGATGATGGACTGGTTGAAAATCGCTAGGACCTACGAACAGGAATACATCGAAAAAACGCAAGCTTTGCTCCGCATCCCGACCGTGCTCGAGAAGTACGATCCCAACAACATCGACGAGCCGTTCGGCCGCGACATCAAGCGTGCGCTCGATTTCGTCCTCACGATGGCCGAGATCGACGGGTTCAAGACCAGGAACGTGATGAACCACGCCGGCCACATCGAACTCGGCGAAGGCAAGGACATCATCGGCATCCTGACCCACATCGACGTCGTCCCGACCGGCGGCAAGTGGGACTCCGATCCGTTCGGCGCCATCGTCAGGGACGGCAAGATCTTCGCCCGCGGCGCGATCGACGACAAGGGCCCGACGATGGCCTCGTATCTCGCGCTCAAGATGATCAAGGACCAGGGCGTCAAGCTGAACAAGCGGGTCCGCCTGATCATCGGCTGCGACGAGGAATCCGGCATGCGCTGCATCAAGAAATACAAGGAATACGAAGACCTCCCCGACATCGGCTTCTCGCCGGATGCCGAGTTTCCGCTCATCTACGCCGAAAAGGGCAACTTCAGCTTCGACGTCACCGGCCTTGAGAACGACGACTTGATCGCTTCGATCAACGCCGGCGAACGGTACAACGTCGTTCCCGACGAATGCGTCGCCGTCCTGAAGAAGGACGTGTCCGCCGCGTTCCGGGCCTGGGCCGCCCAAAACGGCCGTCAGATCAAGGTCGAGGGCGACCGCTATACCGTGTATGGCAAAAACGCCCACGGCGCTTGGCCGATGAACGGCCTCAACGCGATCTTCCTGATGGCCGATTTCCTCAAGACGGTGACCACCTCCGGATTCGTCCGTTTCCTCGACAAGCATTTGACGCACGACCATTTCGGCGTCAAGCTCGGGATCGACACCTTCGATCCCGAAATGAAGGAACTGACCCTCAACACCGCCATCGTCCGGTATGCGGACGGGGCCTTCCGGATCGGCTGCAACATCCGCTTCCCGCGCAACTTCGAATTCGCCAAGAAGACGGCGAAGATCGGGGAGGCCGCCGCGGCGTTCGGCTTCACCTATGTCCCGCAGCGGCATTCCGAGCCGCATTACGTGTCGCCGACCGACCCGCTCGTCAAGACCCTCGAAGGCGCCTACCGGAAGTATACCGGCGACGTCAAGAACCCGATCTTCACGATCGGCGGGGGGACCTACGCCCGCGAACTCAAGAAGGCCGTCGCCTTCGGTCCGTGCATGCCGGGCGATGAGGAGATGGCGCATCAGCCCAACGAATACGTCGTCATCCAGGACATGCTCGTCGCCGCCGCGATCTACGCCGAAAGCATCGAAATCCTCGCCGGAGCGGCCAAATAGGATGCGTCTCCGCAAGGTCCGCGATGCCGGCGAGCGACTCGCCATGCATCCCGAGGTGATGATTCCCGATCCCGAATCGCACCGCGGCCGGTGGCGCGACCTGTTTTCGCAGGAGGCCCCGATCCATCTCGAGATCGGCATCGGAAAGGGACGGTTTCTCTTCGAAACCGCCAAGCGGCATCCCGAGATCAACTTCATCGGCATCGAGAAGTACGATTCGGTCATCGTCCGCGCCCTCGAGAAGCTGCTCGCCGAGCCGCTTCAGAACGTCCGCCTCGTCCACATGGACGCCGAGGACCTGCCGGCCGTTTTCGCGAAGGGCGAGATCGACCTGCTCTACCTCAACTTCTCCGATCCCTGGCCGAAGACCCACCATGCCAAGCGCCGCCTCACGAGTCCGCTGTTTTTGACCCGCTACGAGGCGATCTTGAAACCGCACGCCCGCATCATGTACAAAACCGACGACTTCGCCTTCTTCGCCTACACGATGAGGACGCTCGTCGACGCCTCATGCACGTTCGACCGCATCTCGCTCGATTTGCACGCCGAAGCGCACGAGGACAACGTCGAAACCGAATTCGAGTCCCGCTTCGTCGGGCTCGGACAGCCGATCTACCACATCGCATTCCACTTCTGAGGGGGACCCATCATGTTGAAGCAGCACTATCGCGATCTCGTCGAACTGCCGGGCGTATCCGCCCATGAGAAATACGTCAGAGCCTATGTCAAAGGCATGCTCGAACCGAGATCCGAGGCGATTTTCCAAGACAAGCTCGGATCGATCTTCGGCGGGGTCAACCTCGCCAAGGACGGACCGAAGGTCATGATCGCCGGACATATGGACGAGGTCGGCGCGATGGTCTCGGGCATCACCGACAAGGGCTATGTGAAACTGATCCCGATGGGGTCGGTGAACGCCACGGTGATGCTCGCGCAGCATCTCGACGTCGTCATCGACGACGGCTCCTTCGTGCCCGGGATCATCGGCGCGAAACCGCCGCATCTGCTCCGCGACGGCGTGTCCAAGCAGGTCACCGACTTCGACGATTTCGTCCTCGACATCGGCGCCGACTCCAAGGACCACGCGAAGGCGCTCGGCGTGAAGGTCGGCCAGCAGGTCGTCTTCCACAACAACTACACCGTCACCAAGGATGGCAAGAAGATCATCTCGAAAGCCTGGGACGACCGTTTCGGCACCGCGATGGCGATCGACATCCTGCAGTCGGTCGACAAGGCGGCGATCCCCTGCAGGCTCTATTGCGGCGCGAACGTCCAGGAAGAGGTCGGACTGCGCGGGGCGGGAACGTCCGCTTACATGATCAAGCCGGACGTCTTCATCGCCGTCGACTGCTCGCCTTGCGGCGACACGTTCGAGGAATCGGAAGTCGGCGGCACGCTCGGGGCCGGCTTCATGGTCCGTTTCTACGACCCCCGCTGCATCATGCATCAGGGGATGAAGAAATTCGTCGAAGAGACCGCGAAGAAGCACGGCATCAAGTTCCAATACTACAAATCGCTCGGCGGCACCGACGCCGCCCAGGTGCAGTTGTCCGAAGACGGCGTGCTCGTCTGCACCATCGGGATGCCCGCGCGCTACATCCACTCGTCCACCTCGATGATCCACGTTGACGACTACGAAGCCGTGAGGGCGGTCATCCTGGCCATGCTTCAGGAACTCGATTTCAACAAGGTCGCGGAGATCAAGGCGAACGTCTAGTCACCCGGCTTTTTGGAATAATCTTATGGGACCGCGGAAAGCGGCCTGAAAAGGAGAGTACAAAATGCAAACGAAAGTGGTCAAAAGCAACAAGGAAAGAATCCGGGAGATGACGCTGCTCGCGATCTTCATCGCCATCGTCGCCGTCCTCGGCCTCGTCCCGTCCTTCGGTCTCGGCTCGTCCTCGCTCGGCTTCATCCGGATCGCCCCGAACATCGAGGCGACGATCATCCACATCCCCGTCCTGATCGGCGGGACCCTGCTCGGCCGGAAGATGTCGATCTATCTCGGCCTCGCCTTCGGCGTCGTCTCGCTCATCGCCGCCTTCATCTACGCCAGCCCGCTGTTCGTCTATCCGTGGGTGTCGGTGCTGCCGCGGTTCGTCTTCGGCCTCGTCATCTACGACGTCATGCGGTTCTTCCAGCGCATCATCGGAAACAAGTATCTCGCCTTCGGCATCGGATTCTTCGTCCTGACGCTGATCCATACCGTCCTGGTCCTCTCGATGCTTTGGACCTCGTTTGCGATCTACACGGAAATGGGGCTCTGGGAATCGTTCGTCCCCTATGTCCTCTGGCTCGTCTCCGTCCTCGTCCCGATTTCCGCCGCGATCGAAGCGGCGCTCGCCGGTCTCGTCGGCGCCGTGGTCGCCATCCGTCTGAAGGGCTATCTCGAGAACCGCGTCGAAGAACCGGCGGAGGACTGAGATGCTCGTCCTCATCGACATCGGCAACACGACCGTCGGGATCGGCATTTCGAAAAACCTGACCGCCGTCGACAGGACCTACAAGATCAACACCGAAAAGAACAAGTCGAGCGATGAATACGCGATGACCCTGAACCTGATGTTCAAGGAAATCCCGGTCACCGCCGTGATCATCTCCTCCGTCGTTCCCGAACTCAACGACGTTTTTCGCGAATATTTCCAGGCGTGGTATGAGATCACCCCGATGTTTCTCGGCGCCGGCGTCAAGACGGGCATCAAGGTCCTCTCCGACAATCCCCGCGAGGTCGGTTCGGATCTGATCGCCAACGTCGTCGCGGCCACCGAACAATACGCCAAGACCTGCCTTGTCGTCGACCTCGGCACGGCCACGACGTTCACCTACGTGGAGAACCTCGGGCTGAAGGGCGTCATCATCACGACCGGCCTCACCACGAGCCGCAACGCCCTCATCTCGAAGACCTCGCAATTGCCCCAGATCGAACTCGAGCTGCCCAACAAGCTGATCGGGACGACCTCGATCGACAGCATCAAGTCCGGCATCGTCTACGGCCACGCCTCGATGATCGACGGCATCATCGGACGGATCAAGCGCCAGCTCGGCAACCCGACCCTTCCGGTCGTCCTGACCGGCGGCCACGCGAAGCTGATCCATCCGCTTTGCGAACAGCCGATGACCCTGGACGAAAAGCTCATCTTCAACGGCCTCTTGCTCATCTACCAGCGCAACCAGACCAAATCCAACTGAATCCACGGCGGCCGCCAGGCGGGGTGCGAACATGAAGAAACTGCTTCTGATCGACGGCAACAATCTCTTGTTCCGTTCCTACTTCGCCACGGCGGCGATGGGGAATCTGATGAAGAACAGCCAGGGCGTTTACACGAACGCCGTTTATGGCTTTGCCTCGACGATCCAGCAGCTGCTCAAGATGGACTACACCCACATCCTCGTCGCCTGGGATCCGAAGGGTCCCACCCATCGCCATGTCGAGTTCGCCGAATACAAGGGAACGCGTCCCGACGTCCCCGCCGAACTGATCGCGCAGATGCCGATCGTCCGCGAATACCTCGACGCCGCGAACGTCGCCCGCTACGAACAGGACCTCTACGAGGCCGACGACATCATCGGCTACTGCGCGACCCACTTCCGCTCCGACTTCGACCAAATCGAGATCTTTTCGAACGACCACGATCTGATGCAGCTGCTATCCGAGAACGTGTCGCAGACGATCTCGAAGAAAGGCCTCTCCGAGATCGAGGTCTACACGCCGGTATCAATGAAGGAGAAACTCGGCATCGGACCTTCGCAGATCCCCGACTACAAGGGCATGGTCGGCGATGCCTCCGACAACATCCCCGGCATCCCCGGCATCGGCGACAAGACCGCCGTCAAGCTCCTGAACGAATTCGGAACGCTCGAGAACATCCTCGACCACGTGGAATCGATCTCCGGAAAACTCAAGGAAAAGATCGCGGCCAACGTCGACGTGGCGCGATTCTCCAAGCGCCTCGCGACGATCGTGACCGACTTCCCGAACACCCTCACGGTCGATATGTGCCGTTTCCGCGGTCCCGACTCCGAGGCGCTCCGCGCGTTCATGCAGAAGATGGAATTCCACTCGCTCCTCAAGAAGATCGAGATCGACCGGCCGAAGCCGGCCCCCGAACCGTCCGCCTTCCGCGTGCTCTCGTCTTTTGCCGAAATCGCCCACCTGATCGACGGCCCTTCCGCCGTCTGCATCGAGACCTTCGGTTCCAACTACCATACCTCGACGATCCTCGGCTTCGGCTTCGCCAACGCCGCGGGATCGTTCTTCGTCGACTTCGAGACCTTCAAGAACACCCCGTCGCTCGTCGCCTGGATGGCCGACGCCTCGATCGCGAAGGACACCTACGACCTCAAGCAGATGAAGGTCGCCCTCAAATGGGCGGGCTTCGAGGCGGCCGGCTTCCGGTTCGACCTGATGCTCGCGAGCTATCTCACCAATCCCAACCTGACCCGCGACGACTTCCGCTCCGTCGTCGCCAACTTCGGCTGCGACCACGTCGCCTACGACGAGGAAGTCTTCGGCAAGGGCGCGAAGTACGCCCTCCCGGAAGACGCCGACGTCTATCGGCGGCACGCCGCCGACAAGGCCGTCGCGGTCCGCGACCTGAAGGCGAAGATCCTCGCCGTGAACGCCTCCTACGAACAGACCGACCTGCTCGAGAAGATCGAGATCCCGCTCGCCGAGACGCTCGCCGAGATGGAATTCGCCGGGATCAAGGTCGACCTCGAGGCGCTCGAAGCGTTCGGCGCCGATTTGTCTTCCCGCGCCGCGACCCTCGAACGCGAGATCTACGGACTGGCGGGCGAGGAGTTCAACATCAACAGCACCAAACAGCTCGGCACGATCCTGTTCGAGAAACTCGCGCTCCCGTATTACAAGAAGACGAAGAGCGGCTACTCGACCGACGCATCCGTGCTCGACCAGCTGGTCGGCTTCCATCCGATCGTCGGCAAAATCACCGACTATCGGTCGGCGACGAAGCTTCATTCGACCTATTACGAAGGCCTTCGCGCCGCGACCCAGGTCAAGAACGACGGCCGCGTCCATACCATCTACAAGCAGACGCTGACCCAGACCGGCCGCCTGTCTTCGATCGAACCCAACCTCCAGAACATCCCGGTCCGCACCGAGGAGGGCAAGGAGCTGCGCCGCATCTTCGTCCCGTCCGACGCGGGCTCGCTGCTCTATTCGTGCGACTACTCGCAGATCGAACTGCGCGTCCTTGCGGAGATGGCGCAGGTCCGGAACATGATCGAGGCGTTCGACCGCGGCGAGGACATCCACGCCCACACCGCCCGCCTCGTCTTCAACAAGCAGGACATCTCTACAGACGAACGCCGCCAGGCGAAAGCCGTCAATTTCGGCCTCATCTACGGCAAGACCACCTGGGGTCTCGCCGAAGATTTGAAGATCTCCCCGAAACAGGCGGAAGCCTTCATCGCCGACTATTTCGCCAAGCTCCCCGAAATCAAGACGTACATGAACGCCGCGATCGAGGACGCCAGGACCAAGGGCTTTGTGACGACCCTGTTCAAGCGCCGCCGCTACATCCCCGAGGTCAACGCCGACAACTACATGGTGCGCGAGAACGGCAAGCGGATGGCGATGAACGCGCCGATCCAGGGAACCGCCGCCGACATCCTGAAGATCGCGATGGTGAAGATCCGGGCCGAATTCCGACGCCGCGGACTGAAGTCGCGGATCATCCTGCAGATCCACGACGAGCTCGTCTTCGACGTCCCCAAGACGGAACAGGAGATCGTCGCGAAGATCGTCGTCGACCGGATGGAACACGCCGTCGATTTCGCCGTCCCGCTCAAGGTCGAAGGCGATTTCGGCAAGAATCTCTACGAGGTGAAGTGACATGCCCGAACTACCGGAAGTCGAAACGATCCGGCGGACGCTCGAACCGCGGCTCGTCGGCAAGACGATCGACCGCGTCGACGTCCATTGCGACCGCATCATCCACGGCCTGGAACCGGCCGCCTTTTGCGCGCGCCTCGCCGGCAGGACGATCGCTTCGCTCGGCCGCTTCGGAAAGTACCTGTTCTTCGTCTTTGACGACGTCTCGCTCGTCTCCCACCTCCGCATGGAGGGGAAGTACTTCCTCAAGCCCGGCGAAGATCCCGTCGTCAAGCACGAGCACGTCGTGTTCCGCTTCACCGACGGATCGAGCCTGCGCTATCACGACACGCGCAAGTTCGGCACGATGGAGCTCGTCCCGAAGGGCCAGGAGCTCCGCCTGAAGGCGATCGAGGCGATGGGTCCCGAACCCGCCTCGCCGGCCTTCTCCGGGGCCTATCTCGCCCGCCGGGGAAATACCGCCGCGCGTCCCGTCAAATCCTTCCTGCTCGACCAGAACATCGTCGCCGGGCTCGGCAACATCTACGTCGACGAAACCCTCTTCCGCGCCGCCGTGCATCCCGAGACCATCGCCAAGCATCTCTTCCGCGCCGAATGGGACCGGATCGCCCTGGCGGCGAAACAGGTCATCGAACGCGCCGTCTCGGACGGCGGGACGACGATCCGCAGCTACGTGTCGAGCCTCGGCGTGAGCGGGATGTTCCAAACGGAACTGAAGGTGCACATGCAGAAGGGCAAGCCGTGCCCGACCTGCGGGACGACGGTCGTGAAGACGGTCGTCGGCGGCCGCGGCACCTACTACTGTCCGCGGTGCCAAGTCAAGAAACCGGGAAAGGGACTCGTCGTCGGCCTGACCGGCGGGATCGCCTCCGGCAAGTCCGCCGTCGAACGGCTGTTCCGCAAGGCCGGATTTCCGGTCCTCGACGCCGACGCCGTCTATAAAGATTTGTCAAAAAGCGGGAAAGTATTGTATAATGACATCGTAGCCGCCTTCGGTTCCGGCATCCTCGGCGAAACCGGCGAGATCGACCGCGCGAAACTCGGGGCGATCGTCTTCCGCGACGCCGCGGCGCGCGGACGCCTGAACGCGATCGCCCATCCCGCCGTGCGCGCCGCGATGCTTTCCTGGATCGAGACGCAAAAGCAAAAAGGCGCCGAACTCATCGTCGCGAGCGTGCCCCTGCTCTTCGAAGCGGGGTTCGAAACCTTCTGCGATGCGACCGTCTCGCTCTGGTGTCCGCCCCGGATCCAGCTAGAGCGGCTCATGAAACGAAACGGATTCACCAGGGAAGAGGCGTTGCGCCGGATCGGCGCGCAGATGCCGCTCAAGGAAAAATGCCGCAAGGCGACGCATCAGATCGACAATGCGGGAACCCGCAAACAACTCCATGAGGAGTTCGAAGCGGTTCTCCGAACCCTAAGGAGTTGACGACATGTCCCTCACCAGTTTCCTCATGACCAGCTGCGAGACGCGCGAACTGCATCCCGACGCGCTCCTCCGCACCCACTACTACCGCAACTCCTTCAAGGATGTCCTCGCCGCCGTCCAGAAGATCGCCGAGAAGGCGGCGCTCGACGTCCGCGACATCAACGAGACGCATGGGGAGATCTATCTCCTCGGCAACGGCTTCGATGCGATCATGACGGTGGCGCAGATCACCCCGATCGAATCCGGCGTCGACTTCAAGATCAACTATTTCAGTTTCGTCGGCCTCGACCGCCCCAAGAAGAAGGCGCTGGAACTGTACAAGCAGCTCGACGCGCTGTTGAAGTTCAAGGGCGTTTCGCTGCATCCCTGAGGCCGCCATGGAGCGCGTGCGCAGAAGCGATGTGTTTTTTGTCCATGCCAGGACGATGCCGTCCTCGGCCGACCACCAGGCGCTGGCGCTCCTCTACCAGCCGCTTGTCGGCGTCACGGCGTTTTCACTGTATCTATCGCTCTTCGCGCTCTTGAACAAGGCGACCCTCGTCTCCGAGAAATACCTCCATTCCGATCTGGAAAGCATCCTCGACGTCAAGCTCGAAACCCTCGAGGAGGCACGCTTCAGGCTGGAGGCGGTCGGACTGGTGTCGACCGCGTTCAAGAGCGACTGCTTCCTGTATGAACTGAACCTGCCGATGTCGCCGTCGAGCTTCGTCAACGACGGCGTCCTCGGCCAGTACCTCAAAGCCGCGGTGACCGAGGAGCGGTACGCCAAGATCATCAAACTGTTCAAGACCGCCAAGGTCACCCGCGACGGCTACATGGACCTGTCGAAGGCGTTCGACGAAGTCTTCCCGGCATTGCCGGCGGAAGGCGCCGAATCGGAGGCCGACCTCTCCGGCCGGGTCCGCTCGAAGCCGATCCGGATCCGCCATTCCACCTTCGACTTCCGGCTCTTCGCCGAAAGCATGACCCCCGAATTCTTCGATCCCGCCCAGCTCACCGACCTCGTCCGCGACAAGATCGACAACCTCGCCTACGTGTACGGCCTCGACGAGCTCGCGATGAAGGACGTCTGGCTGCGCGCCGTCGACAAGACCAAACCGGTCGACCTGGCCCGCCTCGCGACGGCTGCCCGCGACGCCTACAAGCTCACCGCCCGCGGCGGCGAAGCCGCTCCCGAAGCGGATCCGGTTCCGACGCATCCGGTCGAGACGGCCGACCCGGCGACCTATTTCGGCGCCGTCTCCCCCAAGGAACTCCTGCAGGAGATGTCCGGCGGGAAAGTCGCCGTCGCCGACCTCAGGATCGTCGAACGGCTCCTAAACGAGATCGGCCTCGACAAGGGCGTCACCAACGTGATGCTCGCCTACGTCCTCAAGAACAACGGCGGCGACATGCCCTCCTACGAATACTTCGAGAAGATCGGCCTGTCCTGGAAACGCAACCGCGTCGACTCGGTCGCGGTCGCCGTCGACTACGTCAAGCACCTGAACGCCGAATACGAGAAGAAACGCGCTTCCGGCGCCGCCCGCAAGGCCGGCCGCTATGGCAAGGAAGACAAGCCGGACGTCAAGATCGACTGGCTCGACGAATACATGAAATCGATCCAGTGAGGAGGTTGGAAGGATGAAAAAGCTGAACGAGTTCCTAAACGGTTTTCCGTCCGCGGCGGGCGCCGACGATACGATCGACCGGCTCCTCGAGGACCCGGTGATCAACGCCTTCGTCCTGAAGAACGACCTGACCCACGGCGAGACGGTCCGCGCCATCAACAGTTTCCTCGTCTTCAAGGAGGGGAAGGATATCTGCGCGGTCTGCCGCGGCCTGTATGAATGCAAGCTGGCGACGGAGGGGATGACCCCCGTCCTCGACATCTACGGCAAGGAAGTCGAAATCGCCTACCGGAAATGCCGCTACAACACGACCGACTCGACGCTCGAGCGGATCGACGCGCTCTACGTCCCGCGGAAGGTCTTTTCCGCCGACATCACCGACTTCGACCTGATCGGACCGGTGCGCAAGGAAATCCACAAGTACATGGTCGACTTCCTGAACCGCTATTCGCGGACCAACCCGATGAAGGGCATGTACCTCTCCGGCGTCTTCGGCGGCGGGAAGACCTACATCCTCGCCTGCATGGCCAACGAACTCGCCAAGAAGGGCTTTCGGAGCGTCTTCGCCTACTATCCCGACCTCGTCCGCGAACTGAAGTCGGCGATCGGCGAGGGCAACCTCGAGGAACGGATCCGCCAGCTCAAGACCGTCGACGTGCTCTTCCTCGACGACATCGGCGGCGAGACGGCGAGCCCGTTCATCCGCGACGAGGTCCTCGGCCCGATCCTCCAGCACCGCGTCTTGGACGAACTGCCGACCTTCTTTTCCTCCAACCTGAAGATGAAGACGATCATCGAGGCGATGATGCAGAACACCTCGGACATCGAGCGTTCCAAAGCCGTCCGCATCTTCGAACGGATCCGCGAACTCGCCGTCGAATTCGAACTCACCGAGAAACCGACGCGACGCGCTTGACTTTGAACCAACTTGTAATATAATAAGATATAAGAAACGCCCTATCAGGCAATGAAGGGGACAAGATCACGATTTTACGCAGAAGCGAGGACGGGTTCGGTGAAAGCCGTCTTGCGGACATCGTCGATTACCACCTCCGAGCCGGTCTTCGAAAAGACCCGCCGCCCGCGTTAACGGCAATGAGCGCCGAAAGCAATCTTTCGGAATCAAGGTGGCACCACGGTCGACAGATCGCCCTTCGTTTTTGAGGGGCGATTTTTATTTGTTTCAACAGGAGGCAATCCCATGATCAAGATCAGTTTCCCCGACGGTTCGTCGCGCGACTACGAAAGCCCCGTATCCGGTCTTTCGATCGCGCAGTCGATCTCGCCCTCGCTTGCCAAGAAATGCGTCGCCGTCAAGGTCGACGGCGAACTCCGCGACCTCAACCGTCCGTTTTCGCACGACGCGGCCGTCCAGCTCGTCACGGAGACGGATCCCGCCGCGCTCGAGATCCTGCGCCACTCCGCCGCACACCTGCTCGCCGAAGCGGTCCGCTCGCTCTATCCTGCCGCCAAGTTCGGCGTCGGTCCGGCGATCGAAGAGGGTTTCTACTATGACATCGACCTCGGCGAGGTCGTGTTGACCGAAGGCGACCTGCCGGCGATCGAGAAGGCGATGCAGAAGCTCGCCGCCGAGAACAAGGCCGTCGTCCGCCGCGAGGCGTCGAAAGCCGAGGCGCTCGCGATATTCGATTCCGATCCCTACAAGACCGAACTGATCGGCGCGCTCCCCGAGGGCGAGACCATCACGCTCTATTCGCAGGGGAATTTCACCGACCTCTGCCGCGGCCCGCACCTGCCGAGCGCGAAATGGCTCCGTTATTTCAAGCTGACGAGCCTCGCCGGCGCCTACTGGCGCGGCGACTCGAAGAACAAGCAGCTCACCCGCGTCTACGGCACCGCCTTCTACACCGAGAAGGAACTCGCCGACTATCTCTTCTTGGTCGAGGAACGCAAGAAGAGGGACCACCGCAAGCTCGGCAAGGAGCTCGGTTTGTTCATGCTTTCGGAATTCGGACCCGGCTTCCCGTTCTGGCTTCCGAAGGGCATGATCCTGCGCCGCGAGCTCGAGAGCTTCTGGTACAAGGTCCACCTCAAGGAAGGATACCAGCTGATCCAGACCCCGATCATGCTGAACAAGGACCTCTGGGTCATCTCCGGCCACTGGATGAACTACCGCGAGAACATGTACACCTCGACGATCGACGACATGGAGTTCGCGATCAAGCCGATGAATTGCCCCGGCGGGATGCTCGTCTACAAGCGCGACATCCATTCCTACAAGGACTTCCCGCTGAAGGTCGGAGAACTCGGACTGGTCCATCGCCACGAAGCCTCAGGCGCCCTGAACGGCCTCTTCCGGGTCCGCAACTTCACCCAGGACGACGCCCACATCTTCATGACCGAGGACATGATCGTCCATGAGATCCAGGAACTGGTCCGGCTGTACGAATACATGTATTCCGTGTTCGGACTGTCCTACCACATCGAACTGTCGACCCGGCCGCTGGAGAAGTACATCGGCGACATCGCCACCTGGGACCGCGCCGAGAAGGCGCTCGCCGACGCCCTGAACGCAATCGGCAAGCCCTTCAAGATCAATCCCGGCGACGGCGCCTTCTACGGGCCGAAGCTCGACTTCAAGCTGCGCGACTCGATGAACCGGATCTGGCAGTGCGGCACGATCCAGCTCGACATGAACCTGCCGGAACGCTTCGACCTCACCTACATCGACGCAAACGGCGAGAAGAAGCGCCCGGTCATGCTCCACCGCGCGCTGTTCGGCTCGATCGAACGCTTCATCGGCATCCTGATCGAACACTACGCCGGCGCCTTCCCGACCTGGCTCGCCCCCGTCCAGGTCAAGGTGATCCCCGTCAACAACGCCTTCCACCTCGCCTACGGCAAGGAACTCATCAAACAATTCATCGACAACGACCTCCGCGTCGAAATCGACGACCGCGAAGAGAAGCTCGGCTACAAGATCCGCGAGGCGCAGACCCTCAAGATCCCGTTCCAGCTCGTCCTCGGCGACAAGGAAGTCCTTGACCGGACCGTCACCTACCGCCGTTACGGCGAGCAGGAACAGACGACCCTCCCGATCGCCGACTTCATCGCCCTCGTCAAATCGGAAAAGCCGAAAAGCAACTGAATCAACCAAAGAGAATCGCCTCGGCGATTCTCTTTCTTTATCCTATCTGGTTCTATCGAAATGATTCATTCTGAGTCTTTGAAGATAACCAGACGGGTATATAATATGGATGTACGGCATATGTGCCCAGGAGGTTTTTTATGCAGAACGAACGCTATGAACTGAACAAGCAGCTCGCCCAGATGCTCAAGGGCGGCGTCATCATGGACGTCACCACCGCCGAACAGGCGAAGATCGCGGAAGCGGCCGGCGCCTGCGCCGTGATGGCGCTCGAACGGATCCCGGCCGACATCCGCGCCGCCGGCGGCGTCTCGCGGATGAGCGACCCGAAACTGATCAAGGAAATCCAGGCCGCCGTCTCGATCCCGGTGATGGCGAAGGTCCGCATCGGCCATTTCGTCGAGGCGCAGATCCTCGAGGCCCTCGAGATCGACTACATCGACGAAAGTGAAGTCCTTTCGCCCGCCGATGACAAGTTCCACATCGACAAGACCAAGTTCAACGTCCCGTTCGTGTGCGGCTGCCGCGACCTCGGCGAAGCGCTGCGGCGGATCCAGGAAGGCGCCTCGATGCTACGCACGAAGGGCGAGCCGGGGACCGGCGACATCATCCAGGCGGTCCGCCACATGCGTATGATCCAAAGCGAGATCCGCCGCCTGTCCTCGATGCGCGAGGACGAGCTGTACCAGGCCGCCAAGGAATGGATGGTCCCCTACGAACTCGTCAAGCAGGTCCACGACGACGGCAAGCTGCCGGTCGTGAACTTCGCCGCCGGAGGCGTCGCGACCCCCGCGGACGCGGCGCTGATGATGCAGCTTGGCGCCGAGGGCGTCTTCGTCGGCTCGGGCATCTTCAAGTCCGGCAATCCCGCGAAGCGCGCGGCCGCGATCGTCAAGGCCGTCACGAACTACAAGGATGCCAAGATCCTCGCCGCGATCTCCGAAGACCTCGGCGGCGCGATGGTCGGGATCAACGAGGGCGAAATCGACCTCCTGATGGCCGAACGGGGCAAATGAAGCCATGCTGATCGGGATTCTGGCGCTCCAGGGCGCCTTTCTCGAACATGAGTCCATGCTCGACCGCCTTGGGACGCCTTACTTCGAAATCCGCAACTTGAAGGACCTGCGACCGATGGACGGGCTGATCCTGCCCGGCGGGGAGTCGACCACCATGGGGAAACTGCTACGGGACGAAGGGTTGTTCGAACCGTTGCGCGAATTGATCGTGAATGGTCTGCCGGTGTTCGGCACGTGCGCCGGGTTGATCCTGCTTGCCAAGAAGATCGACAACGATTCCCGCACCCACTTCGCGACGATGGACGTCGACGTCGTGAGAAACGCCTATGGCCGCCAACTCGGCAGTTTCCGGATCGAGGCTCCGATGGATGGCGTCGGGACGATCCCGATGGTGTTCATCCGTGCCCCCTATGTCGCGAAGACGAACGGCAGCTCCCGGATTCTTGCGACCGTCGACGGACATATCGTCGCGGTCCGCCAGGGAAACCAGCTCGGGACCGCGTTTCATCCCGAACTGGCCCCCGATCTCTCCGTACACCGTCTGTTCATCGATATCATCAACGAGCATCAAGGATGAAAAACGATCCGATCCCGATAACCGGGACCGGATCGTTTGTGCTATAGAGGCCGTTTTCCGCGGCGAGCGGACTCGACCGAATCGGCGGTCGGATCGATGTATATCGTCTTCTGTCCGGTGATCGTCACGAACGATCCCGGCATGCCGGGAATCTTCTTGACGTTCTTGACGAGGGTATAGTCGACCGGGACGCTCCCGGAGAAACGCGCCTTGGAATGGAAGGCGGCGAGGTTGGCCGCGCAGCGGATCGTGGCTTCGGAGAGCGGTCCGGGCGAATGGACAAGGACGTGGCTGCCGGGGATGTCCTTGGCATGAAACCACCATTCCGTCGGTTTCGCGAGCTTGTGGGTGATGTGGTCGTTTTGCAGGTTGTTCTTTCCGACGACGATTTCGATCCCGTCCGGGGAGGCGAAGACCTCGAACGTCGGAGCGGCTTTCTTGACCTTGGCCGGCTTTTCGTGGAGATACCCGTTCGCCTTCAGTTCTTCGGCGATTTCCAAGAGGTCGTTGAGGGAGGCAACCTCGAGTTGCGTCGACAACAAATCGAAATAGTCGATTTCCCGATCGGTGAGGACGAGCTGGCCTTCGATGTGGGCGACGGCCTGCTTGGCCTTCTTGTATCGCTTGAAGTAAGCTTCGGCGTTCTCCATCGGCGAAAGGAGGCGGTCGAGTTGGATCGAGAGCTTTCGACCGTCCACATAGGATTCGGCTTCGAGAAGGTCGTCGCCCTTTTTCAATTCGGGGAGATGCTGGATGATCAG
>CAIMSF010000048.1 GCA_903844055.1 uncultured bacterium
ACGCATAAGGCGGCGGTCACGCTGGAATCCAGTCCACCAGAAATGCTTACGACGATGCCGTCACGATGCGAGGAGCAGAACTTGTCGCGGATGAAGGCTTCGATTTGGCTGCACCAATCCAATGCATTGATGCGAAAGACATCCGGTGTCAAACTTGTTTTGTCGTTCATGTCCGAACCTCATCAAACAGTCGTCATGGAAAGCAATCCGATCGTCTCCACGTGGGCGGTCTGGCAGAACATGTCGACCGGCTGCACGCGGCGGAGCGCATACCCGTTCGCGACGAATTGTTTGACGTCGCGGGCCAGCGTCGACGGGTCGCAGGAGATGTAGACGATCTTCGGCGGCTTGACGCCGATCAGGGCGTTCACGAACGCCGGATCGAGTCCCTGGCGGGGCGGATCGACGACGACGATGTCGGGGATGATCCCCTCCTTGGCGACCGCGCCGATGAAGTGGACCGCGTCGCCCTGGTGGAACTCGACGTTCTTGACGCCGTTCAGCCACGCGTTCTGCATCGCGCTCTTCACGGACGCCGGGTTGATTTCGATCGCGTGGACCTTCGCGACCAGGTCGGACAGGATGATCGCGATCGTGCCGACGCCGGAATAGGCGTCGACGACGATGTCGGTCGCCTTCGGCTTGGCGAACTCGATCGCCTTCCGGTAAAGCACCTCGGTCTGTTTCGGGTTGACCTGGAAGAAGGTCTTCGCGCCAATCCGGAAGCGTTTCCCCATCAGGACGTCTTCGATGTAGCCTTTCCCGTAGATGACGCGTTCGAGGTCGCCGAGGACGACCGGGGTGATGCGCGGATTGACGTTTTGGACGATCGAGGTGATTTCCGGATGCGCCGCCCGCAGGTCGGTCACGAAGTTGTTCCGTCCGGGGAAGACTTCCGTCGCGGTGACGAGGACGACGAGGATCTGGCCGGTCGCCGCGGCCGTCTTCACGAGGACGTGGCGGATCAGACCGGTCCCCTTGTCGTCGCGGTAGGGATCGATGTTGTGCTTGATGAACAGCTGCTTGCAATCGTGGACGATCGCGTTGGCCTGCCGGTCCTGGATGTCGCAGGCGTCCGCATTCACGATCTTCCGGGTGTTTTCCTCATAGAAGCCGGCGAGGATCCGCTTGCCCTTCTCGGAGATGGCCATCTGGATCTTGCTGCGGTAGTTCCACGGATCCTTCATCCCGATGCATGGGATGAACGCCTCGGGGACGAGTCCCGCGGCGGAGAGGCATTCCTGCACATAGGCGGTCTTGACCGACAGCTGTTCCTCGTAGTCGACGTGCTGGAGCGAACAGCCGCCGCAGATGTCGTATTGCGGGCAGCGCGGCTTCACGCGCCGGGGCGAGACGTCATACCGGCGGACGATGTGACCGTTCACGCCGTTCTCGACGTTGATGTCTGCCGTCTCGCCCGGAAGCAGGTCGCTCACGTAATAGGTTTTCGGACCGGCGGGAACGATTCCGTCGCCGGCGACGTTGAGCCGGACGCATCTGATTTTCTCAAGGAGCATGAAGTCCACCCTCTTTCGTCAATATCATAACATAAGTCGCACTATTTATTCCGACCAGTTGTGATATGATATAATGTTATCATAGCGGAGGACCCACCTGATGAAAAGAAGAATCGCCGTCTTGCTCATGCTCATGTCATTCACCGCCCTCTCGGCCTGCGCGCTGTTCCCGACTTTGCCGACGACCGCCCCGCTTTCCACGTCGTCGACTTCGGCAGTGACGTCCGCGAGCACCACCGCGACGACCTCCGTCACGACGGTTTCGACCGTGACGAATCCCGCCACCACCACGTCGCAGGGTCTGACGACCACCACGACGCCGGATGTCACGACGACCCAGAGCACCACGCTCTCCACGATCCCGCAAGGCCAGCCGTTCACCCCGACCGGATACGCGCTCTTGCAGGATGAAATGGACTACGTCGGCCTGCCTTCCACGGGCGACGTCAAGCTGCTCGTGTTCGTCGTCGATTTCATCGACGCGCCGCTTGCCCTTTCGGGCGTCAGCCTGACCGACATCGAACACGCCTTCAACGGCGATGCCACGAACACCGCCTACGAGTCGCTTTCCAGTTATTATGAAAAGAGCTCTTATGGCAAGCTCCGCTTCGACGCGGACATCTACACCTACAACGCGCCGCATACGGTCCAGTGGTACACCGACGATTTCATCGAATACTATACCGAATCCGACTTGATCTACGAGATGCTGACCTATTACGACGCCCAGATCGACTATTCCGACTACGATTCAAACGGCGACGGCGACATCGACGGCATCTACGTCCTCTACACCGCCCCGGTCGACTACGACTCCACGGTCTCCGAACTCTGGTGGGCCTATCAGTACTACTACGAGTACTCCGGCGAAGACTATTTCGACGACGTGACCCCGTATTTCTTCTGCTGGTCGGGCACCGACTTCCTGCTCGAGGCGGAGGAAGGGATCGACGCCCACACGCTGATCCACGAGACCGGGCACATGCTCGGCCTCGACGACTACTACGACTATGACGAGACCGACCCGTACGACAACGACGGCGGCGTCGGCGGCGCGGACATGATGGACTATGCCGTCGGCGACCATTCGGCGCTCTCCAAGCTCCTCCTCGGCTGGATCACGCCGCTGGTCGTCACCACGTCGATGACGGTCGACCTCCTGCCGTTCGTCACCTCGGGACAGGTCGTCCTCGTGATCGACGAATGGCACGATACGATCTTCGACGAGTATCTGCTCATCAGCTACTACTCCCCGACCGAACTGAACGAATTCGACAACTACTACATCTTCACGATTCCCGGCGTCCTGATCCAGCACGTCGACGCCCGCATCACGACCGGAACCCCGGAGACGTCCGCGTATCCGACCCTCTTCGACTACAACAACACCGACACGGTCCACAAGTTCCTTGCGATCATCGAAGCCGACGAGAACGATCGGATCGTCCTCGAAGCCTGGTGCGAAGACACCGACCTCTTCCAGGTCGGCGACGTCTTCCGCGGCACGATCGAGGAAACCTACGACTGGCATCAACTCGCGCTCGACATGAACTTCACGATCGCGATCACCGCGGTCGGCGATACCGCCTCGATCGGTTTCACTTTCGAATAGAGACTCCTCAGAAAACAAAAAAGATTGGCCGCGGCCAATCTTTTTTTCATTTTCCGTACATCCCGTAGACGACCGCTTCGACGAGCCGCTTCGGGAGGACTTTCTTCAAAAACAGGAACAGCTTGTACTGGAAGCCGACCGCGACCTGCGGGGGCATCCTCCTCCGCTTCAGGACGCGGTCGACGACCTTCGCGACGGCATCGGGGGAGGCGCCGCGGGTCTCGTCGCGTTCCATCCGTTCCACCGAGCGGGCGACGCGGGCGTCATAGACGCCGGTCTTGCCGGCCGACTTCTCGCGGTGTGCGGTGAAGCCGGTGGCGGTGTCGCCCGGAAGGACGGCGCACGCCTGCACGCCAAGCGGTTTCAGTTCGAGCCGGAGCGTGTCGGTGAAGGCGTCGATCGCGGCCTTCGACATCGAGTAGAAGGCCTGGAAGGGGACCGCGAGTTCGCCGGCGACGGAAGAGATGTTGACAATGCGGCCCTTCGAAGCGCGCAACGCGGGAAGCAGTTCCTTCGTGATCGTGAAGGTTCCGAAGAGATTGACGTCGAACTGGCGCTTCGCATCGGTCAGGGCGGTTTCCTCGATCGCCCCGGAGATGCCCATGCCGGCGCAGTTGACGAGGGCGTCGATCGTTCCGCGGGCGGGCAGGATCCCGACGCGCACGGCGCGGACGACGTCTTCTTCCTTCGTCAGGTCGGCCGTCACATACGCGAAGGCGTACGCCTGCTTCGGTAGCGACCGCGACACGCCGACGACCGTCCAGCCCGCCTCGTGGAGCCGGGTCGCGATCGCAAACCCGATGCCCGAGGAGGCGCCGGTGACGACGACGCATTTACTCATGACGGCTGTGCAACAGCTCAAGGAGCGCTTCGTCGGTTTCCGGAAGGCTCTTGAGCACCTCGGCGATGATTCCGACGGCTTCGTCCATGAGCGCTTTGGTGTGGGTTGCCGTATAGCTCGTACGGATCAGGCATTCGCCTTCCGGGCAGGCCGGGGGGAGCACCGGGTTCACGTACACGCCGCGTTCGAACAGCACCTTGCACGCGACGAGCGTGCGCAGCGCGGTATAGGTATAGATCGGGATGATCGGGACGATCGAGTTTTCGATGATCTTCACGCCGCGCGTCTTCAGTCCCCCGCGGACATAGGCGGCGATTTCGAGGAGTTTCTTGGGACGCTCGGGTTCGGATCTCAGGATGTGCAGCGACTCGAGCGCGCAGGCGGCGTTCGCCGGGGTGATCGCGGCGCAGAAGATGAACGGGCGCGACTTGTGCTTGACGAACTCGACGACCTGACGGTCGGCGACCATGTATCCGCCGAGCGAGGCGAGCGACTTGGAGAAGGTGCCCATGATGATGTCGACGTCCTTTTCCAGACCGAAATACTCCGCGGTGCCGCGGCCGTGTTCGCCGAGGACGCCGAATCCGTGCGCGTCGTCGATCATCACGCGGGCGCCGTAGCGCTTCGCCAGGGCGACGATCTCCGGAAGCTTGCAGATATCGCCCGACATCGAGAAGACGCCGTCGGTGACGATCAGGAAACCCTTCGTCTGATCGGCTTCGGCGAGGCATTTCTCGAGGTCCTGCATGTCGTTGTGCTTGTAGCGGACGAGCGTGGCGTAGGACAGCTTCACGCCGTCGTAGATCGAGGCGTGGTTCTCGCGGTCGGAGAAGACGAGGTCGTTTCGGCCGGCGATCGCGGACAGGATGCCGAGGTTCGACTGGAATCCGGTCGAAAAGGTGACGCAGGCTTCCTTGCGAAGGAATTCCGCGAGCTCCTTCTCGAGGCGGATGTGGGTGGTCAGGGTGCCGTTCAAAAAGCGCGATCCGGACACGCCGGAACCGAACTCGTTCATCGCGTCGACGCCCGCCTTGATGACGCGCGCATCGCCGGTGAGACCGAGGTAGTTGTTCGAGCCGATCATGATCTTGCGCTCGCCTTCCATCACGACTTCGATATCCTGCTTCGTTTCGAGCGCATGGAAATAGGGGTAGACGCCAAGCGCCTTGTAGTCGTCGACCATGGTGAATTCTTCACATTTCTTGAATAGGTCCATAGGGAATCTCCTTCATCCGATCATCGGAGGTTTTTTTATTCTTCGTCGAGGACGATGTTGCCATGGTACACGGCGAAATCCTCGCCTTCGAACTCGACTTTGCGCATGTTCTCGTCCAGGAACCGTTTCTCTTCATCGAGATCGGCGAGGATCCCGTAGAAGGTCTCGTCCATCACGATGGGGTCGAACTCGCCGTCGTTGGCCATCTCGGCGAGCCGAAGCGCCAGTTCGCGGCGGTCGTAGGCGACGTCGTAGCCGGATTGCGGTTCGCCGATCGCGACGTCGTCGGGGTCGGGCAGTTCGTCGTCGGGAACCGTCTCCTGGAAGGCCGCGAGGCCGATGCCCGCCTCGATCTGGGGAAAGCCGTTGTCGGCGAGGGCGAGGTTGTACGTTTCCAGCATCGAGTTGATGTCGACGGCGTCGTCGAACAGCTCGACGCCGGACTCGCCGTCGGGCGTGAAGGCGGTCGCCTTCACGTAGTCGTCGCCGGATTCGACGAGCATCACTTCGGGATCGTTCTTGCAGACGATGAGGCTCTCGAGGATGAACGACTCGAGGAGCCTGGCGGCCTTCGGTTCGGAACGCGGTCCGTAGAAATCGTCGACGTTCTTCACCAGCAGGTAGAGGTCGGCATAGAACTCGCTCGGTTCGAAGTCGTCGACGGGCAGGTAGCGGTCGGCTTCGCGGGATGGTTCGTGGTATTCGCGGATCGGATCCTCGGCGAGGATCGATCGGATTTTGCCTTTGATGTCTTTCATTGATTCGTACTCCTTGAACACATAGTCGGTATTATATCATACTTCAAAGCAATTGGATAGCGAAAAAAAGCAATGCGAAACCGGGATGCGCGGCCTTTACGATTGGGGTACGGGATGCGGTTTCAGCGCCATCACGAAAAGCGAAGCGGAGGCCGAGACGACGCCGAGCAAAGCACCGAGCAGAAACGGCGCGTACGAACCGAGCCCGTCCCAGAGCAGGCCGGCGATGATCGAGGCGAACAGGTAGCCGATCCCCTGCGCCGTGCCGTAGAGGCCGAGCACCGTGCCGCGCACGTGCTTCGGGGCGTATTCCGAAAGGAACGCCTTTTCCGCGCCGTTCACCATCGCGGTGAACAGTCCGTAGGCGACGAAGAGCGGATAGAACATCCATTTCTCGCCGGCGAACGCGAAACCGAGATACACCAGTCCGAACAACAGGTAGGCGGGAACGACGAGCTTGCGCCGGCCGAACTTGTCGGAAAGCTTGCCGAGCGGATAGGATAATAGCGACCCAGAGACGTAATAGATGAAATACAACAAGAGCATCGAAGCAGTCCCGAAACCGGCGTCGCCCGCCCGCAGGATCAGGAACGCGTCGGACGGATACCCGACGGCGAACGCGAAGACGATGCCCAGATAGCCGACGACGCGGCGGTCGAGCTTGAGGCCGCGGAGCGTGAACTTCTCCTTTGGAAGCGTGAAGTCCTTCTTCTCGACGACGAAGGAGAGCGCCACGAGGCCGAGGACGGTCGGGATGATCGAGATCAGGAAGATCGACTTGAAGGCCTGGACGTCGACGATCGCCCCGTTCTCGCTCACGAGCAGGTTGTAGAGGAGGATCGAGACGAGCACGCCGGTTCCGGCGCCGAACATGTCGAAGGTCTTGTGGAGGCCGAACGCGCGGCCGAGCTCCTTCCCGCCGGAGGCGGCGACGAGCGCGTCGCGGGGCGCGGTGCGGATGCCCTTGCCGACGCGGTCGACCAACCGCGCGACCAGGATGCCGACCCAGTTGAAGGAAAAGAACAACAGGACCTTGTAGGCGAGCGCGCTACCGTATCCGAGGAAGGCGAGCCGCTTCTTGTTCTGATACTTGTCGCCGATGAAGCCGGAATAGACCTTGAGGAGCGACGCGGTCGCTTCGGCGATGCCTTCGATGACGCCGACGATCGCCACCGTCGTGAACGTCGAAAGGTAGATCGTCACGAGCGGGTAGACCATCTCCGTCGACAAATCGATGAACATCGACACGAGGCCGATGAGAAGGACGTTCCTGATGCCTTGCTTGACGGTGAATTTCTGTGTGTCTTCCATACGCTGTCCCCCTCTGCCGCCGATGTTATCGTAACGCGCAATCGTCGATCCGATGTTGATCAAAATACTCCGCAAGGGCGATGAAAAAACGGCCGTTTCCGACCGTTTCGCGTCACTTGCCGGCGTTTCTGAAGATTTCCAGGCCCTTGGTCGTGAGCGGATGCTCCAGCATCTGGAGGAACACCTTGAACGGGATCGTCGCGACGTCGGCTCCGGCCAGGGCGGCCTGTTCGACATGTTTGGGGTGGCGGATCGAAGCCGCGATGATCTGGGTTTCGATGCCGTAGTTGTCGAAGGCGACGCGGATGTCTTCCAATAGCTTGTATCCGGCTTCCGGATCGTTCGTGAAATCGTCGAGGCGTCCCATGAACGGGGAGACGTAGGTCGCGCCGGCCTTGGCCGCGGCGATCGCCTGCGGCACGCTGAAGCAGAGCGTGACGTTGGTCTTGATGTCGTACTTGGTCAGGCGGGCGGTCGCCTTGATGCCTTCCAGCGTCATCGGCACCTTGATCACGATGTTCGGATGCAGCCGGGCGTAGCCGAACGCTTCTTCGACCATCGCCTCGGCGGGTCCTTCCTTGACTTCGGCGCTGATCGGTCCGTCGATCAGGGCGGTGATTTCCTTGATCACGGAAACGAGATCCTTCCCTGCCTTCGCGATCAGGGACGGATTGGTGGTGACGCCGTCGATGATGCCCCAGGTCGCGGCGGTTTGGATCTCTTCGATGATGGCGGTATCGATGAATAATTTCATAGGGGTTCCTCCTCGGGGATGACGATGCTTCCGGCGTTTCGGGCCTTCCGATGATGACTCGGCCGAACCCGGGCCGTATATGACATAGTCATTATACCACATCGGCGTGTTTCATGAAATGAAAAAAGGATGACATGGAATGTCACCCTTTGGTTGCGGCTGGTGCGCCATCAGGGACTCGAACCCGGGACCCAATGATTAAGAGTCATTTGCTCTACCAACTGAGCTAATGGCGCGTGCAAATAATATGATAATCCAAACCGATCGATTTGTCTACTGTTTTTTCTCGCGGGATGCGAAAAATTCGGCGAATCGGTCAAAGGTCAGGAAATGCACGCCGTCGACGGGTTTTTCGGATCGGACGACCTCGACGTCGCACTCGTTCAGATAACGCGTGATGCGGTGGCATCCCGGGTATACGAGGGCGATCGCGACGACTTTGTCCGCCGTCGCGGCGATGGAATCGAAAAACTCCTTGACGCGGGGAACGAGGTTTGGCTTCGTCGACCGCTTCCAGTTCTTGAGGTCGGCGTTCACGCACCAGAAGAGCCGGTTCGTGAGGATGAGTTCATGGGCGGGATTCATCGGTACGACCTTGATGAGATAGGTCGCCTCGGATGTCGCAATCTCGATACAATCGTCATGACGCGCGATGGCGGCGCCGGGAAGCGCGGCGATGATCGCCGCATGGATCGCCCGGCGGCGTTTCCGTGTCGAAAGTCCAGCCAGGAGGGCGGCGGTCGCCAACAACGGCGTTGCGATCAGGAGCATCGTCACGATCCATGTCATCGTTTCCATCCGCATTCCTCCTCACGGTCCGACCGCATCCATTATAGCACGTTGTTGGTTTTGCGAAAACAAAAAGCCGCCCCCGACGGGCGGCTTTCGTGAATGCGATGGTCTCTTACTTGAGTTCGCCGGCGGCGACGTTCGCGAAGAGGGCGTTCAGGACGGTGATGTATCCGTCGGTCTTGATGGAGACGCCGGCGCAAGCATCGACCTGGGCGTCGGCGGTCAAGAAGATACCGCGGCCGTCGACGGAACGGATGCCGTAGAGGTTGCCGGTTTCCATGATGTAGTTCGTGATCAGGTTGGCTTGTTCGTACCATTCGAGAACGGTCTTATCGGTGGCGGAGGAGGTCCAGACGTCATCGGCGAACGTGTATTTCGCGCCGACACCCTTCATGCCGTAGCCGGTGCCCTTTTCCTGTTTAGTCTGGTCGTTCCATTCGAAGGTATTGGCGGCGGCGAGGACGCTCTTCTTTTGGAGAACGTCGAGCATGAGTTCGGAAATTTCGCCTTTTTCGACGGTCATCGAGGCGATGTAAAGGTCGGTACCGGTGCAGTAGATGGCCTGGAACTTGCCGGCTTTGGCGAGTTCGACGGCTTCCTGGGCGAGGGCGAGATACCCGCCGTCCTTGATCGAAACGCCGGCGACGTTGTTGATGTGGTTGGTGTCATCGACGGTGACCGAGTCGACGCCGTTGGCGAGCCAATAGGCTTCGATGCGGCCGGCTTGGACGAACCATTCGGCGATGGCGCTGCCGTAGGTGACCATGTTGTAGGCGGTTCCGAGTTCTTTCTTCGTCTTGGCGTTCCAGGCGAAGGTGTAGGTGTCATCGGTCGTCACATCCGGCGTATCGGCACCGGCGGTCTGGGTTCTCGTTCCCTGACGGGCGTCGATGTTGTAGCTGATGATCTGACCGTCTTTGACGACGACCGAGACCGTGGTGACCTGCATGGCGCCATTGGTGTGCACGCTGGTTTCGAACGCGGTGAATTCTCCGTCAACTTTGAATTCAGTGCTTTCGCAGCCAATCAGTGCGATGGTTCCAAACAAAACGAAAAGCGCGAGTAGCAATTTCTTCATGTCATATCCTCCTATGATTGAAATCCATCGAATATTATAAACTAAAACTGCGTTGATTGCAATCCCATTTCGCGCGTACGCAGATGAAAACCGTCTGAAAGAAACGGAGGCGAACAATCGTTCACCTCCGAGTCATCATTTCGCGGTCGCCTCGACCGGCGTACCGGTTTTCAGGGCTTCCAGATATTTGTTGAGAATCTCGATCTCTTCCTTTTTGATCGGCTTGCATTGGGCGGGGACGGCTTTGCCGGAGACGATCGCCTCGGCCATGCCCTTGCAACCGGGGTAGCCGCAGGCGCCGCAGTTGTAGTTGGGCAACAGGTGTTCGACGTCCTGGACGGTATGGTCCTCCTCGACGCCGAATTTCAGGGCGACGAAGTAGATCAATAAACCGAGGACCATGCCGAGGCCGCCGAGAACCAGCGGCGGAATGAGGATGTCCATGTCAGATCAGGCCTCCGAATCTTGAGAAGATGATGGCGAGGAGCGCCGCGAGGATCATCGCGATCGGGACGCCGCGGAAAGCCTTCGGAACCGGGTTCAGTTCGAGCTTTTCGCGGATGATCGCGTAGATGTACATGACGAAGAGGTATCCGAGCGGGATCGCCGCGGAGTAGACGAGCATCTCGGCGAAACTGTAGTCGCGGGTGATGTTGGTGATCGCGACGCCGAGGACGGCGCAGTTCGTGGTGATCAGGGGGAGATAGATGCCGAGCGCCTTGTAGAGCGCCGGCGAGAACTTCTTGATGATCGTCTCCATCATCTGGACGAGCGCGGCGATGACGAGGATGAACACGATCGTCTTCATGTAGCCGATCTCGAGCGGCTCCATGACATAGCGGTAGATCGCCCAGGTGGCCATCCCGGCGAGGATGATCGTGACGACGACGGCGAGCCCCATGCCGAGCGAGGAACTGCGTTTCTTGCCGACGCCGATGAACGAGCAGATGCCGAGGAACTGGTACAGAAGGACGTTTTCGATGAAGAACGCGGTGAACGCGATCGTGAGCAGATTGGTCATTTTTTCACCCCTGCGGCGGCGATTTTCGCCTTTTCCGCCTTCGCGTTCGATACCGCGGCGATGACCGCGAGGATCAGGCCGTAGGTGACGAAGGCGCCCACGGGCTTGGCGAACATGTCGATCGGTGCGATGCCGAGGAAATCATAGATGAAGTGGAGGTCGAGGACGACGTTCGCGTTCCCCTGCGCCCAGATCGTGATCGTGCCGGCTCCGAGGATTTCGCGGAAGAGGCTGATCAGGATGATCGCCATCGTGTAGCCGAGCGCCATGCCGGCGCCGTCGACCATCGATTCGAGCGGCTTGTGGTCGCTCGCATAGGCTTCGGCGCGGCCGAAGATGATGCAGTTGACGACGATCAGGGGGATGAAGACGCCGAGCGTCACGTACAGCGGCTGCAAGAACGCCTCCATCAGCATCTCCGTGATGACGACGAGGGTCGCGATCAGGACGATGTAGACGGGGATGCGGACCGGCATCACGAGCGCGCGCAGCTTCGGTCTGAAGGTGACGAGCGAGACGAGCAGGTTGGAGAGGATGAGGACGAAGAACAGCGCGATGCCCATCCCGACCGCGTTCTCGACCTTGGTCGTGATCGCGAGCGCCGGGCAGGTGCCGAGGACGGTGACGAAGAGCGGGTTTTCCTTGACGAACCCCTTGAAGAAGTTCTCTCTGACAGCCTTGAAGTCCATCGTCACACCCCCAGTCCTTCCGCCGCGATGCGCGCGGCGACCGCTTCGAAGCAGGCGAGCACGCCGCCGCTCGTGACGGAGGCGCCGGCGACCGCGTCGAACGACGTCTCGTCGCCGACGGGCGCGTCGGTCATGCCGAAATCAATGTCGTTGAGCACGAGGCCGAGGCCTTCCGTGCCGCCGGTGCCGATGAAGGCATAGCCTTCGACGGAGCCGTTCGCACGGACCGCGATCAGCATCGAGACTTCCGATTTGTAACCCATCTGCGCGACGCCGTATACGGCGGCGACGATGGTGTCGGTGCCTTTCGCTTTCAAGACGAAGATGCTTTCGATGCCGTTTTCGCCGACGACCACTTCGGTGACGTCGTAGGCGGTCTTGATGTCGGGATAGAATACTTCGAGCGCCGTGAGTTTTTCACGGAGTTCGTTTTGCGCGATGATCGGGGCCGTGACGGCGTTCACGACGCCGAGGAGCAGTCCGGCGATGAGGCCGAGGACGAGCAGGACGAGTCCTGAGGTCAATCCTTTTTTCATGGTCAGTCACCTCCGCCGATCTCAAGCAGGAACAAATCCAGAAGCGCGATCAGCTTCTGCATCGCGGCCGAGGTCACCGAGGCGCCGGCGACGCCGTCGATCGTGATTTCGTCCGCAAGGTACTGGTCGATCATGTTCTCTTCCACGTACGGGACTTCGCCGAGGGTGTGGTTGTAGCCTTCGTTGTATTCGTTGTCGTAGGACTGATGCGAGTCGACTTCGTAGGTGTCGATCCCGTCGAGCGCCGCATTCAAGGTCGCGGTGACGCGGATCGTGAGGCTGCCGTATCCGACGGCTTCGATCACAAGCTCGCGGGATTCATCGTCGTACTCGATGAAGCGGACGTTCGCGGAGACGGTCCCGGCGGACGCGGCGAAGCTCTTGATCGCCGCCTTGACGTCGGCGGCCGGTTCGACGCCGGAAACGAGTCCGGCGTATTCGAAAGCCGAATCGAGATAGACGACGACGTTCGTGTCGTCCTCGCCGTAGGTCACGTCGGCGATGAACGGCATCGCGACGAACGTGGCGGGATCGACATTGTAGGTGACGGAATTGAGGGTCATGACGATCGACGGGATGACGAACCCGAAATCGGCGGCGTACTGTTCGCGGGCGAACAGGAGCGCGATTTCGAAGGATTTGCTCGAATACGTCGCACCGGCGACGGCGTCGACCGACAGGCCGATGTCGTCGAGCGGCATGTCGTCGAACTGCGCGAAGAAGACGCTGTCGAGATTCCCGTAATAACTCGGGGTTTCCGCCTGGGCGATGACTTTGACCGCGACGACGGTGTCGGTCGCGAGGTCGAACGCGAAGGCGATCTGCACGCCGGCGAACTTCCCGTAGGATTCGACGACGTAGATGACGCCGACGGCGGTATCCGCGTCGGTTGCGTACAGCTTATAGGCGGCGAGGATGCTCGGGGTGAAGTCGCCGCGGCCGTCCGCGAGGGGATAAGCCTTCTGGGCGATGTCGGCGATGTTGAATTCCTCGACGCGCGTCGCGCCGTCGTACATGGCGAGCCATTCGGCGTTCGCGCCGTCGTTGGCGCGCGCTTCGATCTGCGCCGTCATGTAGCGGCTGTAGACGCCGCCGAAGACGAAGACGAGGGCGAAGAGAATCACGATGCCGGCCGCGAGACCGTGCTTGGCGATGATGTTTTTCATTTAGAACAACCTCCCGAAAAGCGGCATGATCCAACCGCTCGCGGTGAACATCCCGCCGGCCTTGAGCACGCCGTACAGCGCGATGAGCAAAATCAACACGGCGAGGATGATGCCTTTGATGAGGGCCTTGCTGACGGGTTTCTTGACTTTCGGCGCGCCCTTGACGAAGACTTCCTTGCCGCCGAGTTCGGAACGGATGATCGCGGTCCAGTTGTCGATCGGCATCGTGAAGATGTTCATGAACACGATTGCCGTCGCGACGCCTTCCGCGAAGTCGCCGACGAAACGGAACAGGACCGTGAAGACGCCGAGGAAGAGCGCGAAGACGATCTTGCCGAGCGGGTTGCGGGGCGTGGTGACCGGCTCCGTCGCCATGAACACGGCGCCGAACATGAGGCCGCCGGACAGGATGCTGTAGAGCGGGAACCACAGTCCTTCCGCGCCGGCGATCAGACCGATGAACCAGGACAGGACGAAGACGGTGCCGACGAAGACGACCGGGACGAACCACTTGATGACCTTGCGGGCGACGAGCCAGACGTAGGAAATCAGGATCGCCAGCGCGGACGTTTCGGCGAGGGCGCCGGGAATCGTGCCGACGAAGAAGTCGAGGAGGTTCCCATAGGGAGCGACGAGGGCGGCGTAGGTGAGGCCTTCGCCTTCGACGAGCGCGCCGAGGGGCGTCGCGCCGCCGGCCGCGTCGATGAGGACTTCGGAGGCGTTGAGCGCGCCGCCGGCGTTCTGGATCACGCCGTAGAGCGTGAAAGCGACCGCGATGTAGCCGATCAGGGCCGGATTGAAGATGTTGTAGCCGAAGCCGCCGAACAGCATCTTGGCGACGAGCGTCCCGGCGATGCAGCCGAAGATCAGGACCCAGACCGGCGTGTACAGCGGCATGATCATCGCGAGCAACAGCCCGGGGATCGCGGCGTACGAGACGGCGAGTTTCTTGCCGAGCGCCTTCATGGTCCGTACCGATTTGTCGGTGATGACGAAGTAGAGCGCTTCGAGGAGGGTCGACATGAGTCCGCCGGTCAGGATGAAGACGAGCGGATAGAACATTTCGAGGAAGGCGATGTTGCCGTCCAGATAGACCTGCACGCCGTTCTTGTAGAAGGCGAACAGGATGACCGGGAGGAGTCCGATCAGGAAATCGCGCTGGATCGCGCCGGTGCCGTAGGACGGGCTGTCCGTCATGCGGAGATAGGGACCTTTTGCGTTGGCGAATCGTGCCATGGCGTCACTTCCTCAGAAGCTCTTTCGCCCGAAGGACGAAATCGCTGATTTCGATGTGCGAGGGACAAACGTAGGAGCACAGCCCGCACTGCATGCATTTGGTGGCGTTGAGCGCCCGGACGGCGTCCTTGTCGTTCATCTCGAAGGCGCGCTGGATCTCCGTCGGCGCGAGGAAGACCGGACAGACGTCGGCGCAGCGGCCGCAGCCGAGGCAGGCCGGATGGTTCCGTTCCGCGGGCATCGGCTTGACGATCACCGACCCGAGCGTGTCATTGACGATCAGTTCGTCGATCATGATCGCGCGGCCGGTCATCGGACCGCCGGCGATGTAGTACGACTTGGCCGGATCGAGCCCATCCTGGTAGCCGCCGGAGAGGGCGACCAGCTCCTTGACGGGGGTGCCGATCGGGACGAGGAAGTTCTTCGGTTCCTTGACGCCTTCGCCGGAGATCGTGATGGCGCGGGAGATGAGCGGGATGTTGTGTTCGACGACGTCGGCGAAGACGATCGCGGTCCCCGAGTTGTCGACGATCGCGCCGGCTTCGGCGGGCAGGTTCGGATAGCTTCGGCCGGTGACCTGCTGGACGAGGTATTTTTCCCAGCCGGCCGGGTAGATGTCCTTGACCGGATGGAGGGTGATGTCGGGATAGGCCGAAAGGAACGGCTTGAGCGCTTCGGCGATCCCGACGTTGTAGTTTTTATAGCAGATGACGCCCCGCTTCGCGTCGGCGGCGCGCATGAAGTACTTGAGCCCCTTCAGGAGTTTCTCGGGATACTTCTCGATCATCACGTAGTCGCAGGTGATGTAGGGCTCGCATTCGACGGCGTTGATGATGACGACGTCGATCGGCGTCTTCGCCTGGTACTTGACGTATGTCGGAAATCCCGCCCCGCCGAGGCCGGAGAGGCCGGCGTTCTGCATCTTCTGGACCAGTTCGGTCCGCGTGAAGATGCCGGGGTCCGCTTCCGGACGGATCGCATCGTCGAGCGCGTTCTGTTGGTCGTTTTCGATCTCGATGGCGTCGACCATGCGGCCGGACGCATGCCAGACCTTCTTGATGGCGGTCACCTTGCCGGAGACCGAGGCGTGGATCGGCATCGCCCCGAAGCCTTCCCTGACGGCCACGGTCTGTCCGATCTTCACCGTGGCGCCGACGTCGACGGTCCGCTTGAGCGGGCTGTTCTGCTGGAGCAGGGGAAGGTAGACAAAGCGCGGATTCAGGTATTCGTGCATGGGCGTCGTTTTCGACATGTGCTTCTTGCCGTCGATGCGGATGCCCGTCGCTTGATTTAGAATCATCGCAAATCCTCCTGGAATGTATCTTTCGTGCGTGAAATGTCAGTTCGTTTGAAAGCCAAATGATATTATATCACAACCGCCCGCGGGCGCTACAACTATTTTTTGCCGTTCGCGGATGACGGCGACTCCAGCATTTTCATGAGCCCGGCCGTCTCCGCGGCGGACAGGTTCCGCCAGACCCCTTCGGGAAGCGAGCCGAGCATGACGTTCATCACGCGGATGCGGGTGAGCGAGACGACGTGTCGCCCGAGCGCCTCGCACATCCGCCGGATCTGCAGGTTCAGGCCCTGGGTGATGATGATGCGGAAGGTCACGGCGTCGAACGGGATCACCTTGCAGGGCAGCGTCGTGGTCTTCTCGTGTCTGACCGGATTGTAGATGACGACGCCCGCCTGCATGTCGCGGACGAACGCCTCGTCGACGGGGGCATCCACGGTGACGACGTATTCCTTTTCGTGGGCGTTCTCGGCGCGCAGGATCCGGTTCACGATCTGGCCGTCGTTGGTCAGCAGGATCAACCCCGTCGTATCCTTGTCGAGACGGCCGATCGGGAAGATCCGCTCCTTGTGGCCGATGTAGGAGATGATGTTGTCCTTCTTCTTCTCATCGGTCGTCGTTTCGATCCCGGCGGGTTTGTGGAAGGCGATGTAGACGGTCGGCCGGTCGTGCTTCAGGGGCTTTCCGTCGACGGTGACCTTGTCGCCCTCGGCGACGTCCATGCCGATGACGGCCTTGACGCCGTTCACCGCGACGCGGCCGGTTTCGACGTACCGGTCGGCTTCGCGGCGCGAACAGAATCCGGTGGAACTGATGTATACGTTGATCCTCATGGGTTCTTCCTTCTCGCGGCGAGCAGGCGCAGGACCGCGGTTTCTCGTTGTTTCCAGGGGATGGCGGGATCGTCGGGGACGCGGTCGTTTTGATCCGCGGCCGCTTCCGGCGTCATCCAGACCGGATCGTACCCGTGTTCGATCTCATATTCGGAGAGATGTTGTTCGCCGGGCATCGGGTAGACGCCGCAGACGTAGTAGTGCGATTCGTTGCAAAAGATGCCTTGACCCCCGTCGCCCCGGCCGTACTCGACCGTGACGCCGAACGGCTTGATGCGGGTCTTGAGCCGGTACCCCGTCTCCTCGGCGGTCTCGCGGGAAAGCGTCGCGAACGCGTTTTCTCCCGGTTCGGCGCCGCCGCCGGGGAACTTCACGTCCCCGTACTTGCGCGACTTGACGAGCAGCAGGCGGCCGTCGTCCCAGACGATGGCGCGGGCCGCCTTGCGGACCCGATGCGCTGCCGAAAGGTCGAGATCGGGCGAACGGACGATCGTGAACAGCCGCTCCATCTCAGGCGAAATAGGCGGAAAGCAGGGCGGCGACGCGGTCGAGGTCCTCCGCCGTCACATCCAGGTGGGTGACGAAGCGGAACGATCCTTCCCACGGCAGGATCTTGACGCCGTTTTGGAAGAGGTGGTCGAGCAGGCCGTGCTTGCGCTCGTCGGCGATGTCCCAGAAGACCATGTTGATGTCGCGTTCGGCGGGATCGACGGTGACTCCGGGGATCGCGAGCAGGAGTTGTTCGAGATATGCGGCGTTCGCATGATCGATGGCTAGCCGTTCGGGCATCTTCGTGAGGGCGAGGATGCCGGCGGCGGCGAGGAAGCCCGCCTGGCGCATCCCGCCGCCCATCAGCTTGCGGCGGTCCTTCGCCCGCTCGCAGAACGCATGGGATCCGACGAGCACCGTGCCGACCGGGGCGGCGAGGCCTTTGGAGAGGCAGACCGACACCGTGTCCGCATGGCGCGACAGGTCACGCACGTCGCAATGCAGGGCGACCGCCGCGTTGAAGATGCGGGCGCCGTCGAGATGGACCGAGAGGCCGTGCCGCTTGGCGATGGCGGAGACCCGTTCCATATAGTCGGGTTTGAGCGCATGGCCGTTGAAGGCGTTCTCCATGCAGACGAGCCTCGTCCCCGGCGTGAAGCGGGACTTCGCCTTGATCGCGGCTTCGAACTTGGCGAGGTCCCAGACCCCGCCGACGCCGTCGAGGGTGAACAGCTGGACGCCGGCGATGATCGCCGAGGCGCCGGATTCGTGGATCACGATATGGGCGTTCTTGTCGAGGATCACCTCGTCGCCGCGGTTGCAATGGGTGAAGAGGGCGAGCTGGTTGGAAAATGTTCCCGAAGGCACGAAGACACCGTCCTCCTTGCCGAAGCGGAGGGCGGCGAGACGTTCGAGCTCGTTGATCGTCGGGTCGTCCTGGAAGACGTCGTCGCCGACTTCGGCGCGGTACATCGCATCGCGCATCTCCTGGGTCGGCTGGGTGACGGTGTCGCTGCGGAGGTCGATATATCTCTTCATAACGCGCTCCTGACGATCGACTTCTGGTATTCCTTCGAGAGCTGCATGACGGTTTCGAGGAACGTTTTATAATATTCCTCGTACGGCGAGCCCTCGATGCGGCTCAGATTGGCGGCGATCACCTGGATCTCCCGTTCGCGATCGTACACGGACAGGTCCCTTGCGAGCTTGACGTCCGCGATCGAACGGACGGTTTCCATCCGGGCGATGAACAGGCGTTGCATTTCCTTGTCGATTTCGTCGATGGTCTGACGCAGTGCGGCGATTTCTTGCATGATGGATCCTCCCAGGCGCTTGATTGATGGTCAAAGACAATTATAACACAAAAAACCGGCCTTGCGGCCGGCTTCCGGAAAGCCGAAAGAAAAAGTCCCGACATGGTCAGGACTTGATCGATTTGAGGTGTTTGTGGATCGCGATGCCGGCCTGCGCGCCGTCCGAGACGGCTTTTGCGACCTGCGCGAGGCCGCCGATGCAGTCGCCCGCGGCGAAGAGCCCCTCGATGTTCGTCATGAAGTCGCCGTCGACGACGATCCTGTTGTTGTCCATCATCGCGCCGATGCGGATCGCGAAATCGGATGCCGAGGCGGTGCCGATCGCGACGAACAGGACGTCGAGCGGGTACTGCGCGGCCGCCGTGGCGACGCCCGAGAGGCGGTCGGTGCCGAGGATCTCGATGAGCGGTTCGGTGACGACCTTGACGTTTTCGGGGGTGTGGGCGAGCGGTTCGCCGTTCGTGAAGACGGTGAGGTCCTTCGAAAAGTTGCGGAGCACGTCGAGTTCCTCGAGCATGAACTCGCCGTTCCCGACGATGCCGATCTTCTTCTGGCGGTACAGGAATCCGTCGCAGACGGC
>CAIMSF010000049.1 GCA_903844055.1 uncultured bacterium
CGGCGATGCCGGCACGGCGGTCGAACGCGCGGTCGACTGGCCCGACGCCGACATCCTGAAGGTCGGCCACCACGGCAGCGCGACGTCGACCTCGGCGGAACTGCTTTCGGCCGCGAGCCCGTCGATCGCGGTCGTCTCGGTCGGCCGCACGAACGGGTACGGTCATCCCGACGAAGAAGTGCTGGCTCGGCTGGAAGCATCCGGCACGGCGATTCTGCGGACTGACTTGTTCGGGACGATCCGCTTCGTCTATCCGCCCTGGGGCGGCAGGATCCTCTCCGCCTATTCCGAGGACGAGCGTTTCGGGAATGCGGCGAACCGCCTGCTTCGATGCGGACAAGTGTTCCTTTCGATCCGCCGCCGTGATATAATGGACTCGGTGATACGATGAACGGGAACGTGTATCTGTTTTACGGTCCGGACCGGCTGCCGCTCCAGACGAAATCGGATGAACTGCTCGCCGCACGGGGGATCGAAGCCTTCGACGTCGAGCTGTTCGACATGGAGGAAGTGGCCGTCGACGAGGCCGTCGCGGCCGCGATGACGATCCCGTTCCTTTCCGACCGGAAGGCGGTCGTCCTCCGGAACGCCTATTTCCTGTCCGCCGCGGCGAAGCCCGCGAAGGAGCCGGAACATCATCTCGAGCGTCTTTCGGAGTATCTCGCCCACCCCAATCCAACGACCCTCTTCATCGTCCAGACGACGGCCGACAAGCTCGATACGCGGAAGGCGCTCTGCCGCGCCTTCGCCGAAAAGGGATCGATCACCGAGTGCCTGCCCGTCAAGAAGGAGGACGCCTATGGCGTCGCCCGCCGGGCGATCGAGGCCGCCGGCCACACGATCGACGCCGACGCGCTCGAGGAATTCGTGATCCGCACGAAGGAATCGGACGGCACGGCGCAAAACGAGCTCGACAAGCTGCTTCTGTATGCGACCGGCAAGCCGTCGATCGACGCCAGGATGGTCCGCGCGGTCGTGACGAAAAACGTCGAGGACAACGTCTTCGACCTCGTCAACGCCTATCTCGCGAAAGACGCCTGGTCGGTCACCGCGATCCTGCAGGACCTGTTCAAGGCAGGCGTCGATCCCGCCGGGATCGCGACCCTGCTCGCGGGGAAATTCCAGGAAATCCTCTACGCCAAGGAACTGCTTCGGACGGGCGCCCGGTTCGACGACGTGATGAAGTATTTCAACGCCTCCAAGGGGCGCACCTACTACATCATGAAGAACGCGAACGAACAGCCCGACGCCTTCGTGCTCGACCGGCTGAACCGGCTCGAGGACCTCGACTTCGGCATGAAGAGCGGCACGCTCGACAAGAAGATCGGCCTCGAGACGTTCCTCTATCAATTTGAATGAGAAGCCGGAAGGCTTCTTTTTTAACGAAAAAAAGCCGCCCTTGGGCGGCAATGCGTTCTTTTTTCGACTAGTTCAGAGCGTTGACGCGGGTCGACAGGCGGGATTTTTCGCGGGAAGCGAAATTCGCCTTGTGGATGTTCTTCGCGACCGACTTGTCAAGCTTCTTGTACGCGAAAGCGAGGGCTTCGGCGGCGGCGGCCTTGTCGCCCTTTGCGACGGCGAGTTCGACGTTCTTCATCGCGGTCTTGAGGGAAGTCTTGAACGCGGCGTTTGCACTGCGCTTCTTTTCACTGGTCAGAATGCTTTTTTTCGAAGATTTGATGTTTGCCATGGATGTCACCTCCATCGATATCAGCGTTACTATTGTATCAAATATGCGTCTAAATTGCAAGAATGACTTTCCACTTTTTTTTAGGGTTGGGGATCCCCGCGATTTCCCCAAAAATAGGTTTTTTCAAGCGAATTATGATATAATTACATAATGAACGTGAAAAGGTTCGCGACCGTTTTGACACCGCGGGAGAATTACGACATGCCGGAATCGTACAAGCACCACTTCCAAGAAATGTGTGACCGCCTGAATTACAACTGCGTCGTCTTCCTCAAGGGAAGCGGCGACGTTTTGGCATACCGATCGACCCGCCCGGCCGACGAACCGGCGCCGCGCACGTGTTCCGTGAACGTCGACTACGACGCCATCTCCGCCGACAACTCGCGCGTCTTCTACGGCCTCGGCCTGACCCTTGACGGGCGCATGCAGATCGTCAGCGGATCGGTCAGCCTCGTCGACCTCGACGGCGACATCGCCGTCGTCGTCTTCTTCGAATCGCGGATCGCGAGTTTCCGCGACAACCAGCTGCCGCGCATCCTGTGGAAGAGCGTCGCGGGAGTCTATCTCGGCCACAGCGACTATGTCCCCTATGAAAACGAACTGAAGGGCTCGATGGTCGGAAAGACCGACAACGAGCTGTTTTCGAAGGCGTTCCACTCCGATTTCGAGCACAGCGACCGGGCCGTCCTCGACAAGGAAGTCTGTTTCTGGGACATGATGGGGAAAATCAAGGCGAACGCCTTCACGACGCTCGTGAAGATCGAGAAGTTCCCGTATTATTCGCTTTCCAACCGGATGCAGGGGATCATGATCGTGTACTTCCCGGTCAACCTCTCGGTCGGTTCGATCGCGATGCGTGACGAGGATACCGCCCAGCAGATGCAGGCGCTCATCAACCGGGCGCTGTCCGACGCCAACGTCTACCTGCTCGTCAGCAACCTCGACGGCGAGATGCGGATCGAGTACTACAGCGACAACCTGAACCGGCTCGGCTATGATTTCGACCAGTTCATCGACGGCCGGATGACGTTGTCCGACATCATCTATCCGTCCGACCTCGACCGCTACCTCGTCGAGGTGAAGGACATCCTCTATTCGCGCCGCGAATCGTACATGACCACGCTTCGGCTCGTGAACGCCGACCGCGAGGTGGTATGGGCGAAGATCTCGCTCACGCCGATGCTCGGCGACAACCACCGGATCCGCAAGATCGCGCTCATCATCCAGTTCCCCGAGCCCTACCAGGACCACAACCTCAACTACCAGAAGCTGCTCGCGGTCGCCAACCGCTCGCACGTCGTTTTTTCCGTCCGGCTGATGTCGGACCCCTACCACTTCGAACTGATCACGGACAACGTGAACCAGTTCGGCTATTCGGCGCAGGAGTTCATGCACGGCAAGCTGCCGTTCAAGGAAATGATCCATCCGGCCGATCTATCCGCATACGAACGGGAGATCGAGAGCCTGACGACCGGCCGGATCCGACAGATGGTCCACGAGTACCGCATCGCCAATCGCAAAAAACAGTATTTTTGGGTGAAGGAAAGCCTTTATGCGGTCAATATCGGCGGCATCGACTACCTCGAGTCGACGACCTCGAACATCACCTCGACGCGCAACGCGATCGACCAGCTCCGCGCCATGGACGCCGTCCCGAAGACGGGCATCGTCCCCGACTTCAACCTCCAGACGGTCATCAAGTACGCCGACCTGCACGGATTTCTCCAGTCGTTTTCAAGCAAGAGCGGCGTCGGCGCGATGCTCTTCAACAACTCCGGCGCGCTCATGCTTCAGAACACGGAAGTCGCCCGCGCGTGGTCGATCATCAAGGAAAGCCTCGAAGGCTTCGAATCGTTCCACCTGTCGGCGGTCCTCAAATCGACCTATTCCGACCTCGCGCTCGCGGTCCATCCGCTCGAACGGCGCGGCGCGCGGGTCGGCACGCTGTTGCTCTACGGCCGCTTGACCAACGTCGCCCACGGCGCCCGCCTCGTGAACGACCTCGGTCTGTTCCCGCCCCTGCTGCCGGGACAGCTCGAAGCGCTGTATAAATACGCCGGCATCTTCGCCGATGGGATCGCCTACATGATCGAAGTCGCGACGCTCGCCGCGATGCAGATCCAGTCCACGTCCTCCGACCGCGGCGACGCCGAACGCGAACGCAAAATCCGCGAGATGTTCATCGAGGTCAACGAAGCCGCCGGTTCCGCCGCGGGTGTCCAAAACGCGTTCCGCAAGATCGCCAGCCGGGTCGGCCCGGCGCTGCAGCTGTCGCGGATGGCGCTGGCTGCGTTCGGAACCCATCGCGGATCGTTCTCGATCCTCGAGGAATGGTACGACGATTCGATGGCCCCGCTCGAGCGCCGCCTCGACGGACTCGACATCGGCGACATCTACCTGGCCGAATGGAAATACGAAAGCGACAGCCTCTTCGTCGTCAACACCCCCGACGTCGTGGACGATCCGAGCGGTTCGCGCGAAAACGCCCACGCCGCCGTCGGCGTCCGGCTCATGAAGAGCGGCGTCCCCTGGGGGTTCGTCACGTTCATCGACAACCAATCCCGCCGCATCTGGAGTGAGAAAGACACGTTTTTCTTCGAGAACATCGGCACGATCCTGAGTACGTCGCTCGTCCGCGAAACCGCCGGCCACCATCGCGGCGGGCGCACCGATTTCATCCGCATCCTCGACTCGCTCCCCTCGGCGGTCGCGATCGTCGCGACCGGCAACGCCGCGATCCTCTATTCCAACGTGGTCTTCACCGACCTGTTCCTGCGCCGCGAACAGACCGTCGGCGGCCTGCGCGGGGAAGCGTACGTGCGTTCGATCCTCGCGGTCGAACCGACGACGCGCGCCGTCAAGGAAATCTATCTGAAGGACGTCGACCGCTGGTTCATCGTGAACCGCTCGCCGGTCGACTACGGCGACGCCCATGACGCCGAACTGGTGATCCTGACCGACATCACGATCAACAAGAAGAACCAGGAGACGATTTCGTCGCTGGCGTATTCGGACGTTCTCACCGGACTGCCGAACCGCTCGAAGCTGGAAGCGGACTTGCGCAAGACGTTCGAACTCAGCTCCGCGATGTATACGAACTCCTTCATCGGCATCCTCAACATCGACAACTTCAAGCTGATCAACAACATGTACAGCTACTCGTTTGGGGACGCGCTGCTAAGGACCATCAGCATCCATCTGAACAAGATCCCGGAAATCCGCGACAAGATCTACCGGTTCGGCGGCGACGAGTTTTGCTTCCTCGTGAAGAACCTCTACGGCGAACAGGTCTACGAGGTCGCCCACAAGGTAATGCGCGTCTTCGAGTCCCCGTTCTACATCGAAGGCTACGAGACCTCCTGCACGGTCTCCCTCGGCATCGCCTTCCTTAACGACGCCAACAAGGACCCCGACGACCTGATCCGCAAGGCCAACCTCGCGCTTTCCGACGCCAAGGTCTCCGGCAAGAACAAGTTCATCCTCTACGACGTCAGCCTCCAGAAATTCCAGGAGGACACGGTCAGCCTCGAACGCGCCCTGAAAGGCGCGGTCGACGAGGGCTGCGGCGAGTTCAAGGTCTATTTCCAGCCGATCATCGACGCCAAATCCGGCAAGGTCGTGGCCGCCGAGGCGCTCGTCCGCTGGTTCTCCGACGAGTACGGCTTCGTCAGCCCGGTGAAGTTCATCCCGGTCGCCGAACAGACCGGCTTGATCATCCCGCTCGGCAAGCACATCCTGAACGCGGCGATCAAGGAAGCGAAGAAGTGGCTCGACTACGGCCTCGACATCTCCGTCTCGGTCAACTTCTCGGTCATCCAGATCCTCCAGACCGACCTCGTCCAGACGCTTTTGAAGGCGCTGCAGACCTACAAGCTGCCGGCCCGGAACCTCATCTTCGAAATCACCGAGAGCCTCGCGGTGAACGACATCAACAAGATCATCGAGATCCTCTCCGCCGTCAAGCAGATCGGCGTGAGGATCGCGATGGACGACTTCGGCACCGGCTACTCCTCGCTCAACCACCTGCGGCGGATGCCGCTCGACATCGTCAAGATCGACCGCAGCTTCATCTTCAACATCGAGTTCGACCCGTATACCGTCGCCTTCGTCGACACGATCGCCAAGTTCTGCCACATGAAGGGAACGAAGATCTGTTGCGAAGGGATCGAGAACGAAACCCAGCAGGCGCTGCTCAAGGGCGTGAACGTCGACAACCTGCAGGGCTACCTCTTCGGGAAGCCGGCGCCCGCCGAAGAATTCTGGAAACGCCTCAAGAACGATTGATCGATTTATGGCTACGGCCTTGAAGGGAGCGGATCAGGATGTATCTCATCGAAGCGGCAGGTTTTCAACCTGACGACATCATCAAGAACGGCAACCTGTTCTGTGTCGCGAACGGGCTCATCGGATACCGCGGAACGCTCGAGGAATACCGCGCCGACGATCTC
>CAIMSF010000050.1 GCA_903844055.1 uncultured bacterium
CTGCATGTCCTTGTAATGCTTTTCGAGCGTGGTGCGGATCTGCATCAGCTCGTCGAAAGCATGCGGCATGACTTTCTTGAGTTCTTCGATCTTGAGCGGCGTGCGGGTGCCGGCCACCACGTCCTCACCCTGGGCGTTCATCAGGAACTCGCCGTAGAAATAATTGTCGCCCGTGGCGGCGTCGCGCGTGAAGGCGACGCCCGTGCCGGAATCCTCGCCGCTGTTGCCGAAGACCATCGACTGGACGTTGACCGCCGTGCCCCATTCGTAGGGGATGTTGTTCAGACGGCGGTAGGTGTTGGCGCGCGGGTTGTCCCAGGAGCGGAACACGGCCTTGACCGCTTCGATCAGCTGGACCTTCGGGTCCTGCGGGAAGACCTCGCCCTTGATTTCCTGGTAGCGGGCTTTATACGATTTGACGATCGCCTTCAGGTCGTCGGCGGTGAGGTCGGTGTCCTGCTTGGCGTTCTTCTCATGTTTCTTGGCATCGAGGATCACGTCGAAATGATGCTTCTCGACTTCCATGACGACGTCGGAGAACATCTGGATGAAGCGGCGATAGGAGTCGTAGGCGAACCGCGGGTTGCCGGTCTGCTTGGCGAGGCCTTCGACGGCGACGTCGTTCAAGCCGAGGTTCAGGATCGTGTCCATCATGCCGGGCATCGAGGCGCGGGCGCCGGAGCGGACCGAGACGAGGAACGGGTTCGCGTTGTCGCCGAAAATCTTGCCGGCCTGCTTCTCGATCTTGTGGAGATTGTCGTAGATCTCCTTTTCGATTTCGGGAGCGATCTTGCGGCCGTCTTCATAGTAACGCGTGCAGGCTTCGGTCGTGACGGTGAAACCGTACGGCACGGGCATGCCGAGATTCGTCATCTCGCAAAGGTTCGCGCCCTTGCCGCCCAGAAGGTTGCGCATCGAGGCCTGGCCTTCTTTGAACAAGTAAACATATTTTGCCATAGTTTAGTCCTTTCTTCTCTCTTTTTTCCAGTGCAGATTATAACATCAACCAGATCAAAATACAAATGATATCCACCGTTTTCGGCGGGTTTCCGCACGGTCTCACGCCTTCATTCGGATGAAAAGGTTTTCCGCCATGCGGAGCGCCAGCGCGCGGACGCCAAAGGCGAGCGCGCCGGTGACCGCCGTCAGAATCACCGCGGCGAGCTGCCACGGCATGACGATGCCGAGCAGATACAGCCCGAAGCCCTCGAGGGCGACGAGGCCGAATCCGCCGAACACGCCGATCAGGGCGCCGAGACTCTGCTTGACGATCTCGACTTCGTTTTGGAAATCGAACCGCGGAAACTTGAGGTTGATGATCGAACCGGTCGCGGAGACGAGGCAGGAGAACGCGACGGCGAAGAGCAGGATGGCGATGGCGTCGAGGATGGGGAGCGCGAACGCGATCGCGAAGAGGGGGACGGCGAAGCAGGCGGGGATCGAACCGAGGAGGACGTTGAAGGCCATCTTCGCGTCGATGACGGTCGAGGGCGCGATCGGCGCGCTGCGCAGGATCCAGAATTTCTTGCCTTCGATCGACAGCGAGATCGCCGACGTGTAGATCATCGACATGACGAAACCGATGAAGCCGAGCAGGATGAAATGGATCGGGATCGTCGCGCCGCCGAACGAGGCGGCCAGGTAGACGAGGAGGGAATCGCCGAAGAACAGCGAGGCGATCGCGGCGAGGGTCAGGATGATCGGCCCGAAGCCGACGTTGAAGACGTAGATCTGGACGCCGAGGAAGGTCCGCCATTCCTTCGCGAGGATGGCGCGGAACGCGGTGGCACGCCGGTAGTCGACCGGCGTCTTCCGGCGGTTCGTGGCGGGTTCGTTCCTCTGCCGCGAGTTGGTCTTGACGATCGACCGCGAGACGAGGACGAGGAACAGGCCGAACGCGGCCACGCTGACCGCGACGATCAGGAGCGCCGCCACAAGGTCGCCCTCCGCGAACGCGGCGGCGAACCAGCCGAGCGGCGGGAAGGCCGCGTCGAGGGCGGCGATGAAGTCGATCTGGCCGATGAGCGGATTCTCGCCGGATGCGCTGAAAGCGAACTGCGCGACCATCAAACCGAGGAAGACGACGAACATCAGGATCGTGTTGATCGCCTTGCGGTGGGGGAGGCGGTCGGTCGCGAGCTTGACGGCGAAGGCGATCAGCGCCGACAGGATCGACGGGATCAAGGGCGTCGCCAGGAAGACCGGGATCGCCAGCAGGACCGCTCCGACGGAAGGCGCCGCGAAGTAATAATAGGCGAACAGGATCGGCGCGGTCGCGACGAGGGCCGTCAGGTAGACCCCCGCCATCATGACCAGGCTCTTCGCGAACACGATGTGGATCGGCTTGAGCGGGAGCGGACCGAGGATGTCGAAATCCGACAGGCGGAAGAGCGTCGCGTCCGCCCGGAAGAAGACGAGCAGGACGGTGATGCCGACCTCATACAGGAAGACGTAGACGAGGAGGAGTTCGAGCGGCGCGGAAGGCATCGCCGCGAGCGCTTCGGCGAGCAGGTAGAACAGGTATCCGAAACCGCCGACATAGGCGGCGAGGGCGTAGAGGATGGCCAAGAGGATCAACAGCTTCTTCGCCTTCGACTTGTCGGTTCCGGTGCCGAGGAATCGGCCGAGGTTGAAGCCGACGCGGAAGGTCGTCCGCGTCAAAGCGGCGAACGGGGTCATTTATCGATCAGCTCCAGGAAGACTTCCTCGAGCGACCCGTCCTTCGTGATGTCCGATGTCGGTCCGGCGGCGACGATCTGGCCGCGGCGGATGATCGCGATCTTGTCGCAGAGCTTTTCCGCGACGTCGAGGATGTGCGTCGAGAAGAAGATCAGGGCACCGTTCGCGCAGAGCTCATGAAACACTTCCTTGAGCTGGTAGGTCGCCTTCGGGTCGAGTCCGACGAACGGTTCGTCGAGGATGAAGACCTTCGGCTGATGGACGAGCGCGGCGATGATCACGAGCTTCTGCTTCATCCCGTGCGAGTAGCTCGCGATCGGGTCCTTGAGGACGCCGGACAGGTCGAACATCGCCGCATATTTCTCGATGACGCCTTTGCGGGTCGCTTCCGCCACTTCGTAGATGTCGGCGATGAAATTGAGGTACTGGGCGCCGGTGAGCGTCTCGTAGACGTCGGGGTTGTCGGGGATGTAGGCGAGCACCTTCTTCGCCTGAAGCGGTTCCGTCTTGATCGACTTGCCGTCGATCTCGATCGTCCCGGATTCGAAGTCGAGGATCCCGGCGATCGATTTCAAAAGCGTCGTCTTGCCGGCGCCGTTGTGGCCGATGAAGCCATAGATTTCGCCTTTCTGGATGTCGAGCGAGATGTCGTCGCAAGCTTTTTTCTTACCGTCGTAACTTTTCGAAAAATGACTGATTTTCAGCATGTCCATTCTCCTTCTTTTGCATATGACCGTTTATATTGTATCACCATCCGGTTCATTTGTGCATGGGGTTTTCGCGTTCGCTTTCGTCCGATTCGGTTTTGGGAATCCGACTGATAAAAACTGTTGCTTTTTGTCCGAACGTTCGATATAATAGAAAAGGCAAACGCTCCTATAGTTTAATGGCAAAACGCAGCCATGGTAAGGCTGAGATTCTAGTTCGATTCTAGGTAGGAGCACCATGAGGCGATCGCGGACCCGTTCATTCGGGTCCGTTTTTGTTTGAAAAAAAAGACCGCCGAGGCGGTCTTTGGTCATTTGAGGGTGGAGCCGGACGGGACGATGTTGTCGGGTTGCTTGGCAAGGTCGGCGGTGGCGAAGATCCGGCAGTTGCGGCCGATCACCATGTTCTTCGGAACCTTGAGGTGCTTCCCGAGGACGGTGATGCCGGAGGACAGCAAGCCCGGATTCTCCCTGTTCGGGGTGAGGTCGGTACCGAAGCCGACCATCGCGTTCTCGCCGACGACGGTCTTCTTGTCGATGATGCAGTTCTCGACGATCGCCCCGGGACGGACTTCGACGTTGTTGAGCAACACCGAGTTCACGACCCGCGCGAGCGGGTGGACGACGACGCCGGGGGAGAGCACGCTGCGTTCGACGGTGCCGGCGACGATCGCGCCGTTGGAGAGCAGCGCCTGACGGATGACGGCCTTCGAACCGACCTTCACGGCCGGCAGGTCCTCCGACTTCGTGTAGATCTTCCAGTTCGGGTCGTACATGTCGAGCGGGATCTTGTCGACGGTCTCGATCAGTTCGAGGTTCGCCTGCAGATACGAGTCGTAGGTTCCGACATCCTTCCAGTAATCGTAGTACTTGAACGCGAAGACCTTGTCCTTCCCGATCATCGAGGGGATGATGTGGGCCCCGAAATCGAGGTCGGGGATGCTGCTTTCCTTGATCTTCCGGACCAGGACGTCGGTGTTGAAGACGTAGATGCCCATCGAGGCGAGATTCGACTTCGGCTGCTTCGGCTTCTCGACGAAGGCGACGATCTCGTTCTTCGCATCGGCCTCGAGGATGCCGAAGCGCGAGGCTTCGCTCAAGTCGACGACCTTCGCGGCGACCGTCAGGTCGGCCCCGGACTCGATGTGCTGCTTGATCATCTGGCGGTAGTCCATCTTGTAGATGTGGTCGCCGGAGAGGATCAGGACGTATTTCGAACCGCTCTTTTCCACGAACGCGAGGTTCTTGCGGACGGCGTCGGCGGTCCCGGCGTACCAATCGCTGTGCGGCTGGAGCAGGGTCACCTTGGAATCGCGGCGGTCGAGGTCCCACGGCTTGCCCGAACCGATGTGGTCGTTCAGGGACAGCGGGAGATACTGCGTGAGGATCGCGATGTTGAAGATGCCCGAGTTCGAGCAGTTCGACAGCGTGAAGTCGATGATGCGGAACTTGCCCGCGAACGGGACGGACGGTTTGACCCGGTCCTCCGAGAGGATGTCGAGCCGCGACCCGCGGCCGCCGGCGAGAATCAATGCCAATGTTTCCATCATTTCACTCCTTTGTCCTTCTGGATGCTCTGATACAGTCGCTTGTATTCCTTCGCCGATGCTTCCCAGCTGAAATCCGCAAGCATCGCCCGGCGCACCATCGCGTCCCAGGCGTCGCGGTGGTCCCGATGGACCGAGAACGCGTAGCGGAGCACGTGCATCATGTCATGCGCGTTGTAGTGGGTGAAGGAGAACCCCGTTCCGGTTCCCTCGTACTCGTTGTAGGGGTTGACCGAATCGGCGAGTCCGCCGGTCTCTCGGACGAGCGGGAGCGTGCCGTAGCGCATCGCGATCAGCTGGCCGAGGCCGCACGGTTCGAACTTGGAGGGCATCAGGAAGAGGTCGGAGGCGGCGTAGATGCGGCGGGCGAGCGCGTCGTCGTACCCCACGACCACCTTCACCCGGTCCGGATTGGCCGCGGCCACGCGGCGGAAGTATTCGGTGAACTTCTTCTCCCCGTCGCCGAGCACGACGAGCCGGAAGTCATCCGCCGCGAGCATCTCCTCGAGGACGCGCTCGATCAAATCGAAGCCCTTCTGGGCGACGAGCCGGGAGACGATCCCGACGAGCGGTGAGGCCGTCGAGAACCCGACCGCCAGGCGGTCGTAGAGGTCGCGCTTGCAGGCGGCCTTGCCAAGGGCGAAGTCGTCCTCGCCATAGTTCCGGGCGAGTGCCTTGTCGGTCCGCGGGTCGAAATCGCGGAGCGAGATGCCGTTCATGATGCCTTGCACGGTCGACTGGCGCCAGGACAACAGCCGCTGCATGCCGTAGCCGTAATAGTCGGTCATGATCTCCTTGGCGTAGGTGTGCGAGACGGTCGTGACGAAGTCGGCGGTGACGATGCCGCACTTCAGGAAGTTCAGATATCCTTCGAACTCGAAGCGGTTGTCGTAGGGGATCGCGAACAGGGAGTGGTCCTGGAGCGGGAAGATGCCTTGATAGGCGAGGTTGTGGATCGTGAGAACCGTCTTGACCTTCGGATACTCGGCGGCGTAGGCGGTCTTGAGCAAGAGCGGCGTCATCGCCGCGTGCCAGTCGTGGACGTGGACGACGTCGGGGACGAAGTCCATCCGGGCGATCGCCGCGACGGCGGCGATCTGGAAGAAGGCGAACCGTTCCGATTCGTCGCCGTAATCGTATACCTTGTCGCGGCCGAAGTAGAACTCGTTGTCGATGAAGTAATAGCGCACCGCCCCGACCCGGAGGGTCAAGAGTCCGACGTAGACGGACCGCTTCGTGCCGACGTCGACGGAAAAGGTCGCCACCGTCTCCATCCGCTTCTTGAATCTCGACGGAATCGAACGGTAGTCGGGCAGGATCACGCGGACTTCGCAGCGGCGCAGCTTCTTCAAAGCCTGGGGCAGGGATCCGACGACGTCGGCGAGCCCGCCGATCTTCACGAACGGCGTGCATTCGGCGGCGACGAACAGGACATTCATACGATCACTCCCGTCTCACTATCTGGTTTCCATTATAACACGCGCCCCTCCTCGATGGAAGAGCGGCGCGTGCTGTTTTCGAGTCGGATCAGTGCGCGAAGACGCTCTTTCCGATGAACTCGCGGAGGAGCGAATTGCACGGCACGACATAGTCGTCGATGCCTTTGAAGTATTTGAGGAACTTGATCAGCCGGTTGGCGGCGATGTAGTGTTCGGAGTCGTTCGGGATCCGGAGCAGGGCGGCCATCGCGTAGCGCTTGAGGACGGCCATCTCGTAGGTCAGTTCGGAGTTGAAGATGTAGTTGGCGCTCTCGATGAACGGATAGATCCACTTGTATTCGCCGCGGCGCACCGACGGCCACATCGAGAGCGTCTTCTCCGGCGAGGTGTTGCGGAACTGCAGGTCGCGGACAATCCGCCGGAGCAGGCGCAGGTCGGTGAGGTTGATCGGGTTGTTGTTGTCGATGTTGATCTGCGCGAACGGCGAGATGTAGACCTTGAACTTCTGGTCGGAGGGGATGAACTGGGTCAAGAGGTCGTTGAGCGCGTGGATCCCCTCGATGATGATCGGCTCGTGCGGCTTGACGGCGACCGGCGGGGTCATCACCCGTCGGTGGTTCATGAAGTCGAAGACGGGAAGCGACGTCGGCTTGCCGGCGACGAGGTCGGCGATGTTCTGGTTGAACAGCTTGAGGTCGAGGGCGTTCACGTGTTCGAAGTCGGGCTGGCCGAACTCGTCGATCGGCGCCTGTTCCGGCGGGAGATAGTAGTTGTCGATCGAGATCGGCAGCGGCTTGATGCCGCGCGTGAGCAGTTCGATCTCGAGCCTTCGGGCGAATGTCGTCTTGCCCGAGGAGGACGGGCCGGCGATCGCGATCAGCTTGATGTTGTCGATGTCCCGCGCGATCAGGTTGCCCAGTTCGCAAAGCTGGTTGTTATGCTTCGTCTCGCACATGTTGACGTACTCGACGGTGCGTCCGGCCTCGATCTTCTTGTTCATCTTGTAGATCATGTCGGCGTCGCACTGGATCGCCCACTGCTCGGCTTTGTTGAGGACGCGCAAAAACTGCGGCGAGTCGGCGAATTCGGGGATCTGGCCGTTGGCCTCGATGCGCGGCACGCGGGCGAGGAATCCGGGGCTGTAGTAGAACAGCTCGAACTCCTTCAGATAGCCGGTCGAAGGCACCATGTAGCCGTACATATAGTTGAGGTAGCCGTCGCACTCGTAGATGTTGACGGCCTCCTTGCGGTATTTCAGGGTCTCGACCTTGTCGACGTAGCCGAGCGCCTGATAGTGTTTCTTGACGGAGGCGATCGAGCGCTGGCTGCGCACGATCGGCAGATCCCGTTCGATCAGGGCCTTCATCTCGGCGACGACCCTGGCGACCATCTCGGGCGACAGCGTGCCGTTCGTCGGACGCCCGTAGACGCCCATCGCGATCGAGTTGGAGAACTTGATCTGAAGCTCGGGATAGACGCGATAGAACGCCATGCAGACGAGATAGCGCATGCTCGTGGCGTAGATGCGGGTCGAATCCATGTTGTCGTAGCCGAGGAATTCGACGTTCGCATCCTTCTCGACGACATAGGCGAGTTCGCGCAGGCGGTTGTCGACCTTGGCCGCGTAAATGCGCTTGGTTTGTTGCAAGGCGAGGGTTTCGAGCCGCACCGGATGGTCGAATGCGGTCGATACGCCCGATACCGTAATCGTGAACATGATTGATTACCTCCAGCATCTTCGGAAGATGTAATTCTTATTTTACCGCATTTTCCCGAGAATGCAAGCGCTGACATTCAAGAATCCGAATCGACCGCGCAAGTCGGCCGCTGCATCGCGGCGGATCTATTGTATAATATCAGGTAGAACGTCGGACCCCGGAGGAAAGCCGTGTTGTTGACCCGCTTCTTTTCCAGCGAAGGGATGGATCTCTTCCCCGATATGTACCTGTTCAAATGGCCGCATTTTTTATACATCCTCTTCTGCGCCGTCCTGTTCGCCGTCCTGATGAAGACGCTCGCCGGCCGCGGGCCGAAGGTGCGGCGGATCGTCGTGCTCGCATCGACGATCCTCATGCTCGTCCTCAAGTACGGCGGCGAAGTCATCTTCGTCTATGAATACTACGCCTACGCCGAACCCGTGTCGGCGAACACGCACGCCTTCTTCGACTGGCGCACCCTGATCTCCTTTCAAATCTGCGGCATCAACAACATCCTGCTTCCGCTCGTCGTCTGGTTCGACTGGAAGAAGGCGAAGGATTTCGTCTTCGGTTCCTCGATCCTCGGCGGCCTCGCCGTCATCCTCTATCCGTCCGGCGTCCTCTTCGGCGATCCGATCGCGATCACCTTCCCGCTGATCCGCACCCTCCTCGTCCACTTCCTGCTCTTCTTCCTCCCCGTCTACCTGATCCGCGAGGGGACCTTCCGGTTCGACATCAGGCATTGGCCGCGCGTCGTCCTGGGCACCGTCCTGGCGATGGCGTGGGCGATGTACGGCAACCTCTTCGTCGATCCCGCCGCGAACAACATGTACATCATGCGCAATCCGTTCTACGGCGGTCCCATCCCGTTCCTGAACGCGATCCCCGACGGATGGCACATCCTGTTCATCCTGGTCTTGATCGCCCTCGGCTTCCTGGCGCTCTACGCGCTTTCCGGAGCATTCCGGAAACACCGCGAAAACCCCTCCGCCTCATGAAAAAACTCCCTGGAAAACGCAGGGAGTTTTTGTTTGGTTTCGTTCAGTCGAGCGCCGCGTAGAGCGCCGCGAGCTGCGCGACGGGCAGCAGCGCGAGCGCTTCGAGGTCGGTCGTGGTCCGCATCGCGGGCGTGCCGTTGAAGACGGCGATCGCGAGGCGGAGCTTGGCGACGGAGACGCCGTACGACGCCGCCAGGGCTTCGAGATCGTCATCGGAGAGCGGGAGTTCGAGGATGGTCGTCTGGCTGTCGGTGGCCGGGACGCCGGTCGTGTTCGCGCCGGCGGTCGTCGTGATCATCGGCGCCGTCGTCGTCGTGATCCCGTCGAAGGATCCCGCCGCGGCTTCGGAATAGACGCCGTCCCAGATCGCGGCGCGGTCGTCTTCGGCGGCGTCGACGGACTCCTGGAAGGCTTGCGAGGCGCGCAGGACCACCGTCGCATCCTCGTCGCGGTAATCGTTCATGTACAAGAGCGTTGCCTCGGATAGCGCCGCGGCGAAGGCGGACTGATAGGAATCGGCTTGGGCGGAAGCCAGGCCGGAGAGGCCGAGCAGGAGGACGTCGCCGGGTTCGACGTAACCGGCGAGGACGAGTTCGTCATAGACGGAGGAAAGGACGGATGCGGGCGTCCGGTTGAACCAGGCGAGGTCGTCGACGATCGCCTCGGCGTCCTCGTTCAGCGCGACGAGTCCGATGACGCGGTCGAAATGGTTGATGGACAGCTCGATCGACGGATTGGCGTCGACGGTCAGGACGACGGCCGGATGCAGGCCGTAGAAGCCGAAGACGAACGAGGCGAAGGCGACGGCTGCCGAGGCGAAGGAAACGGCGATGCGGGACCACGGCGTGGTCGGACGGGCCGTCGGGACCGGCTCGGGAGAACCGACGACGCGGCGGACGAACTCCTCGTCCCGGGTGACCGGCAGGGCGGCCGAGGATTGGAGGAGCGCATTGAATTGTCGGAACTTCATGGACCTCAGTCCTCCTTCACGGCGGCGCGGATCTTCTTCACGGCGCGGCTGTAGAGCCAGGTGATCGTGCCGATCGGCTTGTCAAGCACGAGGGCGATTTCGCGGTGGGGCAGGTCGGAAACGTTGTGAAGCAGGAACACCGACTTCTCCGTCTCGTCGAGGACGGACAGCGCCTTCCTGATGATCGCCTCGTTGCCGGCCTTGATCTCCAGCTGGCTTTCGTAGGAGAACGGCGCGATCGTGTCGAGGTCGGCGTCGGTGTAGACGACCCGCGTGCGGCGCTTGTATTCGTTGTACGCGAGGTTCTTGGCGATCGTGACGAGATAGGCGACGAAGTTGTCTTCGCGGTAGGAATGGATGCTGTCGAGCATCTTCAGGTAGCTGTCCTGGACGATGTCGTCGGCGAGGGAACGGTCGCGGAGAATCGGCAGGACGCTGAAGTAGACGGTTTTCCGCGTTTGTTCGTAGATGCCGTCGAAGGCGGTGCGGTCGCCGGCCTGGAGCCGACGGACCAGGGCGTCGAGCGGTTCGTTCATGGCGATTCCCCCTTTCCGTACCTATTGTATCATCGGAAGCGGGGATTTGCATAGACGGAGTTCGATGCTTTCACTGAGATAAACAATCCGGGCGATGTTTTTATTGCGCGAAACGCGAAAAAAAAGGCCTTTCGGCCTCAGGATGCTTTCTTGACGGATGGATTGGTCGTCGCTTTGACCGTGCCGTCCTTCTTGTGGACGACGAGTTCGACGTTTTGGGTCAGGGCTTTGATCGTCGCCCAGTTGACGGCGTCCGTCTGGGTCTCGAGGGTCCTTTGGATCTTCGTCGAACCGTCGCGGGTGACGAGCCACTTGCCGTCCTCGGCGCGGTAGGTCACGCGGTAACAGCCGAGGACCGGCTTCGGTTCCTTCGGCCTGGCCGGCGCTTCCGGCGCGGATGCGGCCGGTTCCTCCGCCGCGACGACCGCGGTCGCGGGTAGGGGATCGGGGGTCGGGGCGGCTTCGGGCTTGGGGTCGGCGATGGGGACCGGGACGGCTTCGGATTTCGTCTGGACCGGATCCGGGACGGCCGGCGCGACGTCGGTCGCGGGTTCCGCCGCCGGGATCGATAGCTCGTCCGCGACGGCGGCTACGGGCTCGGCCGGATTCGTCGCTTCCGCCGGGTCGACCGGTCCGAGCGGTTCGGCGTCGGCTTTCGGAGCGGGCCGGCGAACGGGTTTGCGGCCGGTTCTCCCGACGATCGCCGCGAAGATCACGATGGCCAGGATCGCGCCTCCGGCGAGGGCGAGAAACAGCCACCAATCATTGAAAAACCGGATGATTTGATCCATCATGTCCTCCTGGATGTCTGCGTTCAGAACAGCTTCATCTGCACGGACGACGAAGGCCGGACGAGCCGGACGATGTCGTTCATGCCGTATTTCAGCTTGAGCTTGCGGCATTCGAAGACGAATGCCTTCTTGAGGGCGGGGGCGGCTTTCGACTGGCACGACCATTTGGCCCCGAACTGGTCCATGTAGACGTTCTTGAGGCGCGGGAATTCGCGGTCGATCAGATCGAAGAATCGATCGCGGCTCCGGCCAGCGAGATTCATCCCAAACGACGGATAGACGATGCGGCAGCCCGCCTCCTTCGCCTTCCGGACGATTTGGATGACGTTTTCCTCGGTGTCGTTGATGAAGGGGACGATCGGTTGCATCAAGATCCCCGTGACGACGCCCTCCTGGGCGAGCTTGGCGATCGCCTTGAACCGTTCGGCGGTCGAGGGACACCCCGGTTCGAGTTTCTTCACGACGTCCTCGTTCATCGTCGTGACGCTCATCAGGACGACCGCCGGCGCGTTCGCCTTGATCCGGCGGAGCAGCGCGGCGTCCTCGGCGACGAGGTCGCTCTTCGTGACGATCACGACGCCAGCCTTGGCCTCGGCGATGGCTTCGAGCAGGCGGCGCGTGACGCGCTCCTTCGCTTCCAGCGGCGGATAGGGTTCGAACAGCTTGCCGAAACCGATGATCGTCCCGGGTTCGCGCGCATTCAATTCAAGGGTGAAGGAGTCGACCGCGTCCGGTCGAGCGAAGACGCGCGAAAGGGACTCGTTCTCCCCCAGCACGTTGTGCGAATCGCAGTACAGGCAGAAGAACGGGCAGCCGCGGTACGGTTCGACGTCGAACTCAACGCCGAAACGACGGGACGGGTCCTTGGCGGGAATCATCATGGGATTTTGGGAAGACGGAGCGATCGGGATCATGATGCCTCCTTACATGTAGCGCCAGACGGCGGCGAGGAACGCCAGGACGGCGATCGTCGCCGGGTACAGACGCCAGAATTCGAGACCGAGCAGGGGCCGAAGTTCCTTGTCGAAAGCCTTGTTGAAGCGTCCGGTCAGTTTCCCCGGGAGGTTGCGGAAGACGACGAGCCAGGGCCGTCTTTTCGTGTGTTCGATGACCTCGGCGGGAATCTTGTTGGTCTCCGCGAGGGTGAGGATGAGTCCGTGGACGGCATCAAAGTGGCGCTTTCCGCCGCCGAAGACGACGAACGCCTTGCGTTTCAGGACGAAGCACAGAAGATGCGCGCCCAGGTCGGCGGCGATGAAGCCGGCCGAGACCCAGAGGGCGGTGGCGATCGGAAGGTCGCCGATCGCGAACAAGAAGAACGTAAAGAGCGAGAGCGCGGTCAAGAGGTCGATCGGATCGCTGGTGTTGTGGTGGCGGAACCATGGATTGGCGGCGGCATAGAGCGCGGCCACGGAGACGATGGCTTTCAAATAGAGATCATCCAAGGAGGGCCTCCTTTCAACGGCCGGCGCGGATCGCGGTTTCGACGAGGGCGACCAGTTCGTCGAGCGAAAGCGGGGTGTCGATCCGCAGGATGGGACAACGGAGTCCGGACAGCCACTTCTCGTGCTGCGCGCGGCTCCGGCGGGTCGGGTCGTCGGAATCGTACGACCGCGCCCAGGCGAGGAAGTCGAGATGCTGCCGGTACAGGTCGCCGCCTGGTTCGACGCGCGATCCGAAGCGCGCGCGTTCCCGCTGGTTGATGCGCTCGATGCGGAGTTCTTCGGGCAGATGCAGGTAGACGGCGAGGTCGATCGAAGGGATGAAGACGTCGCCCCAGCCGACGATCGCTCCGGAAATCACGGAACGTTCGGACTGGGCGAGTTCGGCGGCGATGCGTCGGCGGATTTCAACGTCCGGACGACGCACCGTGAAGGGCGGGTCGGTCGGCTCCCACATCGCGTCGTCGACGTCGATGAAGCGGTATCCGAAACGCGTCCGGACCGCTTTGGCGAGGGTCGTCGCGCCGGATCCGGAAGCCCCGAAGATATGGATCACACGGATGTCCACGGGTGCGCCTCACTTCGCGAACATGACGCGTTCGCTCTGGAACATGCGGTTGAGGACGTAGACGAAGAAACCGGTGTACGCGAGGTTGGCGAGGACGGTGACGAGCAGGTGGGACGCCGTCGCCGGATCGAACGTGAGCACCGCGGTGAGCGTCTGGACGGTGTTGTAGATCGGGATGAGATACGCCCACCAGTCGGAGGAGGCGCCGTCGGAGAACATCGTCGACACGCCGATGATGATCGTCACGAGATAGATCGGCGTGATCAGCGTTCCCGCCTCCTTCATGTTCTTCGCATAGGCGGAGACGACGGCGATGACGCCGACGATCACGAACACGGTCGAGAACAGGAGGGCGAGGATGATCAGATAGTCGGTGAATCCATAGAAATCGACGTTGACGTCGTCGATCCCGAGCAGCGTCGGCAACGACGAGATGATTCCGACGAACGACGAGACCGCCGAAATGAGCGACATGACGCCAAGCGAGAGGATCTTGCCGATCGCGATCTCGCGCCGCTTGACGGGCGTGATGAGAAGCGTCGCGATCGTGCCGCGTTCCTTCTCGCCGGCGATCGATTCGGGGCCGATCGCCATCGCGCCGGAGAACAGGAACATCACGACGAGCATCGGCAGCAGGGTCGACATCATCGTCCCCGTCTGCTGGGCGGGGTCCTCGAGGGTCGCCCGCCAGTCGACGGAGAACGCCTCGGTGTCGCCGTAGAGGGCGGCGGAGAGTTGTTCCTGGTAGGCCATCAGGTAGCCGGCGAACCGCTGGTAGACCATCGTCGAATCGGTTTCGTTCTGGTTGTAGTAGACGATGATTTCCGGCTTCTCGACGCCGAGATCGGCTTCGAAATCTTCCGGGAAGACGATGACCAGCTGCCATTCGGAGGCGTCGACCTTCGCCTGGTATTCCGGCAAGTCGGCCGCATCGATCGCGGTCGGTTCGACGCTGCCGGTCGTTTCGAGCGAGGACCAAAGGCTCGTGAACGCGGCCGGCGCGTTGGCGAACGCGACCCGTTCGGAGTCCGGCGTCATGTATCCCTGGAGCGCGGAGCCCATGAAGGAATAGATCAGGAAGATCATCAGGCCGGGCAGGATCATGACGGTCACGACGAGGCGCTTGTCCTTGAAGACGCGGTCCCATTCCTTCTTGAAGATCGTCAGGATGTTACGCATGGTCGGCTTCCCCGCTTTCCGTCTTGACGAGATTGAAGAACAACTCTTCCAGTCCGAGTTCGCCGCCCGCGATCGAAGACAGCGGCTCCTCGAGGACGAGGCGGCCGTCGATGATGATGCCGACGCGGTCGCAGATGCGTTCGACGAGGCTGAAGATGTGGGTCGAGACGATGATCGTCTTGCCGGCGTCGCGCAGTTCCTTCAGGTAGTCGGTGACGACCCGGGCGGTGAGCACGTCGAGCCCGTTGGTCGGCTCGTCAAAGACGATGACGTCGGGGTCGTGGACGAGCGCGATCGCGATCTGGACCTTTTGGCGCATGCCGGTCGAGAGCTCCCCGACCTTGACGGCGGCGAACTTGCCGATGCCGAACTTGTCGAAGAAGTACGCCTTGCGTTTCGCGCTTGTGGCTTCATCGACACCGTGCAGGTGCGAGAAATAGTCGTACAGGTAATCGGGGGTGAAGAAATCCTCGAGCTTGAGTTCGGAGGTCAAGAAGCCGATCCTGCCGCGGACCGTCTCGGCGTCGTTTCGGACGGAGGCGCCGCCGATCCTGACGTCGCCCTCATCGGGGCGGATCAGCGTCGAGATGCATCGAAGCGCGGTGGTCTTGCCGGCGCCGTTAGGGCCGAGCAGACCATAGATTTCGCCTTGGTTGGCGGTGAAGGAGAGGTCGCGGACGGCGACCTTGATCGGCTCGTCGGTGCGCTCGATCTTCTGTTGTTTTTTGGACATTCTGAAACGCTTGGTGATGGCGTCGACGACGACGACCGGCTCATGCATGTCGTTCACCCTTTCCCTATCATTATTATGATATCATAATTCCGCCGGTTTGGCGTAACTTTTTCAGGTTCCCCGACATCGATTTTTTCGCATCGCGGCGATGAAAAAAAGTCCATCGCTGGACTTTGTTTCAAGACGGTTTTACTTCGCGAGGGCTTTCTTGGCCTGTTCGCAAATCGCGGCGAAGCCTTTGGGATCGTTGACCGCGAGATCGGCGAGGATCTTGCGGTTGACGCCGACCTTCGCGAGGTTGAGGCCGTTGATGAGCTTCGAATAGGACAGCTCGTTCAGACGGGCGGCGGCGTTGATGCGGGTGATCCAAAGCTTGCGGAAGTCTCTCTTTTTACGACGGCGGTCGCGGTACGCGTACGCCATCGAGTTCATGACCTGTTCCTTGGCGGTCTTGAACAGGAGATGCTTCGCGCCGAAATAACCCTTGGCGAGTTTCAGGACTCTGTTTCTTCTGTGTCTGGTGGCATAGCCACCCTTAACTCTCGGCATTTGTCATTGACCTCCGGTTCTCACAAATAAGGAACCTGACGGGCGATCCGCTTCAAGTCGGAGCCCGAGACGATTTCCTTATGACGATGCTGACGATTCTGCTTGCTGGTCTTGTGGGTCATGAGATGCCCACCGAACGTGCTGGCGCGCAGCAATTTGCCGGTGCCGGTCTTTTTCAGTCTTTTCTTGGTCCCTGCATGGGATTTGAATTTCGGCATGTTATTCGCTCCTCTGTGCCTGTGCTGGTTTTTTCTTCGGGGTAAGGTTGATGGTCAGGAAGCGTCCTTCGTGGACGATGTCCTTTTCGATGTCGCCGACCGCGGCGCAGAGTGCGGCGAATTTGTTGAGTACGTCTTTTCCCTGGACGACCAGCGGCGCGGGAGCGCGGTTGGGCAGTCGGACGGAAATCTTCAGTTTGTCGCCATGGTCGAGGAATTTCACGCCGTTCCGGACCTTGGTGTCAAAATCGTGGGTGTCGATGACCGCAGTGAGCCGGATCTCTTTCAATTCGACGATCTTCTGATTCTTCTTCGCTTCGCGGGCTTTCCGCTGCTGCTCGTAGCGGTACTTGCTGTAATCGAGCAGTTTGCAGACGGGCGGCGTGGCGGTCGGTGCGACGCAGACGAGGTCGAGCCCTTCCTTCATCGCGATGAAGAGCGCATCCTTGATCGTGCGGACGCCGAACTGCTGTCCTTCGCGGCCGATGATCAGCACTTCGCGGAAACGGATCTGTTCGTTGACCAGCGTATCGTCTTTCTTGACCGGTTTACTGTTGCTGTAAATTGTGAACACCCCCAATGGAAATAAAAAGTGGATACCTGCAAAAGGGTACCCACTCTCGTCGCACTTTGCGTCAAGGTAGCCTTTACCCATCGCTTCGGCGATCGGGTGAGAAGTGGGTGCTTCTGCTTTCTACTTTTTAACCTGTCTTATTATAGTACGGATCCGTCCTTCTGTCAACGGAAATCGTCCATCATTCAGACTTTTTTTCGCTCGAGATGCGGTCCTGGAGGGTCCGCACGTAATCTTCCTTGTTGACCTGATAGGCGCGGGCGATTGCAAGCGCGCCTTTCGGGACGTTCATGTTGAGCGTCGAGCCGGCGGCGATGAACGCCTTGTCCTCGATCCGGATCGGCGCGATCAGATTGACGTTGCAGCCGATGAACACGTCGTCGCCGATGACCGTCTGGTACTTGTGGACGCCATCGTAGTTGACCGTCACCGAGCCGCAGCCGAAGTTCACCCGCGAGCCGCAGGTGGTGTCGCCGATGTAGGCCAGATGCGATGCCTTCGTGTGTTCGCCGGTGGTCGACTTCTTGACTTCGACGAAGTTGCCGATGCGGTTGTTCGGACCGATGTCGGCGCCGTCGCGGAGATGCGCGAAGGGACCGACGGTGGTGTTCTCGCGCACCTTCGAGTTGAAGACGATCGAGTGGCGGCAGACGACGTTCTCGCCGATCGTGCTTTCGTGGATTTCCGAATTCGGCCCGATCACGGCGCCCTTCTTGATCACCGAGTTGCCGGTGATGAAGCTGTTCGGGTTGATGATGACGTTTTCCTCGATCACGACGTTGTGGCCGATCGTGATCGTCTCGGGGTTGATCATCGCGACCCCGTTCAGCATGTGCTGCTTGTTGATCTTCAGACGCAGTTTCGCCTCCGCGATCGAGAGCGCGTACAAATCGTTGACGCCCATCGACTTGACGGAATCCTTGAGGAAGTAGGTCCCGAGCACGAATTCGTCGTCCTTCGCGATCTTCACGATGTCGGTCAGGTAGTACTCGTGCTTCTTGTTGTCGTTGTTGGTCTTGTGCAGCGAGTCGAACAGGACGCCCGTGCGGACGACGTAGATGCCGGTGTTGATCTCGTCGATCGCGCGCTGCGCCTGGGTGGCTTCGTGTTCCTCGATGATCGACTCGAGGTAGCCCGATTCGTTGCGGATGATGCGGCCGTACCCGAACGGCTCGTCGACGCGCGTCGTCACGATCGTCAGGTCGTGGCGGCGCTCATGGTGCTCGAGGAGGGCGCGTTCGCACACCGTCGAGTCGATCAGGGGCATGTCGCCGGGAAGGATCATGACATCGCCCTCGCGGTCGGTCACGAGCGCTTCGGCGGCCATCACCGCGTGACCGGTGCCGAGCTGCTCGGCCTGGACCGCATAGCGGACGGAATCCCCGAGGATGTCCTGGATGATTTCGCGCTTGTGTCCGACAACGACGATGATCTCGTCGAACATGCGCGTGTTGCGCACGTTTTCGACGATGTAGGCGATCATCGGTTTGCGGATCAGCGGATAGGCGCACTTCGGCAGTTCGGTCTTCATGCGGGTGCCCTTGCCCGCGGCGAGGATGATGGCGTATTTCTTCATGGCGGTTCCCCCTGTGGTGTGAACGTTTGGTTGCGTTATGAGCGGAGCGATTCGATGAGGTTGACGATTTCGGCGACGGCCGCGTCGACTTGGCCGATCGTCGGCGCCGAGACCGAGACGCGGATCAGCGGCTCGGTGCCGGAGGCGCGGACGAGGACCTTGCCGTCGGCCCCGAGACGGGACGCGACGTCGGCGGCCTTGGCGAGGACGGCCGGGTGCTTGGCGAGCGTCTTGTCGATGCCGCGCAGATTGACGAGGCGGTCGGGATACAGGTGCACGTCTTGGGTGAGGACGTCGAGGCCGGCGTCGGCCGCGGTCATGATCGAGAGGATGTGCAATGCGTTCAGCACGCCGTCGCCGGTGTTGAGCAGGTGGCGGTCGATGATGTGGCCGGAGTTCTCGCCGCCGAGCGTATAGTCGGAGGTTTCCATCGCCTCGAGGACGTATTTGTCGCCGACGTCGGTCTGGACCGTCTTGATGCCTTGGCGTTCCAGCGCCTTGAGCAGGCCGAGGTTCGACATCTTCGTGAGCGCGACGGTCGCATGGTTCAAAAGCGCGCGCCGTTTCAAGGCGACCGCGACGACGTAGACGAGCATGTCGCCGTCGTAGATCTCGCCGTTCTTGCCGACCGCGATCAAACGGTCGCCGTCGCCGTCGAAGGCGAACCCGGCGTCGCAGCGTTCGGCGACGACGAGGTCCCGGAGATGGTCGATGTGGGTGGATCCGACGCCGAGGTTGATGTTCTTGCCGTCGGGAGCGACCCCGGTCAGGATCAGCGTCGCGCCGGTTTCGGCGAAGAACCGCGGGGCGATCCGATGCGTCGCACCGTTCGCGCAGTCGAGCGCGATCCGAAGCCGGCTCGGGACGATCACGGGACGGACCAGTTCGGCGTACAGGGCGAGGGCGTCGATCGGCGGCAGGATCCGTCCGAATCGGGCGGGCGCCGCGGCTGAAGTCAACCCGGCGATGTCGTCCTCCAGCGCGCTTTCTTCGTGTTCGAACAGCTTCTTCCCTTTCAAGAACACTTTCAAGCCGTTGTCGGTGAAGGGGTTGTGGCTCGCGGTGATCATCACGCCGATCGATCCGCTCCGGCCGCAGGCATAGGAGAGGAGGGGGGTCGAGACGATGCCGAGGTCGATCACGTCGAGTCCGGCCTCAAGGGATCCGCGCATGACCGCGGCGGCGAGGGCGGGTCCCGATTCGCGCGTGTCGCGGCCGATCGTGACCGTCTTGCAGGAGAGGGTCCGAAGACTCCTGCCAAGCCGGAAGGCAAGGTCTTCGTTCAGGAAATCACCGACCGGACCACGAATCCCGTCGGTTCCGAAATAGCGTCCCATGCGGATTACTCCACCGTGACGGATTTCGCGAGATTGCGCGGTTTATCGATGTCCTTGCCAATATCGAGGGCCGCGTAGAAGGCGATCAGCTGGGTCGGGATGATGGTGATCAGCGGGGTGAGCGACTCGTGCACGTCCATCAGGATCAGTTCGTCCGTCGGATCGGACACGAGCTGCGTCGCGATGACGAGCTTTTCGGCGCCGCGGGCGCAGACTTCGCGGATGTTGCCGCGCGTATGCCGGGCGACCGCCTTCTGCGAGATGATCGCGACGACCGGGACTCCCTGTTCGATCAGGGCGATCGTGCCGTGCTTCAGTTCGCCGGCGGCGAATCCCTCGGTCTGGATGTAGGAGATCTCCTTCAGCTTCAAAGCGGCTTCGAGGCAGGTGAAGTAGTCGAGGCTGCGGCCGATGTAGAAGCAGTTGCGCTTCGTGATCTTCGCCTTGACGAGCCCGTGGATGAACTCGCGCTTGTCGATCACGGCTTCCATCGCGACGGCGACCTTCGCGAGTTCCTTGTGCAAATCGAACGGCGGCCGGTCGGCGAGCGCGACGGCGAGGATGGCCAGGATGACGATCTGGCCGACATAGGCTTTCGTCGAAGCGACGGCGATCTCGGGACCCGCGAAGATCTCGAGGAACTTGTCGGCCTCGCGGGCGAGCGTCGAGGTTGGGACGTTGGTGATCGTGACGGTGCGGAAGCCGCGGCGCTTGACGTCGACGAGGCAAGCCCGGAGGTCGGCGGTTTCGCCCGACTGGGAGATGAAGACGAACAGGGGATTCTTCACGAGCAGCGGCGGATTGTAGGCGAACTCGCTTGCGATGAAGACTTCGACGGGGATCCCGGCGATGTTCTCAAGCAGATATTTACCGACGAATCCGGCGTGCATGCTGGTTCCTGCGGCGATCACGTAGATGCGTTCGGCCGTCTTGAACCAGGACAAGGTCTCCGGATCGATCTGGATGCGGTCTTCGGGGAGGTATTTCGACACGATCTTGCGGACGACGGAAGGCTGTTCGCAGATCTCCTTCAGCATGTAATGGCTGTAGCCGCCCTTGCCGATCTCGTCGAGGACGATGTCGATCGTCATGAACTTGGTCTCGACCGGATGGCCGAGGATGTCGTAGAGCGCGAAGCAGCTGACGCCGTCTTTCTCGGAAACGACCGTGAAGGTCTTGTCTTCGATCGGGAAGTACTGGTCGGCGTACCCGACGAGCGCCATCACGTCGGAGGCGAGCGTCACGCCGCGCTTGCCGACGCCGAGGAGCAACGGCGACTTGTTCTTCGCGGCATAGAGGACATGCGGGTCGAGCGTGTCGACGACGAGCAGGGCATAGGATCCCTCGAGCACCGAGAGCGTCTTGCGGATCGCCTCTTCGGCCGGCATCTGGAGGGCGAAGCGGGCGATCAGGTTGGCGATGACCTCGGTGTCGGTCTCGCTCACGAACTGCACCCCGGCAAGATAGCGTTCCGTCAGTTCCTTGTAGTTTTCGATGACGCCGTTGTGGACGACGGCGAACCGGTCGCCTTCCGAGAAATGCGGATGCGAGTTGAGCTGGTTGGGCTGGCCGTGGGTCGCCCAGCGGGTATGCCCGATGCCCAGACCGTTGCACTTGTCGTAGTCGAAGTCGTTCTTGAGGTGCGCGACGCGTCCCTTGTCCTTGTACATGACGAAGCGCTTCGCCCGTTCATCGTAAAAACAGATTCCACAGGAATCATATCCGCGGTATTCCAGTTTTTCCAGACCGGCGATGATGATGTCGGACGCTTTTTCGCGGCCGAGGTATCCGACGATTCCGCACATGGGACCGTACCTCCGAGTGTGAGACGATGATGCGATGGACGAGATTCCAACAATGTATTATATCATTGCATCGGCGCCGTTTCAATCACCGCGCGAGGAAATCGCCGAGCGGGAAGCCTCAATGCCTTTCGATCGACGGGTAGATCGCATAGGCCGCCGCCACGGAAGGAAGGAAGCGGCGGATTCCCGCGCGGATCGCCAGCTTGACCGCGTCGGGATCGTCGGCGGCGCCGCCGCACAGCGACACGGGAACCCCGGCTTTCTCCGCCGCCGCGGCCGCATCCGCGAGCACCGCTTGGAAGGCGGGATCGAGGAAGGGATGCCGATCGCTTCCGGTATCGTCGCGGAGCCGGCCGTTCAGGTCGGCGGAAAGGTCGTTCGAGCCGATCGAGAAGAACGCCGCGCCGTGGAAGTCGCCCATCGCCGCGATCGCGCGGCGGGTTTCGACCATCGCCCCGAGACGATAGGCGAGCGGGGTCGATCCGATTGCATCGCGGATGCGTTCGGCGCAAAGTGCCGTGCGTTCGGCGATGAACCGCCAGTCGGACGCCGTCTCGACCATCGGGACGAGGATGTCGACCGGCCGTTCGGCGGACAGCGTCAACAGCGCGGCGAGCTGGTCGTCGAGCACGGCGGGATGTTCGACGAGAAAGCGGGCGCCATAGACGTGCTTCGGGTTGCGCCCGACCGGTTTGTCGAAAGCGACGTCGTAGAGGCGGAAACAGACGTTTTTGCCGGGGACGGAGGACGCGATCAGGCGGTATGCCGCCAGTTGTTCGTCGACGGGCGGAAAGCGTCCGGTGCCGAGGATCGCGAATTCGGTGCGGAAGAGACCGATGCCGGAGAAGTCGGAGAATCCCGGCCGACGGGTCTCCGCCAGCGTGTTGACCAGCGGGGCGATTTCGATCGCGGGACGGTCTGACGGCGACCCGGCCGGGGGCTCCGACGGTCCTTGCCCGCCGTCCGAAGCGGGTAGCACCGCGATGATCTCGCCGTCGCGGACGGAGGAAAAGAGAACGGGGTCGACCACGAGCGGGATCTCCTCCGAAGCGAGCGCGATCGCCGCATGGGAGAGCGGTCCGCCGGATCCGGCGAGAACGGCGACGACCCCTTCGGGCGCGAAACGCGCAAGGATGTCGAGGGTGAGTCGTTCGCAGACGATGACGGTCGGTTCGCCAAACGTCAAACGCGGCGTCGTCTGGACGGCGCCGAGCAATTTTTCGATGAGGCGGTCGCGGACCTCGCGGAAATCCTCGCTGCGCGCGCCGATGTAGCCGCCGGTGCGTCCGATCGCATCGATCGCCCGACCATAGGCATCCTCGACGGCCTGTTCGGCGGTCTGCGTACCGGCGGCAATCGCGCGGCGGACATCCGCGGCCAGGTCGGGATCCGTCAGAATCGCCTCATGGAA
>CAIMSF010000051.1 GCA_903844055.1 uncultured bacterium
CGAATCGCCGGAAAAACCATCCGTTGACCCAAATAGACTGCGGACTTCAAGCAAAAACATCGCATCCGCGGCGCGAAATCCCGCCACCCATGATAAACTAGAATGTGAATCGTGCGCGCGATGGTTACGCCGCGCATCGCTTGGGAGGAATCGATCATGCAAATCCATGACCAAATCGACCAAACCGGGGAACTGGCGAAGGTCGCCCTGACGAAGGAATCGGTCCGTACCTTGTGGTCGAAGACCTATCGCCCCGACGGGAAGCCCGACTGGTCCCACATCTTTCCGTATTACCACCCCGACATCGTGTTCCAGGATTCGATCCAGAAGATCGTCGGATACGACGATTTCGTCCTCATGTGCAACCGTCTGACGAAGCGATGCAAGTCGCTGGTGATGGATATCGCGAACATCGCGCAGGACCAAAACGTGATCCTCTTCGACTGGAAGATGACGATGTCGTTCCGCCGCTCGCCCGCGACGCCGATCTACGGCGCGACACGGCTCACCCTGCACGCGGACGGACGGATCATCGAACAGCGCGACTACTACGACCTCTGGGGCGACATCTACAACGGCATCCCCGGCTACCGCCGGCTGTACCGCTGGTTCATGCGCAAGTTCTTCGGATGAGGTGACCGCCATGAGAAAACGACCGTTTCCAGACGAATTGATGTTTTTGAAGAACCGCAAGGCCGTCCAAAAGACGACCGACGCGCTTCTGACCGATAAGGTCGTCGTCATCACCGGGGCGACCTCCGGCGTCGGCTTCGAGGCCGCGAAGCGCCTCGCGCAAGGCGGCGCGCATCTCGTGCTGGTCGCCCGGAATAAAGAAAAGGCCGAGCGCGTGAAAGCCGAACTTGTGGGTCTTCACCGCGTTCGCGTCGATCTCGTGATCGCGGATTTCGCCCTTTTGTCCGACGTCCGCGTCGCCGCCACGGAGATTCTCTCCCGCTTTCCTCACATCGATGTCCTGATCAACTGCGCCGGGATGCACTCCACCACCCGCATCCTGACGAAAGAAGGCTTCGAAACCGTCTTCTGCGTCAACCACCTGGCGTCCTTCCTGTTCACCGAGCTGCTGATTCATCGGATAATCGAAAGCGCGCCGTCGCGAATCCTGCAGATCAACTCCGAAGGCCACCGCTTCAACGGCCTCGACCTGTCCGACCTCGACTGGCACCGCCGGCGCTACAAGGGCCTCAAGGGCTACGGCGCCTCGAAGACGGCGCAGCTCCTCACCGTGTGGGAACTCGATGACCAACTCCGGGGAACGGGCGTCACGATCAACGCGATGCATCCCGGCGACGTCCTGACGAACATCGGATCCAACAACGGTCCGCTCTACCGCTTCTTCTTCAAGCATTTCACGTCCCATTTCCTGAAGGATCCGCTCATCTCCGGGGAAGCGATCTACTATCTGTCCGCAGCTCCTGAACTATCACAGACGAGCGGCCGTTTCTTCCACCTCACGATCGACGAGAAACCCGCGAAGCACGCGCTCGACCGCGCCATGGGAAAGCGCGTCTACGCCGAAAGCCGCCGTCTGGTCGGTCTGTCGAAGGAATAGGCATCGACATCGCTTCATCATAAGCAAAGGCTTCGACGGCGACCGTCGAAGCCTTTTCCATCTTGTTGAGATTCATTCGATCAAGCGGCCGGGATGACCGTCACCTTCGTGAAACTGAAGGCGTCCACGGTCGCCGTCGAGACGAGCGTGTGACCGTCGAAGAAGCGGACCGTCGCGGCGGAGGCGCTGGGATTCCAGACCATCGCGACGACCGTTCCGTCGGCTTGGACGTAGAGGCTCGAGGCGGCCTGCGGATGCAGCTCCATCCTGATCTCGGTCGTCCTGGCGCCGAGCGATGCGAGCCCGTGGATCATCCAGTAGGCGCCGGCAAGTTCGCTCGGATAGTCGTCCGACAGGATCTTGTTCGCATCGAAGGCGATGATTGCGGCTTCGGGATCGTAGATCGCGAGGACGCTCCACATGTTGGAGTACCAGGTGTCGATCACGCCGTTCTTGGCGGAAAGATACGTTTCAAAGACCGTCGTGAGCCGCTCCGTCTCGGTTTCGTCGAGCGCATAGTTGGTCAGGTATTCGCCGGAAGGAAGCCACTGGATCCCGTAGATGAAGGTCGGATTGGCGCCGAACCAGGTGGCGTAGTCGTACTTTCCGCCCCAGACCATCCCGGCGACCGCCGCATAGTTCGCATAGGCGTCGGCCCAGTTGTCCCCTTCGTAGTCGAACCAGTATTCCTTGATTGCGGACAGTTCGGTGACGAAGCCGTAGATCGCCGCATCGACGCGCTCCGCATCCCCCGTCGCAAGGCCCCACAGATAGCCGGCGACCCAGGAGTTGAGCGCTTCGCTCGTCGATTCGAGGTTGTTGCCCTCGGCGAACGAACCGAAGCCGTGCGCCCAGGAATGGCCCGCCCAGGCGTCGAAGGAACGCAGATAGGCGTAGTAGACGTCGCCCTTCTCGGGCATCATGTAGTCGTTGAGCAGGATGTCGACCATCCCGCCATAGGCGGCGATGAAGTCGGGGTCGTACATCGCCACGACCGCCGCCGCGTAGACGAGGTAGCCGTGGGTGAAGCTGTGGTCGGAGAGTTCGCCGGCGGTGTTGAAGGTATTGTCCGAGTAGTACACCGAGCCCCAGGCGCGGTTGTAATAGAGGTATTTCGGATCGGCGTCGCCGTCGTAGGTGAACCAGTCCTCGAGCAGGTATTCGAGCTTCGCGACGAACCCGTCGCGGAGGGTGGCATCGCCGATCTGGTCGGCGATGATCGTCCCCTGCGCGAGCGGATAGAGCGCCTTGCTGTTCCAATAGGGGCCCTCGGCGTTCAGGAAGTTCTCCGCGTCGGCGATCTCCGTGCGGGAATCGAGGTCGGCGAGATAACCCGCGACCGTCGCGGCCGAGAAGGTCGCGTCGTCGGGGAGCGTGAAGCCCGGCAGGATGCCGTGGAAGGGCAGGACGGTCGAGAACGAGGCTCCGGTCATCACCTTGAGCGTGCCGCGGACGGTCCGGAAGGCGTGCGACGTCAGAACGGCGTCGGAGTTGCGATATTGGTGGGGCAACAGCGCGAGGGCGGCGTCGGCGACCGATCCGGAGACGTGTTGGACGTTCATCCGGTAGTCGGTGGTGACGAGGCCTTCCGCATGGTCGACGTCGTAATCGATCGTCGATCCGGCGAGGAAGGCATAGCCGTGGTCGTGGTAGAAGCCGGCTTCCGCAAGCGACGGGATCGCCGCGATCGAGAGGTAGTTGCCGGTCCCGAGCGACATCGTCAACCGGTTCAAGAGCCCGAACGGATGGCCCCCGGACCCGATCGTGAAGACCGTGTCGGCGGGCGCGTTCACGAGGAAGTAGCGGTCCGCGTAGATCGGCGAGCCGACGTTCGCGGGCGGCGTGCAGACGTAGCCGACGTGGCGATGGACCAGCTTCACGACGATCGCCTCGCCGAGATAGGATGAATCCGTGATGCGGTTGCCGGCAAGATCGTAATATTCATAGTTGTCGACGCCGTCGGATCCGGCGGTCAGCGTGAGGCCTTCCTTGGACGCGACTTCGGCGAAGAGGTAGGGCGAGCCCTGGGCATAGGTGACGACCATCTGGTCTTCCGTGGAGGAGACGTTGCGCATCGCGACCTTGACCGTGGAAGAACCGTAATCGAGCACGCGGGTCGCATAGGTGGCGGAAAGTCCGGCCGGTCGGAGATAGAGGTCCTTCAGCGAAAGCGAGAACTGCGCCATCGTCTTGAGTCCTTCGGGATTCCAGTACTGGACGAAGCCCTCGCCCGAGTTGGTGATCTCGACGCCCTGGTTGGCGAAGGAGGACCGAAGCGGATTCGTGTAGATGCCGTTTCCGCCGCCGTAGTTGTTCACGAGCAGGGTGGTCCACCAGCCGTTCGACGGAATCGCGCGGTTCAGCAGATCCGCTTCGAGGTAGCCGGGATTGACGGGATGGGTGATCGAACTCGCGGTTCCGGAGCGGTAGGATCCTTCGCCGACATCGACGGTCGAGGCGGACGCGGCCGGCCGGGCGCCCGTCGGGGCGACGTAGGTGCCGTCGACGACTTCGACGGTCCGGGTTTCGGAGAACACGTCGTCGCCATACGCGAGTTCATATCGGAGCTCGTAGGTGCCGAGGGTTCCGAAGTCGACCGACCCGACGAGCTGGACGTACGGCGTGAGGTCGACGCCCGCATCGCTCGTCGCGGCGACGCCTTTGAGCGCGTGGAAATAATGGTTGCGGATCACGACGGCGTCCTCGAGGCCGGTGACGGCAGCGATCCCGTCGGCCGGCGCCGCGGTGGTCGTCGTGGTCGTCGTCTCCATCGGCTGGGTCGTGGAAAGTGTCGTCGTCGCCTGACTGGTCGTCGCGGCGGTCGTGGTCGTGTCGACGGCGGTGCAGCCGACGAGGAAGGACAGGATCAAGAGCGAAAGCGCAAGCAGATGTTTGGGATGCATGGTTGCCTCCGTAGGGATCCATCGAAGTATCGATGTGAAACCGTTTACTGACATCATTATAACCGATTCCCGCGCGCTTGTAAACCGATTCCCCGAGGAACGGGGGCGATGGCCGCGTGAATCGTCGAATTCCGTCATATTCGTATCTATAACTGTATGCATGTTGATTTTTCGCAAGAAGCACGGTATAATGCAATTGAGTGAGGTGTCCGTCATGAAGAATGGGTTCAAGCGCTCCGTCCTCGTCGTTCTGCTCGCCCTGTGCGCGATTCCATCGATCGCGTCGCTATCCGCATGGTACACGATCCATCACGAAGTCGAGGTCACCGTGGCGGGAACGGCGTCTCCGTATTGGGTCGACCTGCTTGTCGCGGTCGACGAAGCCGCCGTCCTGGATGCGGACGAGCTTGCGCTGCTGCTTCCGGCCGAATACCGCGTCGATCCGTACCTCGAGGCCGTGAACGGCGTGATCGATCCCGACGGATACGCCTCCGCCCGCTTGTACGCCGCCGGTTCGATGCGCTTCGCGACATGGGAGAACGGGGTGGTCGACTTCCAGTTCACCGCCGCCCGTCCCGCGGACTACCGCGTCGTCGTCATCCGGGCGGACGGATCGGTCCTGTCCTCGGAGCTGGTGGCTCCGACCAAGACGTTGATGGAGGTCGGATATGCCGATTCAGGGTTCACATTCATCGAATCGGACGGCCACCTGATCGAAATCGAGATGGCCGGACCCTACATCGACAACTTCTTGTCGATCCTCCTGTTCGCAGCCGCGATGATCGCCTCGATCGCCGTCGTTCTGTTCGTTCTGCGCGCGTTCGGCTACCGTTCGAAGCGGACTTCCGTGACGATCGGCCTCTTCAGCGCCGTCGTCGTCGGCGTCACCGTCTTGCTCCTTGCGGCGAACGCGAACGCGGCCTATCCGCTTCTCGGGGCCCTGACGATCCTCTTCCTCGCCCTGGTCATGTTCGGTCAGATGATGCTGCTTTCGCTTAGTCATCCCGAACTTAGGCCGTCGCGGGCGCTTGCCTTCGCCTTCCTGGCGAACGCGATCCTCGGACTGTCGGTCCTGTATTTCCAGTCGAACCTCCTATGGTTCTTCGCCCTCTGATCGTCGACTTCCATCGCCGTCCTGTCGGACGGCTTTTTTATGCGAATCGATGACTCTTTTCCGTCAATCTGTGCTATGATGGAAAAAGAATCGACGGTCAGGGTTCGCGCCGTCGTCGGAAGGGAACCCCATGGAAAACAAACAACCCAAAGAATGGATCCGCGCGCTCAAGTTCCTCATCATCTCCCTCTCGGCCGGGATCATCCAGATCGTTTCCTTCTCGCTTTTGAACGAACTGATCGGCTGGAGCTACTGGCCCAGCTATCTGATTGCGATCACCCTCTCGGTCGTCTGGAACTTCACGATCAACCGCCGCTATACCTTCAAGTCGGCGAACAACGTCCCGATCGCGATGGCGAAGGTCGTCTTCTTCTATCTCGTCTTCACGCCTCCGACCACGATCGGCGGAGAGTACCTCGTCGGTTCGCTCGGATGGAACGAATATCTCGTTCTCGTCCTTACGATGGTCCTGAACTTCGTTCTCGAATTCCTCTACCAGCGCTATCTCGTCTTCGGCAAGACCATCGACACGAACAAACTCGCGAAGCCCCGGATCGAATAGGTCCGACAAAAAAGCATCGTATCCCGATTGGGACGCGATGCTTTTTTGATGTGGTTTGCCGTTCACCGGCGTCGTGGTCCGTCGAGGATTCGGCGGATCATGCGTCCATAGGCGTCCGCGATTCCCGCCGCGCCGAGATCGGATGGATGGATCCCGTCGACGGTGGCTTCGGC
>CAIMSF010000052.1 GCA_903844055.1 uncultured bacterium
CTGCCGCTCGCGCAGCGCCGTTTCGTACTCATGATGTGGTTCGTCGTCCTGGCGGCCGCCGCGACCTACGTGATCCTCGGGTTCGCCCTCGGCTGGTGGGGCTACGCATGGCTCGTCTTTCTCGTCATCCCGATGTATCCGATCATCGCCAAGGGCGGGGTCAAGAACCGCATCGTAGCGCTCTCGCCGTTCCTCGCGACGATCCTCTTCTTCCTCCTCGGCTTCCTCGTCCCCGGCGCCTGGGCATATGCCTGGATCGCCTTCCTCCTGATCCCGATGACGGCGATCCTGAAGAACGCCTGAACCCGATCACCGACGCCGCCATCCGCGGCGTTTTCTTTTTCACGGAAAAACCACCGTTGCCATCCCCAAAAAGGCCCGATGGTGTGCTATACTTAAAAAAGATGGGGAGATGAGACGATGTGCGACACCCTCTATAAAAAGACCGCGGACGGATTCATCTTCGGCAAGAACAGCGACCGCAGTCCGAACGAACCGAACCTGACGGAATTCCATCCGGCGGGGACCGAACCCGACGTCGAGAAGCGCGTGACGTACATCACCGTCGCGAGCGTTTTGGCGCGCCGCGCCGTCACGATCACCCGCCCCGCGTGGATGTGGGGCGCCGAGATGGGGGTAAACGACGCCGGCGTCGTGATCGGCAACGAGGCCGTCTTTACGAAATCGAAGGGCAAGCAGGTCGAGCGCCTCACCGGCATGGACCTGCTTCGGCTCGCGCTCGAACGCGCCGGGTCGGCGAAGGAAGCCGCCGACGTCATCGTCGGCCTGCTTCGTGGCTACGGCCAGGGCGGCAACTGCGGCTTCGACAAGCCCTTCTACTATGACAACTCCTTTTTGATCGCCGGATCCGACGGCGCCTACATCCTCGAGACGAGCGGGTCGGACTGGATCCTCCAGGACGTTTCCGACCGGGGGAACATCTCGAACATGCTGTCGCAGGACGGCCCCTACCTCGCGACCTCGAAACCCGGCCTTAAAGCGTTCGCCCACAGGAACCGCGAACCCGTCTACACCTTCTTCGCAAAGGCGAAGACGCGTTCCTGCCAGGCCTCAACCCGCCTTGCCAAGCCGGATTTTTCCGCCGCCGACATGATCGCCGCGCTGCAAAGCCACGTCGAGAAGGACGAACCCGACCTGTTCGCAAAAGGCAGCGTCAGGAGCCTCTGCATGCACAAGAGCCCGCTCGGCGACCACACCACCGGAAGCATCGTCCACGTCGTCCGGGGCAACCATGCGACCACCTGGACCACGGGCTGTTCGACGCCGTGCCTTTCGCTGTACAAGCCGACCTATTTCGGCGTCCTGGTACCGCCCGTCTTCGCCAAGCCGGACGAATCGCTCGGCTATTGGCTCGACCGCGAATACCTCGTCCGCGCCGTCTACGCCGGCCTCGTCGACGCGCGGGACTACCGCGACCAGCTCGAGGCCATCCAGCGGTCGTTCCTCGAGGGCGACGACCGCCTCTTCGCCAGACAGGCGACCCAGACCGAGTATAAGAACTATCAGAAGGCCTGCTCCGACCGCGAGGCCGCGTTCGTGGACTCGTTCCGCGAGGCGATCGACCGGATCGCCGAGAATCCGGCCGGACTGTCCCCGCTCTGGATCCGCAAGACGATCACCCTCGGCCACAACGCCTCCGCGCCGACCCTGAAGGAGCGGCAGGAAGGCCGATGAGGATCGTCGTCGCGCCGGCTTCGTTCAAGGGATCGTATCCCGCTTCCGCCGTCGCCCGGATGATGGAGCAGGCGATCCATGAGGCCGACCCGGCGGCCGACGTCGTCTCGCTTCCCGTCTCCGACGGCGGCGAAGGCTTCGCCGACTGCTTCCTCTCGCGCTTCGGCGGCGTCAAGGTCCCCGTCGCCGTCCGCGATCCGCGCGACCGGCCCATCCAGTCCCATTACGTCCGCCTGCCCGACGACACCGCCGTCGTCGAACTAGCCCTCGCGGCGGGACTCCACCTTGCCGGCGAACATCCCGATCCGTCCACGGCGACGACCCACGGCGTCGGCACGCTGGTTCTCCACGCCGCCGAACACGGCGCCCGCGAGATCATCGTCGGACTCGGCGGCAGC
>CAIMSF010000053.1 GCA_903844055.1 uncultured bacterium
ACCGGCTGCTCGTCGATCTACGGCGCCTCCTTCCCGGCCTCGCCCTACACCAAGAACATCGACGGACGCGGTCCGGCCTGGGCCAACTCGCTGTTCGAAGACAACGCCGAATTCGGCTACGGCCTCAAGATCGCCTCGGAGACGCTCCGGGACAAGCTCCAGAACAAGATCGTCGAAAACCTCCCGAAGTTCGAGAACGAACGGATCAAGGCCTTGCTGAACGACTGGCTCGAACATCGCGACAACGGCGACAAGACGCTTGCGATCAGCCGCGAACTCGTCCCGCTCCTCGAGCAGGACAAGAGCGAGGCCGCCCAAGCGATCCTCGAGATGAAGCAGAACATCGTCCGCCAGTCGCAGTGGATCATCGGCGGCGACGGCTGGGCATACGACATCGGCTACGGCGGACTCGACCATGTGATCGCCAACGCCGAGGACGTCAACATCCTCGTGCTCGACACCGAAGTCTACTCCAACACCGGCGGTCAATCCTCCAAATCGGCCCGTCCCGGCTCGATCGCGAAATTCACCGCCGCCGGCAAGCCCGGCAAGAAGAAGGACCTCGCGGCGATGGCCATCACCTACGGTCACGTCTACGTGGCGATGATCGCGCACGGCGCCTCGGGCGCCCAGGTCCACAAGGCCCTCACGGAAGCGGAGAACTATCCCGGACCGTCGCTCGTGGTCGCCTACTCGCCGTGCATCTCGCACGGTTTGAACAAAGGCATGGGAACCTCGCACCTGCAGGCGAAACTCGCCGTCGAATGCGGCTACTGGCCGACCTTCCGCTACGATCCGCGGCTCATCGCCCAGGGCAAGAACCCGTTCCAGATGGATTCGAAGGAACCCGACTGGTCCAAGTATCACGATTTCCTGATGTCGGAAACCCGTTATGCCCAGCTTTCGCAGATCAATCCCGACAAGGCGAAGGAACTGCTCGACCTCAACCTGGCCGACGCGCAGCGCCGGTACGCGATGTACAAGCGCTACATGGCGATGGACTATTCCAACGGAATCTGATTCGCACGTCCCCGGACGGCGCCGCTTACGGCGCCGTCCTTTCTTTTCCGGCTCTTCACACAAAGCACATCGTGCGCGATTATAATGGTTTCGCACGCGCGTACTTTGTACGAAAATAGTTTCCTGTACAGTCGTAATGTTATATAATAGATTTTAGTGCAAACACTTCTTAAGGAGTAAACGACATGTTCAAATTCATTGGCAAGAAAACCCTGATCATCGCTTTATCGATCCTGGTCGTCGGTGCGATGACCGCCGTCGGCATCATCCTCGCCACCGGCGCGAACGCCACGACGGCGTCCACGGCCGACAATGGCGCGATCGTTCCCGGCCTGTCCGATCCGGACGCGGTCTTTTTCCACAACCCCTCGGGATCGGTGACGGTCTCCTACGGCGAGCTCTATGAGGAATTCAAGATCAACGACGGCGTCAACCAGCTGCTGTTCATGGTCGACTCGATCCTGCTTGCCGAAGCGCTGTCCGCCGTGACCGACGAAGAGATGGAAGAAAAGGTCAAGTACCTCACCTACGGCCTCACCGACGACGCACAAATCGCGGAGCTGTCCCAAGAAGACAGGGAACAATACGAGAACACCTATGCCCAGAACATGATCCTGCTCGGCTATTCGGGCAACGAGGAAGACTATGTCCGCATGGTCTGCGCGAAGGAGAACTACGTCACCCAGATGATGAAGGACGAAACCTACGCCGACGAGACGTGGTTCATCGACGAGGACGCCGTCGCCAAGTACTACAAGTCGAGCTACTTCGTCGACGCCAAGGCGATCAAGATCAAGTTCCTCTCGCTTACCGACGCCGAAGCGGTCCTGCGGTCCTTCAACCTGGTTTCCTATCACGGCGAACTCCGCCTCTACACTGGAACGAAACCGATCGACCAGGTGTCCTCGGCCTCGTTTGACGACGAGAACACGGCGGTCCTGAGCGACGCGGAAATCCTCGACTACTACATTCTCATGTACAACTACGTGTACGGCGGCTATCGCGACCTGGTCGACGAAGACGCCACCGCCGAGGACCTCAAGGCGCTCCCCGCGATGAATCACGTCTACACCGACGTCAAGTCGGCGCAATCGAGCCTCGCGACCTTCCTGTTCTCCACGCTCGATTCATACGATTCCTATCTCGAGGATCCGCAGAACGATTCCTGGTTCACCTACGAGCCGGTCCGCTACGCCGGCACTTCCGACACGGCCTATTACATGATCCTGAAACTGACGGACACCGCCAAGGTGGATCTGGCTGACTTCGACGCCGACACCGACGACCTCGCCGCGCTGATCGGCCAGGACGTCTACGACGAGATCGTGGCGGCCATCGTCAAGCAGCAGCTCGCCACCTCGAGTTTCGTCTCCGACCGCATCGCCGAAGTCCGCGCCGAGCACGGGTTCATCGTCAAGGACTACTACCTCGGCGTCGACTACCAGAGCATCTACAGCGGCTACGAACTGGACGAAGAGGGCAGCGCGACGGTCGTCGCGGTCTTCGACGACGAGGAGATCACCGCCGACGAACTGCTCGCCTTCGCGATGAACAAGAACGGCGGCTTGTACGCCCTCTACGCCGCGCAGTTCGCCTTCGTCTTCGACATGCATTTCGCCGACGTCTACTGTACGGAAGGCGAGACCTGCGACACCGATCTGGAAACGAACGATTCGGAGAAGCTCGCGGAACATGAGACGACGCTCGCGACGCTCAAGACGAACTTCGAGAAGAGCTCCTATGCCTCGATGTATACCTTCGCGGAGTACCTCTATCTCGCCTATGGCGCGAAGTCGGAAGCCGACATGATCAACAAGTACTACATCAAGTCGACGCTCCAGCCCTATGCCGTCTACGACCGCATCATCAAGGACGACTGGGACCTCCTCCGCACCTACCTCTACGACCTGGTCCAGGAATATTACGACAACTACTTCAGCCTCGATGTCCAGACCCTCCAGATCTTCGTCGACCGCGACGAGGACGGCGCCGCCGACGATTACGAGAAGTTCGTCCAGGGGCTCGCCGACGAAGCCGCCTACGACACCCTGCTTTCCGGCTTCGAGACGGCGATCCGCGCCTACATGGCCGAAGACGACACCCGCACCTTCGCGAACCTGATCTCCGCCTACAACAAGGCGAAGCGCACGGACGCGACCTGGGGCGAGTTCAAGGGCTATGGCTTCATGCTCGCGACGAAGAACCTCTCGGCGAGCGCCTCGCTCACCTATCTCACCACGATCGACAATTACGAACAGGCCATGATCGACGGCTTCATCGCCGCCTACGCCGAATACAACCTGCCGGAAAACATCGACCTGGACGAACTCTATTACAGCGAACTCGTCGCCTCCGTCGACGGCGCGTACCTGCTCTATTGCGAGAAGGGTTCCGATTTCGAGAAACCGTCCGCCCAGTTCACGATGACCTACGAAACCGACGGCGTGACCCCGAAATACACCGTCGGCACCGAGAATGAGAACGACCTGCCGTCGATTTCCCAGCTCCAGCTCTACTGCGAGTTCCGATTCTACGAGATCGTCTACGGCACCGGTTCGGACGTCGAGGAGACCTACGGCATCACCAAGCCCGTCATCCCGACCTCGGTCAAGACGGCGATCGAAGCCTACTTCACCGATCTCCACGATTCGATGTACGTCGTCGGCTTCCTCAACATCCTGATCGCCGAACAGCTCCAGCTCGGCACGTTCGAAGGCCCCATCCCCGGCTACGCGGTGGACGACGCCGCCATCAAGGCCGTCGTCGACGCGATTGCCGACGTCTATTTCTCACAGGTCTTCGACCAGTACGACACGAACGAATAGAAAACCGCGTTTGACTTTTTCCGAACTCGGCCTTATAATGGAACTGGAATGACAATTCAATCTTCCAATCAGGGGGATTACCCCGGGTCGAAAGACAGCAGTAAAGTGCGGGACAGCAATGACCCGCACTTTCTATAATTATAAGGAGCCGACCGCGATGACCGATCCGCAAACCGAAAAGCGCATCATCCGCAAAACCACTTTCTGGGCGACCGTCCTGAACTTCCTATTGGCCGTCATGAAGATCCTCACCGGCATCTTCGGGCGATCGACCGCGCTCATCTCCGATGCGGTCAACTCGATCGGCGACGTCGCGACCGCGATCGCCGCTATGGTCGCCGCCCTCTTCGCCCGCAAGGAGAAGGACGCCGACCACCAGTACGGGCACGAGAAGTACGAAAGCATGGTCTCGGTCTTCATCGGCGTCGCCTTGATCATCTCGGCGTTCGAGATCGGCAAGAACGCGGTCTTTGCGATCTATCGGTTCATCGCCGAAGGCGCCGTGATCGAACCGCCGTCCTACGTCGCCCTGATCGCCGCCTTCGCGACGATCTTGGTGAAGGAGATCATGTACCGCTTCACCAAGAAGGCCGCGCACAAGGCTTCCTCGCCCGCCCTCGCCGCGATGGCGTGGGACCACCGGAGCGACGAGTTCTCTTCGGCCGGGGTCGTCATCGGCATCCTCGGCGCGATGCTCGGACTGACGGTCCTCGAACCGATCGCATCGATCGCGATCTGCCTTCTGATCGTCCGCACCGGCTTCCGCATCATCAAGATGGGGTTCTCCGGCGTCGTCGACCAGGCCGCCGACCCCGCAACCGTCGCGAAGATCGAGAACGTCGTCCGGGAGCACCCCGGCGTCGTCAAGATCGACGAGTTGAAGACGCGGATGTTCGGCATGAAGCTCTACGTCGACCTCGAGATCGCGGTCTCGAACCGGCTTTCGGTCAGCCAGGCGCACCGGATCGCGGAAGCGATCCACGACCGCATCGAGTCGGAACTCCCCGACGTCAAGCACATCATGATCCATGTGAACCCGGAACACTGAGGTCGAAACGTGAAAGCAAGCGAGAAATGTGTAAACATTTACACATTTCTTTTTTATTTTTTGAAAAAATCGCCGAAAAGTCGAGGGTAGTCAGTTGAAAAGGCTAACATCATTTGTTATAATGATTAAGTAAACGGTTACGCTAAATGAAATAAGGAGGAAATGACACAGATGAAGAAAGGTTTATTGCTTCTCTCGACACTGCTCCTGGTGTTCGGCATCATCGCCTGCGATCAGATCACGACCACGATCCCGGTGACCACGACCACCACGACCGGCGCCGGAACCACGACCACCCAGGGTACGACCACGACCCAGCCGACCACCGTCACCACCACGACGGGAGTCACCACCACGGCGTTCTCGATCTCCCTCTCCGGACTCACGGATGCGGGCTTTGAAGAACCCAAGATCTACGCGAACCAGCTGTTCAACCTCTTGGAAGGCGTCCATGCCTTCGGCTCGGACGGCGTCGACTATGCAGACCGCATCCTGCTTCAGTCCGACGATCCCGCCTGCCAGATCGACGAAGACGGCAACCTGATGTCGACCGGCGCGAAAACCTGCATCATCACCTACACGGTCGTCGTCAACAGCAAGATGGCCCGTGAGACCCGCAACGTCAAGATTTCCGCCGCGCCGATCACGATCGAGTTCACCGAAACCGACAAGATCGACAACGCGACCTGGCTCGGCACGGACGTCGCCGCCATCCTGAACACCGAATGGGACGGATCGACGCCGAACATTTGGCACTACTGGGTTGCCAGCGCGGCCGTTCTCGGCACCACCGGCAGCGTCGGCGTCGTCGGCGGCAAGCTGAAGATCGTCCAGGAAGACCTGGGCGGCGTCAACTACGGCATGCAGACGATGATGCTCACGGATGTGGCGATCGAGAAGGGACGCACCTACAAGATCACCTTCACGCTCACCTCCACTTCCGACCGCTACATCG
>CAIMSF010000054.1 GCA_903844055.1 uncultured bacterium
AGGGCGCCGAGGATGGCCTCCGGATCCTTGCTCTCGACGGCGCCGCGGACGATCGACATGATCGAGACGAGATTGTAGTAGGCTTGTTCTTCCGAAGATTCGAACACCTGTGTGACGGTGGTGATGGCGGCGTCGACGACGGTCTCGTCGTTCCACTGCTCATTCCATTCGAAGTTCCACAACAGCTCGACGAACATCCAGCGCTGGTAGCCGAAGGAAACCGGCTCGAGGATGAATTCCAGGTTTCCGCTTCTGAGCACGTTCATAAGGAACTCGATGCGCTGGCGGAGTTCGACCATGACCGCGATATCATCCGGCGAGAGCGCCGCGGGGTTGGCGCCGGCGAGTTCGTGGGCAAGCAGGATCAGTTGGTCGATGTTCGTCTGGAAGGCGGCGACGACGTTGGCCTTGACGGCCGGGTCGACCGGTTCGCGAACGACGAAGTCATAGTAGATTTCGATCGCGGTCACGATCAGCGCGTCGATATCGAGCGAGCCGTCGTAGAGGAGCGCGTCGACGATCTTGGCGATCGCGATCGCCATCATGATGTCGGACGGTCCTTCGGTCTGGGTGACGGACACGGTCGGACGGCCGAAGTTGAGGTAGGCGATCTGGTCGAGGACGACCTGGATCTTCTCGACGGTAAGCGAGTCGAGGAAGTCGGTGATGACGTCGCGGGTCGCAAAGCCGATCGGCAGATACTTCTCGATCATGCCCTGGATCATCGCGAGGATCAAGACGCGCTGGTCTTCGGGGATGCCGTCCTGCGCGTTGATGTAGAGGGTGAACCCGTCCATCGCGAGCGTGATGAGCGTGTCGAACTCGGCTTCGGTGATCGTCGCGCCGAGCGCCTTCAGGATCGTCGAGAGTTCTTGGGTGTAGCCGAGGATGGCGGGGGCGGAGAGGTCGATGCCGATACCGCCGGGTTCGCCGGCCGGGACATCCATCCCATATGGTTGGGTGAGCCCGGTGAACAGGGCGATGAAGCGGTCGATCATTTCCAGGTCGGCGACCGAGAGCAGGTTCGCCGCGTCGTCGAGCACGATCAGGATCGAGTCTTGGAGGAGTTGACGCTTGGCGGGGTCGGCGAGATACGCCTGGAAGAGGAGCAGGTCGTCGTCGCCGTGTTCGGCCAGGTACGACATCTCGGCGGTCCACTGGGCGATCATCTCGATCTTCCAGGAGACTTCGTTCTGGATGCCGTTCAGGTATCCCGCCTGGTTGGACAGGTAGGTGAAGAGCGTCTCGTAGCCGTTGGAGGCGAAGGGCTGCGGATCCCACTGGGTGAGGGTGCGGATCGTCGGTTCGAAGGTGTTCCAGTAGAAGTCGGCGCGCATCGTCCAGGCGTTGAGGGCGGGCTCGTACATGACCCGCTCTTCGGGCGAGATGGCGTTCCAGACGTTGTTGTATTCGAACTGGGCGGCGTTGACGGTGGCCAGGTCGTAGTAGAACGTCGTGGAGTACTGCTTCATCGTTTCGACGTAGCCGAGGAGGTTGTCGAAGAGGTAGTCGTTCCAGACGCCGTAGTATAGGTCGGAATAGCGGGTGTCGTTGTAGATCTGCTGGAATTGCTTCCAGAGCTGATCGTCGGCGAGGCGAGCCTGGAAGAAGGCGTTCGCCGCCGCCCGCACTTCGACGGTGTGGAGTCCGATCTCGAATGCGACCGCCGCCAGGATCTGGGCGTATTCGTCGTTGAGGTCGTCGATGTAGAGGTTGTATTCGGCGATCATCTCCTGATACCAGGCGATCTGCTCGTCGGCGTCGCTATAGGCGAGCTTGTACTCGACCATGTTGACGGCGAAGTTCGTGAGCAGGCGGGAGATGGTCTCGTTGTCGTATCCCATCGCGCCGAGGCCGAAGTAGAAATCGGCGATCGCGGTGAGGGATGGGTTCTTGCCGATGGTGCGGAACGCGTTGGCGAACGAGAGCAGGATGAAATAGGTCGTCTGCTCGTCGGTTTCGAAGGTGGCGACGAGCATCGCGATCTGGGCTTCCGCCTCTTCTTCGCCGATGTTCCAGTCGTTCATCTGATAGATCAG
>CAIMSF010000055.1 GCA_903844055.1 uncultured bacterium
CGACGATGTGATCGCCCAGGCCGGAACGGTCGGCGCCTATGACGCCGATACCCTCACCACCGAACAGATGGATGCGATCAACAATTTCATGATGATCATCCCGAACGCGTTCGGCGGCGGAACCCCCGCCTGAGTCCCGCGACGCACATTGGAACAACGGACGCCGTCCCCATCGCGGGACGGCGTCTTTCCCAAAAAATCGCGGTCGTCATTTCGGTTGCTTTTGACTTTCAAGGGCGGAAATGATATACTCAACGTTGGACCATTTCACCGGAGGAACCATCGATGCACAAAGCCATCCCACCGAAACTGATCATGATCATCATCGTCGCGTCCATGACGGCCGTCTTCGCGATCGCCATGCTGCTCATCACCTTCCTTCCCAACGAACCCGCGTTCCGCGCCGTCGACGACACCGCCACGACGACGGAGGACGCCGCCGTCACCGTTTCGGTGCTCACCAACGACCTCGGCGAAGTCTTGGAGAACATCACGCTCGAATCCTTCACGCAACCGGCCCATGGATACGTGATCAAGTACGGCACCGGCCTAAGGTATACGCCCTACAGTAACTACAGCGGCAGCGATTCGTTCACCTACACGATCAAGAATCCCGACGCCGAAACCAGCACCGCGACCGTCAACGTCACCGTCACGGCGGTCAACGACGCGCCGTACGCCTATAACGATTTCGTCGCGATCGTCGAAGGCGCGACGATCACGATCGACGTCCTGGCGAACGACACCGACCAGGACGGCGACGACCTCACCATCGTCAGCTACCTGAACCCCGACCACGGCACCGTCGAGATCACCGACGACAACATGATCAACTACACCGCCGATCCCGGTTTCATCGGCGAAGACACCTTCACCTACGACATCGAGGATCCCGACGGCACGACCAGCCGCGGTACCGTGACGGTCACCGTCCGCGCCTCCGAATGACATCCAGATGACCTTCCGCACGGGCGACCGTGCGGTTTTCTTTTCGGGATTTCATCGAATCTCGGATGCCGTCTTGCAGGAATGGCACGTTTCGGCATATAATAATCTAGACAACACAAAAAGCCGCACGGTACACGCCTGCGGCAAGGGGGGAACACCACATGAAAAAAGCTCTGGCCATCATCGTCGCCGTCCTCGTCATCCTCGTCGTCACCGTTTCCGTCACCCTCGTCACCGGCTACAACGCGCTCGTCGACAGCCGCGCCCAGATCGAGGCGGACCAATCCCAGATCGACATCCGCCTACAGGAGCGTCACGACATGCTGCTCCAGCTGATCGCCGCCGTCGGCGGTCTGCAGGAACATGAACAGGCGATCTACGACGCCATCGTTTCCGCCCGCGGCCTGTATGACAACGCGGTCGCTTCGGGCGATCCGGAGGCGATGATCGCGGCCGACGCCGCCGAAGCGGAAGCGCTCGCCGATTTCGTCGCCTACGTCATCGTGGAAGACAATCCCGATCTGACCGTCGGCGCGGCCTACTACACGCTGATGGATGCGATCGAGCTGACCGAAGGGATGCTCGCGGTCGCACGCCGCGACTACAACGAGTCGGTGCTCGCCTACAACACCTCCGTCCTCAAGTTTCCGCGGGTGCTCTATGCCTCGATGTTCGGGTTCCCCCGTTCCTATGAGTATTGGAAGATGAACGACGGCGCCGACGAGATCCCCGTCGTCGACTTCGAATGAACCGATTCAAAGGGTTGATTTTCCTCGCACTGATCGTCGCGGGGATCGTCTTCCTGGTCAACTCCTGTTCGAATGACACCTATCCCCGCCCCTCGGCGGCGTTTTACCTGAACGATTTCGCGGGGGCGCTTTCGGGCGCGGCGGAACTCTACATCGTCGGCGAAGGCGAAGACCTCTACGAGGATACGATGGACTACGAAGACGGCGGCGCGCAGATCGTCGTCGCGACGTTCTTGCTCGAAGAGGGCCAGACGGCCGCCGATTATGACCGGACCGAAATCTTCCGGCAGTGGAAGATCGGCAAGAACGACATGGGCATCCTGATCCTGCTGTTGTACGAAGAAGGCGACCTGTCGCCCGAACTCGTCGACGCCCAGATCGAAGCGGGCTATCACATCGAGGGGTATGCGTTCGCCTATGACCTGGATGCCACCCTCGACGAGGCGGACCTGTTCGAACCGGACATCGGCTCCTTCGAAACGGAGAAGCGGATCATGCAGGTGTACTTCACCGTCCTCGAAGGCCTCTACCGGGACGCCTACGACACCGAGCTGATCTGGGACCTCGAAGACTACGACATCGATTACGACACCTACTATTCGTACAGTTCGACCGACACGGAACTGCCGATGGACCTCATCGCCTACATCTTCAGCCCCTATCTCGACTGGGGATCGAAGATCGGCTACGTCGCCGTCACCCTGCTCGGCATCGGCCTGATGGGCGGGTTCGCCCGCACCCTCGGGGGCGGCGGCTCTTCCGGCGGATTCGGGTTCCGGCGCCGGCGCTGACATACGCCATCAAAAAGGTCCCTTCGCGACGAAGGGACCTTTTGATTGGAATGGCGGGGGAGAATCAGGCTTCGATGCCGAGTGCCATCTTGACGACGAAACCGACGAAGAAGGAGAACGCCGCGACGCCGAGCGAGATCGCCGCCATCTGGAAGAAACGCTGCCTGAAGTTGTAGTCTTTGGCGACCGAGATGTAGAAGTTGAAGGCGAAGATGATCAGGACGGCCGATCCGAGCATGACCGCGAGGGCGACGAACGGATCGAGCAGCAGGTACGGCAGGATCAGGATGGCGACCGTGACGATGTAGGCGATGCCGGTATACACGGCCGACTTCAAGGCGTTCGGGTGGTTGTCGGCCTTGGCGGAGAGGTATTCGCTCGCGGCCATCGAGAAACTCGCGGCGATGCCGGTGACGAGTCCGGAGAGGCTGATCAGCCTGGGCTGCGAGGCGAGCGCGAGGGTCAGTCCGGCGAGCGCGCCGGTCAATTCGACGAGCGCGTCGTTGAGCCCGAGCACCATCGAGCCGACATAGTTCAGGCGTTCCTCGTCGAGCATGTTGATGAGGTCGTTCTCGTGGGCGTCTTCCTCCTGCGCGACGCGGGCGGCATCGGGGATGAACTCGGCGATTTCGCCGTAGCTGACTTTAGCCCTGCCTTCGCCCTTTTCCATCATCTTGAGGGCGAACGTGAAGCCGAGCGTGCTGGCCAGGAACGTATACCATCCGACGCGGGCGCGGTTCGGCGTCGCCGGCGTTCCGAGATGCTTCGTCCAGATCTCGTAATGGGCTTTTTCCTGATTGGCGATTTTGGTCAGGATCTCCTTGTTCTTGGGATCCTTCATCGTTTTCGCGATGTTCATATAGACGTAGTATTCGGTGATTTCGCCTTTTTGCATATTCTTCAGAGCGGATGTGATGCGTTCGGGAATCTGAGTCATGTGGGGACCTCCGTGTGTTGTGTGGGATAACGAAACCATTATAGCACAGAATCGAATCGAATGAACGGTCTTGTTGGAATCGCAACGCGTCGTTTCCGCTTTTGTGCGAAGGATCATCGTTCGCCGCACCGGCGCGGCCAGGATCTCCTCGATTTCATCATGGAACAACGTGAGAAGACGACATGCCGCGTCGATCGTAACAGCGAATCCCGGCAGGTAAGCGCTTGCCAATTTTGCGGCGATTGTGTAAAAAATGACTTTTTTATACAGAATACTCCGCCGGATGAAAGGCAAATATGCTATAATCGTGCAGAGACAAGGGGGGGATCGCCGGTGACTTTCAAGGAATACGTTCTGCACAAGTTGCTTGCGGCCTTCTACCGCTCGCGCTATCGCTTCGAATACCGTTTCACCGATTTCGATCCGAAACGACAGGATCCCTATATCCTGATCGGCAACCACTCCTGCCTGATCGACGGCCAATTCACCACGCTGCCGCTCGACAAGTATCCCTTTCCCGTGATCAACGCCTTCGTCTTCACGAGCGGGTTCATGAAATTCGTGCTGATGAAGCTGATCACGTCGATCCCGAAACGCAAGGGGCAAATGGACGTCACGACGATCCGGACGATCATGGAGACGCTCAAGAACGGCCGCGGCATCATGATCTTCCCTGAAGGCAACTCCTCCTATTTCGGGAAGGAAAGCCCGATCATGCCGGGAACCGGGAAGTTCCTGAAGAAGATGAAGAAGGACGTCGTCTTCTGCAAGACGAACGGCGGCTATCTGAGCCGCCCGCGCTGGTCCGACAAGGGCATCCCGCACGGGTTGTTCGACGTCCACTACTACGGACTTTTCAAAGCGGCCGAACTTGAGACGATGACGCCGGAGGAAATCGAATCCCGTCTCGCCGTCGAGATCAAGTTCAACGATTGGGACTGGAACCGCGCGGCGAAGCACCGCTATGTCGGAAAGCATCGCGCCGTCGGCGTCGATCGGTTCATCTACGCCTGCCCGAAATGCGGCGGCTGGCAGACCCTGACCGGCCGCGGGTCGGCAATCCATTGTTCGAAATGCGGCGAAATCGCCCGTTTCAACCAATACAGCCTGCTGGAAGGCCTCCCGTTCGACAACCTCGTCGATTGGGACCATTACCAGAAGACGCTGCTTCCCGACATCGTCAAGACCCAAATCAGGTCCCAGGGCGAGTTGTATGACGTCGATACCTCGACCTATCGCAAGAAACGTCTCGGCAGGATGTCGATCTCGCTTTGGAACAACATCCTCCGTTTCTGGAACGCACGCCGTCGCTACGACATCCCGCTCGCGGAAATCGCCGGGCTCGTGCTGACCCGCAAGGACGAACTGTCCTTCGACGTGGGCGATCAAACCTATTTCTTCAAACTGAAAGACCCGATGTTGTTTTTCGATGCGATCAATCTATTAAAAGGAGCCGCTTGACATGGAAAAATGGAACGTTCTGATTTACCTGATTCTGATCGGAGTCCTGCTCTTCGTCGGCAAGATCGTCAAGACGAAAGTCCCCTTCATCAACAAGATCGTCCTTCCCACCGCGCTGATGGGCGGCATCATCGGCCTCGCCGTCTCGCTCATCGTGAACGCGATCTGGCCGTCGGTCAGCCTCGTCGACACGAACGTCATGGAAGCGATCGTCTACCATGCCCTCGCGCTCGGCTTCATCTCGCTGTCGCTCAAGAAGACCGACAAGCTGAACAAGCCGAAACGCAAACTCTGGTCGACCGGCATGATCATCACCAGCACCTACGCCTTGCAAGGCTTCATCGGCGTCCTGCTCGTGATGATGTTCTGGGCCGACAAGTTCATCGGTTCGGGCATCCTGCTGGCGCTCGGGTTCGGACAAGGTCCGGGTCTCGCGATCAGCTTCGGCAACATGTGGACCGAATTCCTCGGCGGCAACGGCGCCTCCCTCGGCGCTTCCTACGCCTTCCTGGGATTCCTCTGGGGCGGCATCGTCGGCGTCTTCGCGATCAACTTCATCGCCCGCAAGAAGGGCTTCGAAAAGCCGCTGCGATATGAAGACAAGTCCGTCGGCAAGACGACGATCGAGATCGACACCGTCCGGGAGATCAGCGCGCTCGACGGGCTCACCGTCCAGATCGTCATCATCTCGATCATCTACGGGCTCGTCTGGCTCACGCTGTACGTGTTTGGCCTGATCCTCAAACCCGAACTCGGCGGCATCGGAAAAACCGTGTACAACCTCATGGAAGGCTTCAACTTCATCATCGGCATCGGATATGCGTTGCTGTACAAGCTGATCCTGAAAGCGATCCAAAAGAAGAATCCGCAGGCCGAGCTCATCACCAACAACTATCTGCTCTCCAACATTTCGTCGACCTGCTTCAACTACATGATCGCCGGCTCTGTCCTCACGATCACCGCCAGCTTCCTGTCGGAATACGGCTGGCTCCTGCTCGTGATCACGACCGTCGGCGGCATCGCGACGTTCCTCTATACCCGTTTCATCTCATACCGCGTCTATACGCAGCACAAGGATGAATACTTCATCGCCCTCTACGGCATGCTGACGGGGGTCGCATCCACCGGCATCGCGCTGTTGAAAGGCCTCGACCGCAACCTCGAGACGCCCGTCGCCGAGGAACTCGTCCTCGGTTCCGGCACGGCGATCACGATGGCGCTGCCGCTCTTCGGCATCCTCATGCTGCCGCAACTGGGCCAGGGAACCGCCAATCAGGTCCTGTACAACTGGATCACGCTGCTCGGCTGTCTTGCCTACACCGTCGTGATGGTGGTCATCCTCCTGGTTCGGTCCCGCAAGAAAGTCGCCGCCAAGAACATATGAATCGAGTCGGACCTCATGGTCCGACTTTTTTCGGAAGCCGGGGTTGGGCGATGATTTTCATCGCTTTGGCAGGGTGATGAAACGCATCGGCTCCCGAGGACCGGTGAAGTCGCGTTCCCGCGATACGCTCCGCCTGCTCCGAAATTTCCGCGCAAGGCGATGCGTCGGACAGGGTCAACCGACAAGGCAAGTGCAAAAATCAGTCTTTCATGGGCTGATTTTTTTCTTTTTTGCCGGATTTCGGGTTATAATGGTGATAAAGACGAATGACGACGGATGGTGATATGATGCAAAACGAAATCACGACAAGGCAGCCGCTTTTCGACGCTTCGGGACATCTCGCGAATCCCGGATACGCCAAGCGGATGCTTTTCGATTATTCCCGCAAGGACGTCAAGGCGTCCGGCTGGCGCATCAAGGAATGGGATTATTATGCGGTGCTGAACGACGACTTCGGCTTCTCCTGCACGATCGCCGACTTGAGCTACAGTTCGCTCGTAAGTGCCAACTTCATCGATTTCAAGACCGGCACGTATCTGACCAAAAGCAAGATCGGCTGGTTCACCTTCGGCAAGCTCGGACTCCCCGCTACGTCCGAGGTCGGCAGCGTGGGATACCATGACAAGCAGTTCGATTTCGACTTCCACCGCGACGAAGTCGGCCGCCGGCTGCGCGTCGCGATCTACGGGTTCTGCGCGGAAGGGGATCTGGAAGCGGACATCCGGCTGGAAGCGCCCGATGACGACTCGATGGTCATCGCGACGCCTTGGCCGACGAAGAAACCGCGCTTCTATCTGAATCAGAAGATCAACTGCATGCCCGCGAGCGGGACCGTGAAGGTGGGCGAACGCGTCTGCACCTTCGACCCGCTCACTTCCTTCGGCGTGCTCGACTGGGGCCGCGGCGCCTGGACCTACAAGAACACATGGTACTGGGGCAGCGCGTCCGGGATGGCCGCGGGCAGCCGGTTCGGATTCAACATCGGATATGGGTTCGGCGACACCTCGAAGGCCACCGAGAACATGATGTTCTTCGACGGCAAGGCCCACAAGCTCGACCAGGTCACCTTCCATCTCGACGACACCGACGTGATGAAGCCGTGGACCTTCACTTCCAACGACGGCCGCTTCGAAATGACGATGACGCCGATCGTCGACCGGCAGGATGATATCAATTACGGCATCATCAAGAATCTCGGCCACCAGGTGTTCGGCCGCTATGCGGGATGGGTCGTCCTCGACGACGGCTCCCGCCTCGAAATCAAGAATCTGCTCGGTTTTGCGGAAAAGATCACGAACCACTATTGACGGGGGAAAAGACCATGAACGACAGAGAAATCTACGAAGCGATCCTGAACGACGACAACCTCGAGAACATCACCATGACGGACGACGACGGGCGCGTCTTCGAAATGGCCCAGATCGGCACGATGCCGATGCACGACGTGGTGTACGGGATCCTGGAACTGCTCAGGATCGACGGGCGCGACGTCACGGAAGAAGAGGCCGGGTTGGTCATGCTCGAACTCGACTGCGACGACGAGACCGGCGAAATCTACGTCAGCACCGTCGACGAGGACGACCTGTTCGACGAAGTCCTCGATGCCTTCAACGCGCTTCCCGAGGACTGACGGAACCACTTCCTCGCATCGGTGTTTTTTCGCGCGTTTCGCGGACAAAACCGGTTTGGCTGTATCCATGATCGGGATTTTATGATATGATAAACGATAGAATCCGAATCGAATGCAAAGGAGCGAACATCTGATGAACATCTTCTATTGCAAGCACTGCAAGCGCATCGTCTATACGTATTACGGCGGCGGAACATTGACCTGCTGCGGCGAAGAGATGACCCTCCTTCAGCCGAAGTCGATGGATGTCGGGAACGAAAAGCACTTGCCGGTCGTCGAACGCATCGCGCCCGATCAAATCAAGGTGACCGTCGGCAGCGTGCTGCACCCGATGACGCCGGAACATTTCATCCAGTGGCTGTTCATCGCCCAGGACCACTCCTTCCAAATCAAGACCTTCGAACCCGGAGAACATCCGGCCAAGACGTTTTACGTCGAGCCCGGAAAAGAAGTCAAGGTCTACGAATTCTGCAACCTGCACGGACTTTGGCTCACGACATTGAATTGATCGATCGAAAGGAAGACGGCGGTTCTCGTCGAACCGCCGCTTTTCCGCTATGATGACGCCGGGAAGCGACTCCCGGAGGATGATGGAGCGTGTAAGTTGATGGCAATCGTCGATTTTCTCAAATACATCCTGCTCGGCATCGTGCAGGGGTTCACCGAAGTCCTGCCGGTGTCGTCGAGCGGACACGTCCAGTTGTTCATGGCTCTCCTCGACGTCGACGTCAGCGAGAACCTGCTCTTCCAGATCGTCGTGAACACGGGATCGCTACTCGCCTTCTTGGCCATCTTCGCCAAGGATTTGGTCCGACTCGTCCAAGATTGCCTCAACTTCCTGTTCCGGCCATCCCGACGCGAAACGGCGCGCGAGGGATTCCTCTTCGTCGTGAAGTTGTTCATCGCCACGATTCCCGCGGCGATCGCCGGGATTCTGTGCAAGGATGCGATCGACGACGCCCTCGAATCGTACGGCACGCTCCTCTCCGGCATCGGCCTGCTTTTGACCGGAACGATCCTCCTGCTCGTTTCGCACGTGCGGATCCGGCGCGGCAAGACCGGGATCACCGGTCGCGACGCGGTCTTCGTCGGCGTCGCGCAGGCATTCGCGCTCATGCCCGGGCTGTCCCGCTCCGGTTCGACGACGGCGATCGCGCTCAAGCGCGGCATCGGACTCGAGACGGCGCTCCGGTTCTCCTTCATGATGTACATCCCGGTCTCGATCGGCTCGCTCTTGTTCGCCATCAAAGACTTCGCCGAAGCACCCGGAATGGTCCCCGGAGCGGCCACGCTGTTCAGCTACGGCGTCGCCCTCGGCGCCGCGGCGGTCGCCACGTACGTCGCCTATCGGCTCATCTTCAACGCCTTCCGTTCGGGCCGGCTGAGGATCTTCAGCACCTACTGCTTCGCCGTCGGACTGCTGTCGATCCTGCTCTTCATGATCGCATGAAATCAAATCTCAACGTATCGAAAGGAGTGGATCGGCCATGGAATTCTCGTTCTTGGAATTATTGAAGTACATCTTTCTCGGCGTGATCCAGGGCATCACCGAAGTCCTGCCGATTTCGTCCTCCGGTCATGTCGCGATCGCACAGACGTTGTTTTCCCTCGAAACCGATCAGGGCATGCTCTTCCTCATCCTCGTCAACGTCGGATCGCTCGTGGCGATCGTGATCCATTTCCGCAAGAAGATCGGCACGGTGATCCAATCGTTTCTATCGTATGTTTTCAAACCGTCCACCCGATCCGAAACCGCCGATGGATACCATTACGCGTTGAAGATCGTGGTCGCCTCGATTCCGCTCGGCATCATCGGCCTCACCCTCAAGTCGACGATCGAAGACGTGTACGACATGTACAAGATGATCATCGTCGGTCTCGGTTTGCTCGTCACCGCGACGGCGCTCTATCTCGTACGCAATTCATCTTATAAGAACGGACGCCAGGAAGTCAGCTATCGGGACGCGATGTATATCGGCTTCGGCCAGATGTTCGCCGTCCTCCCGGGTCTGTCGCGAAGCGGCATCACCACCTCGTCCGGGCTTGGACGGAAACTGTCGATGGAGACGGTGCTCGTCTTCTCCTTCATGATCTACATCCCCGCATCGCTGGGATCCTCGCTCTACTACGCGTTGGAGATCGTCAACGATCCCGCCAAGCTCGGATTCGATCCGTCCAATCTTAACCAGTATCTTTACTATGGACTCGCCCTCGCCGCCAGCCTGGTCGCGACCCGGTTCTCGCTCAAGTTCATCTTCCGGTTGTTCCGCGCCGGCAAACTCGTCATCTTCAGCGCCTACACGTTCGTGCTCGGCATGATCGCCTTCGTGGCGGGACTCATGGCGCTATAAGTCCGGCGAGGGGCATTTCGTTGCGTTTTGCACGTCTTTGATGTACAATGAAACCACTCGAATCACTTGAAGCAGCACAAAAAAGGGGAATCGCCCTATGGATGAATTCAAGCAAGTCGAAGCGCCCGTCGAGGAAGGAATCACGCTCGCCGAACTGGTCCGGATCGTCTGGAACAACATCACCATCGTCTTTTTGACCACCCTTTGGGTCACCGTCATCGGCGTCGTCTACACCTTCGTCATCGTGAATCCGAAGTACACCGCGGAAACCACGCTGATGGTGCAGGTCGACATTTCGGCGACCGTCACGAACGAACAATCGGCCATCACCGTCGCGCAGAACCTGATCGCCACCTACAAGGCCTTCGTCGTCTCCGACAAGGTTCTCAACACTCTGATCGACGACATCCCGGAACTCGCCGGCCGCTCGCTTTCCTCGCTCAAGGACGCGATTTCCGTGACGACGACGACGTCGGTGCTCATCATCTATATCGAAGTGGTGGACGAAAGCCCCGCCCTCGCCGCCGAGATCGCCAACCAGCTCGTCGAGAACTCGATCGAGATCGCCAACGAACTGGTCGACGACGGAACCGGAACGATGGAGCCGCGCTACACGCTCCTGGCGAACAAGCTGCGCACGCTCGACATCGCCGTCCAACCGACCGCCCCCTCGTCTCCGAACAAGGTCTTGAACGTCGTCATCTCCTTCCTCATCGGCGGCATCCTCTCGCTTGGCATCATCTTCGTCAAGGAGCTCTTCAACAACAAGTTCCAGAGCACCGCGGATATGGAAAAATACCTGAACATCAACGTGATCGCCGCCGTGCCCGGCTCGATCAAGAAACGGAAGCTGGTGGACTAGATGGAATTTTTCGAATACAAGAACGTCGTCATCGAGACCCCGAACTCCTCCGAAGCCGAAGCCTACCGCAAACTTGAACTGAACATCTCGCTCGCCGGCCTCGACCGCCGCATGCAGGTGATCCAGTGCACCTCCGCCACCCCCGAAGACGGCAAGACCACGACGTCGATCAACCTCGCCGCCGTCTACGCCGAGAAGGGCAAGAAGGTCATCATCCTCGACTTCGACCTCCGCCGTCCGAAGATCCACCGCGCCTTCCATCAGCCCAACGACCGCGGCTTCTACGACTATGTCGTCGACAACGTCGACTATCACGACCTGATCATCAAGGACGAGTCGAAGATCGACATCCTGCTTTCGGGAAAACGCATCTCCTACCCGCACATCGCGCTCGAGTCGCACCGCACGGCGCAACTCGTCGAGGATCTCCGCAAGGAATACGACTATATCGTCATCGATACGCCGCCGGTCCTTTCCGTGACCGATGCCGTCATCATCTCGAAGATCGCCGACGGCGTCGTCTATGTCGCCGCCTACAACAAGACGCGGAAAGACGATTCCCGCGAAGGACTCAAGATCCTCCATGCGAACAACGCCAACGTGATCGGCGGCGTGCTCGCCAACATCGACGTCCGCAAGACCAAGCAATACGGCTACCACGGTTACTACTATTACGGGACCGATGAGAAGAAAAGCAAGTAGGGAGGCGGCGGCATGATCGACGTCCACGCGCACGTTCTGCCGTTCGTCGACGACGGGTCACCCGACGTCGCATCCTCGCTCGCGATGCTTGTCGACATGAAGGCGCAGGGCGTGACCGACCTGTTTCTCACGCCGCACTACTATCCCGCCCGCGGCTACTGCCGCACGGCGTCGGACAACCGGCCTGTCTTCGACGAGTTCGTCAAGGCCGCCGAAGGCATCGGCGTGACGCTGCGCCTCGGCAACGAGATCTACTATACGATCGATTCGCTCCGCGACCTCCGCAAGGGAACCGTCCTTCCGCTCGGGACGTCGAAATGCGTTTTGATCGAGTTTTCGATGGCGAAGGAAGAAGAGGACATCGCCGAAGCCATCCACAACATCCGCGCGATCGGGTTCACGCCGATCGTCGCCCATCCCGAACGATACCCCTATCTCGGGAAGGTCGCCGATTTCGAGATCATCCGCAAGATGGGCGGCCTGATCCAGCTCAACGCTTCGTCGCTCACGGGCAAGTACGGCGCGACGATCCAGAAATTCTGCTTCCAGGTCTTGAAACTCGGGCTTGTCGACTTCGTCGCCTCCGACATCCATACGTTCCGCCGCAACGATCTGTTGGAAGCGTATGAAGCGGTCGTCAAGCGGATCGGTCCCGAAACGGCCGACCACGTCTTCGCCAATCCCGTCGTGCTTCGCTGAAACGACCCGCTCCGGCGGGTTTTTTCCGAAATCGGGTGGAATCGACCGGATTTCGTCGAAAAAATCACAAAAAAAACATAGAGGCATCCTATAATGAAAGCATGGATCCGGGTTTGCTTTTTCTCCTACTCCCCCTATCGATGAAACCAAGCCTCTTCCCGGCATCCCCTTTCTCATCGCACGCGTCCGGACGTTTCGGACCGTCCGAACGCGTGCGACTCCGTTCTTCCGAAGACTGAAACAGTCTTTTATTTTCTTTGAAAGTGTGATGGATATATGAAAAACATGAATGTTTTAGTTGCGGACGATGAGTTCCGCATCCGCAAGCTGCTGGCCGAATTCCTGGTTCGCGAGGGGTATCGCGTGACGGAAGCGGAGGACGGCGAGAAGGCGATCGACGCGGTGTTCAACGCCAAGACGAAGATCGACCTGGTCATCCTCGACGTGATGATGCCGAAATACGACGGATGGTTCGTGCTCGAACGGATCCGCGAGTTCTCGACCGTCCCGGTCGTGATGCTGACGGCGCGCAGCGACGAATACGACCAGCTCAAGGGGTTCAAACTCGGCGCGGACGATTACGTCACGAAGCCGTTTTCGCCGTCGGTCCTGATGGCCCGCATCAACAAGCTCGTCAAACGCGAGAAGGTCGAGGTCGACGAACTCAAGTTCGGCGCGATCCGGATGTCGCTCGCTTCGCGCGAGGTGTTCGTGGCCGGCCACAAGGTCGAACTCACGCCGAAGGAGTTCGAACTCCTCAAGTTCTTCATCGACAACAAGGGCATCGCCCTGTCCCGCGACAAGATTCTGAACGCGGTGTGGAACTACGACTACTTCGGCGACCTTCGGACCGTCGACACGCACATCAAGCAGTTGCGCGCCAAGGTCGGCCCCGCCTCGTCCTACATCTCGACGGTCCGGAGCATCGGCTACCGCCTGGACATCGAGAATGAGAACGTCGATTAGGAACCGCCTGTTCCTCATCATCTACGGGATCATCCTGGCGTTCATCGTCGGCTTGATCCTGCTCAACACCGTGTTCCTCGAGGGGTTCTATACGAAAAGCCGCGAACGCACGCTGGTCGCCGCGTTCGAGGAACTCGAAGCGGTTTCGCTCACCTCCCCCGGCCTCTTCCAGACGGTCCTCGACATCGAAAACCAGTATGCCGTCAACGTCCAGATCCTCAAGCAGACGGATGCCGATCCCGGCGAACCGGGCGGTCCCGGCATCCCGCTGTCGGAGATGTACGACCGGCTATACGGCGACGCCTTCGCGATCCGCGACGGCGTCATCGCCGCCATCATGCGCCAGTTCAACGACGGCGACGAAAGCGGCTTTTCATCCGTCGAAGTCTCGGATGACGTCTCCTACGTCGCCTACATGACGGAAATCGTGATGGCGTTCGGCAGCGACGCGCCGGAGAACCCGCGCCTGCTCGCCCTCTGCGTCGGACAGGTCCAGAACGACGGGCTCTACGTCTACTACATCCTCACCGTGACGATCCAGTCGATCCAGGATTCGATCGGCATCTTCAACGCCTTCACGGTCATCATCGCCGCCCTCTTCATGATCCTGTCCGGCGTCGCGGTCGGTTTCTTCAGCCGACGCTTCACCCAGCCGATCCTGCAGATGAACGCCGTCACCCAGAACCTCGCCGCCCAGGATTTCACGAAGAAGGTCGCGCCGTCCACGAAAGACGAGCTCGGCGACCTCGGTTTGTCCATCAACAAGATGTCCGAGCAACTCGAGACCTCGATCCGCGACCTCAAGCGCGCCAACCAGCAGCTCGCCGAGGACATCGAGCTGAAGAATCGGATCGACACGATGCGCAAGGAATTCATCGCCAACGCCTCGCACGAGCTGAAGACGCCGATTTCCCTCATCCTCGGTTATTCCGAAGCCCTGAAGCTGCCCGGCCTCGACCAGCTGACCGTCGCGGAATACCTCGACATCATCATCGACGAATCGAACAAGATGAACAAACTCGTGATGTCGCTCTTGAAAATCAGCCAGCTCGAAGGCGGCTTCCAGCAGTTTTGCGTCGAATCATTCCCGATCAAGGGTCTCGTCGACGAGACGATGAAGCTCTTCTCGATCAAGTTCGCCGAAAAAGCCGTCAATGTCTGCGTCGACGCCGACGACATCGACGTCGTCTCCGACTACGACGCGATCCAGACCGTCCTCAACAATTACCTCTCCAACGCGATCAACCACGTCGAAGGCGAGATGAGGATCGGCGTCACCGTCAAGCCCGACGAAACCGGCCGGATCCGCGTCGAGGTCTTCAACACCGGCAAGCCGATTCCCGAGGAATCGCTCACCCGCATCTGGGAAAGCTTCTACAAGGTCGACAAGGCCCGCACCCGCGCCTACGGCGGACAGGGACTCGGATTGTCGATCGTCCGCATCCTGCTCGAAAGCCTCCATGCCGGTTACGGCGTGGCAAACAAGGAGGACGGAGTGCTGTTCTGGTTCGACCTGCCGCCCGCCCAATCATGATGTCGCATCGCCGCGTCTTCCGAGACG
>CAIMSF010000056.1 GCA_903844055.1 uncultured bacterium
CCGACGCCGAGAAACTGGCGGCCGCCGAACGAATCCGCATCGCCGCCGAAGGCGCCGAAGCCGACCGACTCGCCGTCAGGCGGGCCGCGACGCAAACCGACCGCGCGTTGAAAGCCGTCCTGAAGAAGGTGACCGGCGCATGATCGTCAAAATGAAAAAGGCGCAGATCGCCGTCCTCGCCGAAGACCGGGAGGCATTGCTCGAATCGCTCCAGCGATCGGGCGTCCTGATGCTTCTCAAGGGGTCGGACGACTCCCTCCAGGACGATGCGACCGACGAGGAGCAACTCGCCGCGCGCACCGCGAAATCGCTCCGTCTGCTCGCCCAATACCATGATCAGGATCAAAAGGAGACCGAAGCGGAGAAGTTCCCGTCGGTACCCTACGATACCTTCGCCGCCGACGATCCCGCGCACCACGCGCTGCTCGAAGCGATCGAGGCGGCCGAAGAGAAGCTCACTCTGCTCAAGGCCGAAGCACAAGCCCTGCACGCCGAATCGGCGACCCTCCGTCCCTGGAGCGGTTTAGAACCGCAAACGGACAAGATCGTCAAGGGACGCGCCGTCGCCTATCACCTCGGCTTCGTCCCGATCGTCAAGCAGGAGGAAGTCCGCGCCGCCGCCGAGTCGATCGGCGCCGCCGTCCAGTTCTACGGCACCGCTCCCGAAGGGATCGCGACCCTCGCCGCGTCGATGGTCGAGGAAGACGCCGCTTCGATGGATGCGCTCCGGCTCGCCGGGTTCGTCGAGACGACCCTTCCGCCGCATCCGGAAACGGTCCGGGAAACCATGGCCGCCAAGGAAACCAGGCTGTCCGAACTCGCCGAGGAAATCCGCGCGACGGAAGCGCGGATGAAGGAATACGCCGCCGAAAAGCTCTCGATCGAACTGCTGAACGACCGCACGGTCAGCGCTGCCGAACGGAAGAAGGCGCCGGTCACCCCGACCGCGTCCGCCGTCTTCATCGAAGGCTGGGTACGCGTCGACCGGCTGGAAGACCTTGACCGCGCGATCGCCTCGGCGACCTCGATTTACGATCTCGAACTGGCCGATCCGGGGAAAGACGAGGTTCCGCCCACCGCCGTCAAGAACAACAAGTTCGTCTCCTCGTTCGAGACGATCACCGACATGTTCGCAAGACCCTCCTACGGCGAGGCCGATCCCAACCCGGTGATGTCGTTCTGGTACTGGATGCTGTTCGGGATGATGATGGCCGACGTCGGCTATGGAATCATCATGGTCGTGCTGTTCTCGTTCCTCATCAAAAAGATGCATGCGAAAGGCGATACCCTCAAGCTTCTCAGGGTCCTGATGTATTCCGGGATCACGACCACCCTTTGGGGCCTTCTCTTCAACAGCTACTTCGGCGCAAGCATCGGCTTCATGGGCTTCATCCAAATCCTGAACCCCGTCGAGGATACGATGCTCCTGCTCGGCATCTCGCTCGGTGTCGGCGTCCTGCACATCTTCACCGGCTTGATCATGCGGGCCATCAACAATCTGACCAGGCAGGACTACCTGGCGGTCTTCGCCGATTCGTTCTCCTGGATCCTCCTGATCAGCGGGTTGTCGATGCTGTTGTTGCCGGCGCTCGTCAGTTTCGAGGGCGGTGCGACGGTATCCGCCATCGGCAAGTGGATCGCGATCGCCGGTGCTGCGATCATCGTCCTCTTCGCCGGCCGCTCGAGCAAGAATCCGGTCGCCCGCATCGGCTCCGGACTGTACGCGCTCTACGGCGTGACGGGGTACCTCGGGGACATCATGTCGTATTCCCGCGTCCTCGCCCTCGCGCTCACCTCGGCGATCATCGGGCAGGTCATGAACCAGCTCGCCGGAATGGTCCAGGGCGATGCGTGGTGGGGCATCCTGGCCGCCATCCCGATCTATCTCGTCGGCCACATCTTCAACCTCGTGATGGGGCTGCTCTCGGCGTACGTGCATACGAGCCGCCTGCAGTTCATCGAATTCTACACCAAGTTCTACGAAGGCGCCGGCTACGAATTCCGCCCGCTCTCGATCCAGCTCAAGTACATCGACGTCGTCACCGACGCGAAAAATTAGGAATAACGGAGGAAACACTATGGAACTCACTGCTCAAGCATTGGCAATCATCGGCGCCGCCCTGGCGGCCGCCCTCGCGGGTATCGGGTCTGCCGTCGGCGTCCAGATGGCCGGCAAGGCCGCCGCCGGCGTCCTGTCCGAGAAACCCGAACTGTTCGGCAAGCTCATCATCCTGCAGGCGCTTCCCGGCACGCAGGGCATGTACGGCTTCATCGTCGCCATCCTCGTCCTCGGCAGAGCCACGGCGCTCCTTCCGGACGCTCCCGTCGCGGATGGCTGGAGGCTCTTCTTCGCCTGCCTCCCGATCGCCCTCGTCGGCCTCATCTCCGCCGTCTACCAGGCCAAAATGGCCGTCTCCGCGATCCATATGACCGCGAAGCAGCCGGCCGCTTCCGGCCGCGGCATCACGATGACCGTCCTCGTCGAAACGTACGCGATTCTTTCGCTCCTCGCGAGCATCCTCCTGATCGGCTGATCCGAAAACGCATGCGCCGGCAATCCGGCCGAAGGGACTGAAGTCTGTGGCAACGAACCTCTATGAAAAAATCGAAGCGAAAGGCGCCCTCGACGCCGAGCGCATCCTCGCCGCCGCGCGTGAAAAGGCGTCGGCGACCATGAAGAGCGAGCTTGCGGCGGCCGAGGCCGAAGCCACGGCGCGGATCCGCGCCGCCGAACGCATCGCCGCCGACCGCGTCAAGGCGGTCCGGACCGACGCCGTCCAGCTCGCGAAGAAAGCGACCCTGGAAGTCCGCAAAGCCGTCATCGACGGCGTTTTCGCCGACGCAGCGAAGGCGCTCGACGAATGGTCCGACGACGCCTACGCCGACCTCGTCGTGACCCTCTTGAAGCAAGACGGTCTGACGGGGAGCGAAACGATCCACGTCGCCGCGAAGGACCGCGCCCGCTTCCTGGCGCTGTTTTCAAGCGCCGCCGACGGATGCCTCGACATCCTCGCGAAGCGCCTGAAGCAACCCAAGTTCCGCCTGATGCTCGCCGCCGAACCGGCGGACATCGCCGGCGGTTTCCTCGTCGTCGGGACGCACTACGACGTCGACCACGCCTGGACCACGATTCTGTCCGACCTGCGCGACGCCACCGAGCCCGAGCTCGCGGACATTCTCTTCTCCGAAGGTGCCTGACATGGACTATCCCTACGCCAACGGCGTCGTCAAGGCGATCGAATCGAAACTGCTCGACAAGGCCAAGCTCGCGAAACTCGCGAAAGCGGACAAGAGCGGTTTTTTGAAGTCGCTTTCGGACGTCGGCTACGGCCGCATCGCGGCGGGGGACGACGTCGAGACCGCGGTCGCCCGCGAACTCGCCGAGTTCCATCAGATGCTCGATGAGATCACGCCCGACAAGCAGGCGACCGACCTGTTCTTCCTGACCGAGGACGCGATGAACATCAAATTGCTGTTCAAGCGGAAGAAGTACGGCGCTCCCGTGTTTGACGGCGCCGCGGCCGACGGCACGATCGCGTTTCCCGGCATCGCGAAGGCGATCCTCGAGGATGACGCGACCGATCTGGACCCGCGCTACCTTCCGCTCCTCAAGGCGATCGACGCGAAAAGCGACGGCTTGAACGCCGGCCGGCTCTCGACGATCGTCGACCGCGAGTTGTTCGCCTTCGCCTTCAAGGCGGCCGGCCTGTTCATGGACGATGGCCTCAAAAGCTATCTGAAGGCGAAAGTCGACTTCGCCAACCTGATGGCGATGTTCCGCATGAAGAAGCTCGGATGGCCGGTCGAACGGTTCGACGACGTCTACATCCCGGGCGGTAAATACGCGCTCGGATTGTTCCGCGAAGCCTACCCATCCTCGCCCGTCGACGCCGCCCGGTTGTTCCAGGACGCCTACGACGACAGGGTGGCGCGGATCGTGCGCGACCAGAACGAGAAACGCAACCTCGCCGTCACCGAGGCGCTCTTCTTCGATTTGCTTCTCGAAGTCGTCGAAGAGTATCGCGACGACTCGTTCCGGATCGGTCCGATCATCTACTATCACCTGGAAAAAGCGAGGGAAGCGGACGCCGTCCGCACCCTCTACGCGCGGGCGGACTACAACCGCTCCGGCGCCTGATGGGAGTGAACCCGATGGACAAGCACGTCGAAGTCGCCGCGATCGGCCGCACCGACGCGGTATTGCTCTACAACGCCGCCGGCTTCCTCACCCACATCGTCTCCACCCCCGTCGAAGCCGACAAGACCGTCTTTCAGCTCGCCAATGCGAAATGCAAGGTCATCCTGATCGACGAGGACCTCTACGCCGCGATGGCGGAAACCCTCAAGAAATACAAGACCAACGCCTTTCCGATCCTCATGCCCGTCCCGATGTCTTCCTCATCGAAGGGCATCGGCATGAAGAAGATCCAGGAAAACGTCGAAAAGGCGATCGGCATCAACATCTTCTAAAGGAGACCCCACGATGGAAAACACAAAGAGCTTAGCGAATCATGGCGTCATCGTCAAGGTCTCCGGACCGCTGATCGTCGCCGACAACCTCCCGGACGTGCAGATGTACGACGTCGTCCGCGTCAGCGAGAAGCGGCTGATCGGCGAGGTCATCGAACTGCGCGGCGGCCGCGCCTCGATCCAAGTCTATGAGGAGACCGCCGGCATCGGTCCGGGCGAACCCGTCTACCCGACCGGCGAACCGCTCTCCGTCGAACTCGCCCCCGGGCTGATCGAAGGCATCTTCGACGGCATCCAGCGTCCGCTCGACGACATCTACGGCATCGCCGGCGACCGCATCCCGCTCGGAATCGACGTCCCGAAACTCAATCGCGAGCAGAAGTGGGAATTCGTCCCGACCGCCCAGGCCGGCGATTTCCTTTCCGCCGGCGACGTCCTCGGCACGGTCCGCGAGACGAAGGCCGTCCTCCACAAGGTGATGGTCCCGCCCGGTTTGTCCGGAACCGTTTCGAAGATCCATTCCGGTCCCGCGACGATCGTCGAGACGATCGCCGTCCTGAAGCGTGCGGACGGGACGGAACAGGACGTGACCATGCTGCAGAAGTGGCCGGTCCGCCGCGCCCGCCCGTACAAAAAGAAGTTCGCGCCGA
>CAIMSF010000057.1 GCA_903844055.1 uncultured bacterium
ACCCTGGAGGATGATGACCTTCGAGGCGGCCATGCCGGCGAAGAAGTTCATGATCATCCGCGGCGTATAGTAGAGTTTCAAAGCGAAGGCGGCGAAGTTGACGAACCTTGTCACGAGTTCGGGGAGCGACGCCTGGTCGCTTTCCTCCATGTAGATGTGCGTGTCCTTGCCGGCGTAATCCTTGTCGACCTGGATCAGCTTGACGAAGCGCGAAGGCCCGGCTGCTTCTTGCGGGACCGCGGGGGGCGTCGCGGCGCGGGACGCTTCCGTCACGGCAGCCGGCGAACCGGCGGCGGCGACCATCGCGGGACCGCCTCCCATCATCACGGGCTGAGTGGCATAACCGACGGCGGGAGCGACGAACGAGCGGCCCGGAACGGGTCCGGCGACGACGCGTTCGGCCTGTTGGCCGGTCGAGGCGTTGATGCCGAGTTGCGAGACCTTCATCGCGAGGATCTGGTTCTTTTCATCGATCAGCGAAACGACTTTGTCATTGAGGTTGGCGATTTCCTCGATCAGCTCGTTCTTTTCGATCTCGATCGAGCGGAACGCGAGATAGCGCCGGAAGATGAGGACGATCTTGGCGATCACGAAGACGAAGAAAGCGAGGTTCAGGAATGCGGTCACGGCGACCATGATCCAGGAAAGCAAGGTGAAGTCGGCGGATTCGGTTCCCAGAAGCGAGAGATAGGAGCGGAGGTTCTCCATGAACTTGACGAGCGTATCGTTCCATACGGCTTCTCTGAAAAAATACTTCAAATCTTCCCAGAGGTATCGGTAGAGTTCGACGAAAAACCTCGAAAATTCATTCATGTGATCTCACTTCCTTCCGCATCCGACGTGGTGCTGACGCTGCGTAAATCGATTTATTCAGGCTTTTTTGCGGCTTCTTCCTGGGCTTTTCGCTCCGCCTCGAGTTCGGCGCGGGCGGCGGCGAGGGCTTCGGCTCTGAGCTGATCCTTGTCGCCGACGGCCTTCTGGACATTGTAGTCGGAGACCACGCGGACGAACTTGATCACTTCATAGACGAGGAATCCGAAGCACGGCAAGACGATGAAGATGAAGAAGCCGGTCGGGGATTTCAGAAAACCGATCAGTCCGTCGACGAAGCTGCCGAAGCCGGCGAGCTTCCCGCCGGTCCACGTTCCGACGATGTCGTTTTCGAAAACGAGATCGGCATCGACAAGGGCGTTGGCATCGCCTTTCGTCCGGAACCAATAGGTGTTCCCGGAGTCATAGGTGACGATTTCGACGATCCTATGCGAGTTGTAGATGGTGACTTGATCGCCGTCTACGTCAATCTGAAGCCGATATGTGATGACATCGTCGACTTCAAGCTCATCCGGATCAACCTTGGTGTTGACGAAGATGAGGTCGCCTTCTTCGAAGGTCCCCGACATGGATCCCGATTGTACGGAAAGCGACGAGATGCCGAAAACCGACGTGGAGTTATATTCCTGCTTGGAGAAAAGGGCGAGCACCGAATAGACCACCACGAGTCCCAGCACCACGTAAAAAGCGATGTTGAGAGCCAGTTTGAGACCTTTTTTTTGTTGCTTGGTATTTTCCATACGATTACACACTCCTCGCGCAACTATCGATTAAC
>CAIMSF010000058.1 GCA_903844055.1 uncultured bacterium
CAGATCGGGATTCTGGTGACGGAGAATGATGATTTTATCGTGGTTATCCACGAGTCGTTCGAAACGGTCCAGCATCGGCGCCTCACATGCGAATTGAAGAGTATTTAATTATATCACATGCGCACGCGTTTTATGCAACCGATGCGCCGGATTTATTTCACATCGTCCGTTTTCCGGATTGTTGGCATATCGGCGGTTGTGTGATATACTGTTTTTATCAAGTTTTTTACGATGGAAAGCCGTGAATCCCATGAACCAATTCGTCAAAAGACTTTTACTCGGTTCCATGATTCTTCTCTTCTTCTTTGGGGCCGTCGGTTGCGACCTGTTCCCCACCGCGACGACGACGGTCACGACGGTGTCGACGACCGATACCGCCGCGACGTCCACGACGACGGAACCGACCACGAGCGTCACGACCGTCACGACCACATCCGTCCGCGACATCGCCGTCGTGCTTTCCGGCACGTGGCGGACCGTCTACGAATTCGGCCAGGCGTTCGACCCGACCGGCCTTACCGTCACCCTGCTCCGTTCGGACGGGACCGAGACGGTCGTGACCGAATACTTTGTCCTCGGATTCAGCTCCTCCGTTTCCGGACTGAAGACCGTCCGGATCCGCTGTAACGGACTGGAATCCTCGTTCGTCGTCTACGTCAAGGAGGCGACGATCCTCGCCGACGTTGCGCTCGAACTCGTCCTGCCGGACAAACTCGTCTATCAGCCCGGGCAGGCCGCCGATTGGACCGGCCTCGTGGTCAGCGTCGTCAAATCCGATGGCGACCGGATCGCGGTACCGGCTTCCGCCTACGCGATCGCGGGGTTTTCATCCGCCTCGTCCGGGCTCGTCACGATCACCGTCGCCTATGACGACTTCACGGCGACATTCCCGATTTACGTCGCCGATCCCGCGGTCGGCGGCATCTCACTGTCCGTGACGCCCCCGACGAAGACCGCGTACGATGTCGGCGACGCCTTCGATCCGGCCGGCATGACGGTTTCGCTTTTGGCGGACGGCGAAGACCCCATCGCGCTGACCGCCGGGCAGTACGCGATCGCCGCTCCCAACATGGCGATCGCCGGAACACGGGACGTCCTCGTCTCGGCGCTCGGACTGGAAGCCTACTTCTCCATCACCGTGACCGCGCCTTTCGTCGACCTCATGGCTTATTACGACTCCGCGGAAGGGCTCGCCGGGCAGGCGTTGTTCCTGGAGCTGCGGGAAATCATCAACACCGGGTTTTCGGGCGTCACCTACGGCGAAGCGAGATATATTCTGAACATCTCGGATCGCGACCCGAACAACGCCGCCAACGTCATCCTGGTCTACACCGGCGCCTCGGTCAGCGGCAACTGGGATGCCGGCGTCACTTGGGCGCGCGAACACGTCTGGCCGCAGTCGCTCCTCGGCGCCTCGGCCGACAACGCGATCGTCAACGTCTGTTCGGACCTGCAGAACCTGAAGCCGATCAATCCGGGCGTCAATTCCGCCCGCAGCAACAATTATTTCGATCTCACGACCACCGGCGCCTCGTACTTTCCGGGCGACGACGACAAGGGCGACATCGCCAGGATCCTCTTGTACATGGTGACCATGTACGATTACCTGTCTTTGGTCAACAGCGCCCCTTCAACCTACCAGATGGCGATGCTGGACGTCTTGTTGCTTTGGAACGAACAGGATCCGGTCGACGATTTCGAACGCAACCGCAACGAAGTCATCTTCTCCTATCAGGACAACCGCAATCCCTACATCGATTATCCCGAATTCGTCGAACTCATCTGGGGATAAGCGCTATCCGTTCAAAACAAACAGGAATCGGCAGCGAACGCAAGTTCGGACCGATTCCTGTTTTTTATCCTTTGAAAGCGTTCGCCGCGAGCGGCTTGTACGCGTTCTCGCAGACGGCGACGATGAGGACGATGACGACCATGAACTGCGGCATGTAGTAGATGTTGTCGACCATCCCGTGCATGTGCGCGCCGAGCAATGCGATCGCGAGGAAGATCGCTTCCGGCGTCCGGCGCCTGAGGACCCACTTGAACTGCACGAAGACTTGCATGAGGAGCCCTGCGAGGCCGACGAGCCCGAAGGTCGCGAGCGTGTGCAGGACGGTGTTGTGGAACATGCGGTAGACGCCGAATTCGTCGAGGCGGGCGAAGAGGCCGTTGCCGAAGAGCGGATGCGCCTTGAACTTGTCGATCGCCTCGAGCCAGATCGGGATCCGGCCGGTGTCGTCGAGCAACAGCGAGGCGAGCCGTTCATACAGGGTGAGGAAGAATTCCTTGCCGATCCAGGCGACGACGGCGAGGACCGCGAACGCGCCGAGGAAGTAGAGTCCGTCGCGCCAGCCTTTCTTCTGGAACATCAGATAGGCGGCGCAGAGGGCGAAGGTGCCGGTGAAGGCGATGATGCCGCCGCGCGACGCGGTGAACAGCAGCATGATGCCCTCGAATACCCCGACGAGGATCCACAGATACGGGAACTTCGCCGTCTTGGCGTAGTAGAACGTCATCGGCACGAATAGGATCAGATAGGTCGCGATGTAGTTCGAAATCCCCCATCCGAGCGTGATCGTCTTGTTTTCGATCGCATACAGGACGTCGTCGACGCGCAGGTAGTAGACCAGCACCTCGAGGGAGACGACGAGGCCGAGCAGGAACATCATGCGGACCAGATATTTCACGTGGTCGCCCTGGATCGTGTTCACATAGAACAGATACACGACCGCGTAGAGCAGGCCGACGAGGGCGTAAAAAGCGTACGTCGGGGACAGCGTCGCACCGGCGTTCATTGTCGACAGCGCGAGCGCCGCGATCATCACGAGAACGCCCGGAAGCATCGCTCCACGGAAGAGGTTGATCTTGAAGCGGATCGCGTGGATCGTCATCCCGAGGATGATCGAAACGGGCGTCATGTATAAATAGAGCGGGATGGCATCGAAACTTGGGGTTCGGCTCACCATGAAGAGCGCGTTCATGAAAAGCGGGATCGTCGGCATCGTATCCTTGCGCAAGACGAATTCGATGAACATCAGCCCGAGCACGACCGGCAGGCCGTAGTTCTCCCACCCCATCGTCCAGACGAGGATGGTGGCGGCGCTGATGATCAGTTGATAGGGGAAACCGTTCAGGAACCGGTCGAGTTTCGTCTTCATGTCATCCTCCGGAGCGCATCCGCATTTACTATCATACTAAAAAACCGGCGTTTTGTCACCCACAACGACAACCTGACCGCGAAAAATGTAATAAAGAATATGAAAAGCCCCGCTGAACGGGAGCCTTGTGAGCGCCCGTTCGCGGGGCTTGTTTCTTTGTTTAGGGTGTAAAACTTTCGATGTTTCTCAAGTTTCTTTCGAAGGCTTTGCGGGTTTTACCTAGTCGACGGTGTGCGTTCCTAAGTAAGTCGTGGTGTTTTGCGGGTAAACATCCCATTGAGTCGGATCCCAAGTCGTGACGCCACCAATGACGCTTGATTTACGAACAAGAGTAAATTCATTCGTGAATCCAGTACCCACCGCCCAGTTTGTGCCCGGATCAGTCCCAATGACACCAAATACATCAATAAGAACTCCGTTTTTCAATAGGCCAACCGCGTCATCGCCGTTCCAATACGGAACATTGGTTGTTGCGTAGACTTGAGTGACATCAGCGACAGCGAGAATAGCCGCGTTAGCGGCACTAGCCGCAAGAACGAAAACATCTCCGTTGGCTAACGTTCCTGAAAGCACGAGAGTTGCGGTGGCAGTGGGCGACCCGTTCGCATAGAGTGCGAGGGAATAAATCGAAAGATCAATCGGAGCGCCGGTGCCGTTATAGATTTCGATGGCTTTGTTGTTGCTCGAGCCTTCGATATACTCCGATATGAAGAGGTCGGTGATCAATGGAGCCGGGAACAGACTGATCCAAGTCGGGTGGGCGGGTTCTTCCTGGAGGAACGAGGTGAGTTCGGCGACATAGAGGAAGCCGTTCACGTCCATGACGGTGATGACGGCCTTGGCAGGGACGACATGTTTGCTCGGCGTCCAGGCGCCGAAGTTCCAGGTGCTGCTGGTGGAATAGGTTCCGGCCTGCACGATGAAGGCGCAGCTGTACTGCTTGGCGACGTTGACCTTTGCCGGTTCTTTCGAGACGTTCGTGACGAGCAGGTTGTTCGCGCCGTCGAAGAGTTCGACGGTGACGAGGATGACCTTCCCGACATCGGCGCCGGAGAGCGACCAGCCGGTGGTGGCGCCCCAATAGTCA
>CAIMSF010000059.1 GCA_903844055.1 uncultured bacterium
TCGAGGATGCGGTAGACCTGTTCCCTTGACAATTCCGGCCGAAACCGGCTCCAGTCGAGTTCACCGAAGAAGCGGCGGATGCTCACCTTCGCGAGGTCGGCGGCGCGGACGCGGATCGCTTCGGCGCATCCGTCCGGCGGCGCCGAGAATGCCTCGAGCAGCAGTTTGGTCGCCTCCGGGTGGCCGGCGGCGTAGCGTGCCTTCCAGGCGAGGACGTCGACGATCCGTTCGAAAACCGGCGCGTCGGCGGTCGCGTCGAAGCGGTCGAGTTCCTCGAGCATGCGGTCGAGTTCGCGGACGAACAGCGCCAGATAGAGGTTCGCCTTCGATCCGAAATGCTGGAAGATCGATCCCTTCGCGACGCCGGCGACGGCCGCGATGCGGTTGGTCGAGGCGGCTTCATAACCGCGTTCGGCGATTTCGACGAGGGCGGCGTCGAGGATTTTTTCGGAGGTCATCGCTTTTTTCATATCATTCTCCTAGAAAATGACCACATGGTCAAATATAGTTTACCCCTTTCCCCGGCGGCTGTCAAGCGGAGGAACGCGCGTTTTTATGATTTGCGGATGCATTTCGTCTCAAAAGTGAGATACTATATATAAATATATAGCAAATGTCGGAGGAACCATGGAAAAGAACGTCCTCATCCCCCATTTCATCGACGATCGCAAACGCGACGCCGTCTTCATCTGCCCCGGCGGCGGATACCACTTCACCTCACCGCGCGAAGCGTTGCCGATCGTCCGCCGCTTCCAGGTCCTCGGATGCCACTCCGCCGTCTACGAATACCGCCATGAGAAGCTGACCCATCCCGATGTCATCGAGGAGGCGATCGCCTTCGCCGATTCCTTCCGCGCGGATCCCCGCGTCGACCGGCTGTTCGTGATCGGCTTCTCCGCCGGCGGCCATCTCGCGCTCCATCTCGCCGAACGCCGGCCCATGTGGTTTGCGGGCGTGATCCTGTGCTATCCGGTCGTCACCTCCGACCCCCGCTGGGAACACCACGGTTCGATCGACAACCTGCTCGGAGGCGACAAGTCGGAGAGAAGGCTCAAGGAAGTATCTCTGGAACGACACGTCCCGAAGCAGATGCCGCCGGTCTTCCTCTGGCATACGATGGACGACCAGGGCGTCCCCGTCGAGAACAGCCTACGGCTGATCGCTGCGCTGCGGAGGAAAAACATCCCCGTCGAGGCGCACCTCTTCCCTCACGGCGTGCATGGGCTGGCGCTCGCCGACGAGACGACCCCATGGGACGAAGGCGACCCGCGCGAATACGCGCGGCAGAACGCCCACGTCGCAACCTGGTTTCCGCTCCTCGAAGCCTGGCTCAAGACTCTCTGAAACCATCACGAAAAACGATCGCTCCGGGAATTCCGGAACGATCGTTTTTCTCTCTATCGGGCGAGCCAGCCGCCGTCGACGGCGAGGGTGAAGCCGTTGATGTAGGAGGAGGCGTCGCTCGCAAGGAAGACGCAGGCGCCGGCGACGTCGCGCGGCGTGCCCCAGCGTCCGGCCGGGATCCGCTCGAGGATCTGGCCGGCGCGCTTCTCGTCGTCGCGGAGGGCGGCGGTGTTGTTGGTCGCCATGTAGCCGGGGGCGATCGCGTTCACGTTGATGCCGTATTGCGCCCATTCGTTGGCCATCGTCATCGTGATCCCCTTCACGCCCGATTTGGAGGCGGTGTAGGAGGGCACGCGGATCCCGCCCTGGTAGGAGAGCATCGAGGCGACCGAGATGATCTTTCCGCCGGTGCCCTGCCTGACGAACTGCTGCGCGGCGGCCTGCGAAAAGAAGAAGACGGTCTTGACGTTGATGTTCATCACGTCGTCCCAGTTCTTCTCGGAGA
>CAIMSF010000060.1 GCA_903844055.1 uncultured bacterium
CTGCGTCTTGACGGCGAGCCCGAAGCGAAGCAGTTCTTCGTATTTGACGCGCACGGAGGCGGCGTGGATCTGTGCTTCGTCGGCGGGGGCGTGCACATAGCGGAGGACCTCCCGCATCGGCGCGAGCTGGCGCGCAGCGATGAGCCGCGCGGGCAGGGTCTCATGCGCCGCCTCCGGCGCGAGCGGAAGCGCGGAAGCGACATATTTTGCGAACAGGCGGTCGGAGACGGCTTCGAGCCCGTAGACCGGGACAATCCCCTCGCGGTAGTTCCTGGCGAGCACGATGTCGCTTGCGATGAAGTGCTTCCGGTCGGATTCGAAGCGGCCGGTGGCGACGAGTTCGGCCTGTTCGGAAAGCACCGGCCGGAGGAACTCGCGGTTGAAGGCGGCGATCCGGATCAACAGGCCGTCGGACATGACGTCGACCGAAAGGCGCGTCAGACGCTTGCGGATGTAGGCGACGGACGCCGACTTGACGACGACGCCCTTGATCGCGACGACCGCGCCGAGCGGCGCCGAGGCGGCGGGGGAGAGGGCATGGATGTCGTACCGGACCGGGAAGGTGCGGACCAGGCCGACGATCGATGTGATGCCGGCGTCGGCGAGTTTTTGCGCGGTGGCTTCGCCGATGCCCTTGATGTCCTGCAGTCCGCTCATAAGATCCCCCCTTCCGGTTTTCGTTCGATTTCATTGTATCACAGTCGTTTCGCAAAATCGAACCCGCAGGAAAAAAAAGACGCCCCGAAGGGCGTCGTGCGTTTTGGTTATTCGACCGACACGATGTAGGAATAGATGTCCTGGCCGCCGGAAATCGTCTCGACTTCGGCGGAGGAGACGTTCTCGATCGCGGCGACGAGCAGCTCGACTTCCTTTTCCTGGACGTCGGAGCCGTACATGATCGTAACGATCTCGCTCTTCGCGTCGAGCATCTGCTCGACCATCTCGACGGCGACCATGAGACGATCCTGGGCGCAGGAGACGATCTCGCCGTCGTGGATCCCGATGAAGTCGTTCTTCTTGATCTGGACGCCGTTGTTCACGGAGTCGCGGATCGCGTAGGTGACTTCGCCGGTCTTGACGTGCTTGATGTGCGCGTTCATGTCGGCGAGGTTCTTCTCGGCGCTCTGGGTGGCGTCGAACATCGTGAGCGAGGCGTAGCCCTGGGCGATCGTCTTCGCGGGGAGGACGTAGACCTTCTTCTTTTCGATGATCTTCGCCGCCGTTTCGGCGGAGAGGAGGACGTTCTTGTTGTTGGGGATGATGATCACGGCGTCGGAATCGATCGCATCGCACGCCTTGACGAAATCCTCGATCGAGGGATTCATCGTCTGGCCGCCTTCGATGATGAAGTCGCAGCCCATCTCGACGAAGGTTTCCTTGAGGCCGTCGCCGTTGACGACGGCGATGATCGCGTATTTCTTCTTGATGCGCGGCGCGGCGGCGGCGGTGTGCTCGTGGCCGCAGTCGCAGGGTTCGCTCTCGGCGTGGGTCTCATGGGTCGGCTCGTGCATCACGACTTCGGTATGCTGGACCGTCATGTTCTCGATCTTGAGGTTGATGAAGAAACCGAAGCGCTGGCCGAGGTTCAAGACGTCGCCGGGGGTCTCCGTATGGATGTGGACCTTCAGGATGTTGTCGTCCTGGACGCAGACGAGCGAGTTGCCGAGCGGATTGATCATCTCGACGAAATCCTTCTGGCTGAATTCGTCGACCTTCGCGATCTGCATGATGAACTCGGTGCAGTAGCCGTAGTTCCCGTCGTCCTTGAAGGCCTCGTGGTTGAGGACGGACTGCGGCTTGGCCGCCTGGGCGGCGGTCTGCGATCCCTTTTGGGCGGTGTCGACGGCATCGAAGAGCTTCTTGCCCTTGACCGCGTCCATCATCCCGCGCACGATCTCGATGTAGCCGGCGCCGCCGGAGTCGATCACGCCGACCTCTTTCAAGATCGGCAGCAGGTCGGGGGTGCGGGCGAGCGAGGCTTCGAGCTCGACCATGTAGGCCTCGAACAGCGGTTCGAACTTGTTCTGCGTCGGGCAAAGCGAAAGGGCGCGGTCGGCGCCTTCGCGGGAGACCGTCAGCATCGTGCCCTCGACGGGGTTGATGACGGCCGCGTAGGCTTGTTCGACGCCGGCGCGGAGCGCTTTCGAGAAGGTGCAGGTGTCAGCTTCGGCGATCCCCTTGAGGCCGTTGGCGAGGCCGCTGAAGAGCTGCGAGAGGATGACGCCGGAGTTGCCCCGCGCCCCCATCAGCATGCCCCTGGCGATCGCCTTGGCGACGACGCCGATCGATGGTTCGTCGATCGTCGCGACGGCTTTCGCGCCCGCGGTCATGGTCGCCGACATGTTGGAGCCGGTGTCGCCGTCCGGGACCGGGAAGACGTTCAGTTCGTTGATGCGGTCGATGTTGTTGCGCAACTGGATCGCGCCGTTGGTCACCATGCTCTTGAACAAGCGGCCGTCGATCAGAAATGTGTCCATTTGGAATCCTCCGGGTTCGATTTTGATCTGTATCCGTAAACCGCGCGGGTTTTCTACGCGGATTTTTTGGCGAAAAACGCACAAACATAATAGCATAGGATTTCCCAAAATGCAATTACTTTGTGTTTCAAAGCCTTCCGCCGGGCGTTTCTTCGAAAAGAACCGATTTTGCTTGCATTCTCTTCATAGTATGATAAAATATAGATTGCTGAATTCATGTAGAAACGGAGTGATACCCATGCCGAGAGTTTGTGTGATTACCGGAAAAAGCTTCATGTCGGGAAACCAACGTTCCCACTCGATGATTGCGACCCGCAAGCAGTGGAAGGCCAATCTTCAGAAGGTGCGGATCGTCGATGAGAACGGCAACGTCAAACGCGTTTACGTTTCTGCCCGCGCCCTGAAGAGCGGAAAAGTCACGAGAGCCTAACCCCCTCAAGAATCGACGCCTCCCAAGAGGCGTTTTTTCTTTGCATGAACGATAAAAAGAGCGCCGGAAACGGCGCTCTTTTCGTTCTTCAGAAGCCGGGGTCGTAGGTCTCGATGACCGTCTTCACGGTGTCGATCGGGATCGCGAAGCCCATCCCCTCGATGTCGGTCGAGGCGAACTTCGACACGTTGATGCCGATCACTTCGCCTTCGAGGTCGTAGAGCGGTCCGCCGGAGTTGCCGGAGTTGATCGAGGCGTCGTGCTGGAGGTAGAGGACGACGCCGTCGCCGCCGACGTCGCGGTTGACGCCGGCGATGACGCCCATCGTGAGCGATCCGAAGAAATCGTATCCGCGCGGGTGGCCGCAGGCGAGCACGAGCGCGCCGGGGATCACCTCGGCGGAGACGCCGAGCGGCGCCGCGGCGATCGTATCCGGCAGGTCGACGCCGGAGAACTTGAGGACCGCGATATCGATCACGGCGTCCGCGCCGAGCAGGTCGCCCGCCACATAGGTGCCGTCGGCGAAGACGATGCGGTAGTTGTCGCCGCCTTCGATGACGTGTTCGTTGGTGACCAGATAGTATTCGTCGGCGACCGCGTCGAAGCGGTAGACGACGCCCGTTCCGAGCGCGACGCCGGAGTTGCCCAGATAGGTCGAGACGCCGACGACCGAGGCGTCGGCGAGCACGGCGACGGCGTCGATGCGTTCCTGCAGTTCGTTCACGACGACGGAAATCGAGCCGGAGGCGATCACGTCGTTCAGGTCGGCGAGGACCTTGGCGTAGATGTCCTCGTAGAACTGCGCGCCGATCGCGGCGGACACCTCTTCGTAGATCTCCTGATAGATCTCGTCGTAGACGTCCTGATAGATCAGTTCGATCAGTTCGTCGAGGTCGGAGTAGACGTAGGTGCGGATCTCGCCTGAGGTGGTGGTGAGGACGGCGGTCGTGGTGGTGGCTTCCGCGGTCGTCGTTTCCTCCCCGGAAAGGGCGCCGGAAGCGAAGCCGGCAAAGAGGGACAGGACCAGGATGCTGGCAATCAGGACGATTTTCTTCATGGCCGTTCCTCCTTAGGGTCTGGGTTTCAGTTCGATGTCGTCAAACGTCAGGTACTGACCGCCGCGGTAGACCGTGACGGAGATCACGTCGCCGACGTGGTACTGCGAGAATTCCTGGACGAATCCGTCGGTGTCGACGATCACGATGACGCCGATCTGGGTGACGATGTCGCCCGCCTGGACATAGCCGTCCAAGGAGGTCCCTTCGGCGACGGAGAGGACGTAGAAGCCGTTTTGGATCGTCTCGGGCAGGGTGATGTTGTAGAAGGTGAAGTAGTCGGGATTGTCGAAGATGTCGACGAAGGTGATGCCGAGGACCGGCTTGACCTTCGAGACGCCGTATTCCTCGATGTCGGCGCAGATCGCCTGGACCAGGTTCGAGGGGATCGCGAAGCCCATGCCCTCGATCTCGGTGGCGGCGATCTTGATCACGTTGATCCCGATCACCTCGCCGTTCAGGTTGAAGAGCGCGCCGCCGGAGTTGCCGGCGTTGATCGAGGCGTCGTGCTGGATGTAGTTGACGAACATGTCCTTGACCGCGTCGTTGTCGATGTCGAAGTAGCGGTCGATCCCGGAGACGACGCCCATCGTCATCGAGCCGTAGTAGTCGAATCCGCTCGGATTGCCGACGGCGAGCACGATCGTGCCCTTCGTGACAGTTTCGGAATCGCCGAACGGTGCCGTCTCATAGAGTTCGCGGGAATTGAAGTACAGGACCGCCACGTCGACCGTCTCGTCGACGCCGCGGAGCACCGCGGTATAATCTTCGCCGTCCGGCGTGGTCACCTTGACCGTCGCGGCGTCTTCGACGACGTGGTTGTTGGTGACGACGTAATAGCGGTCGCCGACGCGCTTGTAGATGACGCCGGAACCGGTCGAGACGGTGTTGCCGCTCGCGCCGTAGGCGGTGATCCCGATGACGGCCTCGGCTTCGCCGGCGGCGACCGCGTAGACCATCTCGATGATCGACAGCGGCGTCACCGTGATTTCGCCGGAGAGCACCTTGTCGAGCACCTCGTCCATCACCTGCGCGTAGATTTCGTCGAAGCGGGCCTGGGACAGGTCGGCGGCGACCTCCGCATAGATGTCGTCATACAGTTCCTGGTAGATGCGGTTGTAGACCTCCGACCGGAGCTGGTCGAGGTCGATCGGGACCTCCGTCGTGGTCAGGGGCGTTTCGGTGGTCGTGGCGGCGGTCGTCACGCGCGTGGTCGTAAAAGAGAACGAGCAACCGGCGACGGTCGACGTCACGGTCAGGATCGCCAGCAAAGCAAGCAGTTTTTTCATCGTTGACACCTCGTTTGGATGTTGCGTCCATTATAACACGCGGGCCGGAGGGCGGTGTGTGGACTGCGTGATTTTTCGGTGAATTTCACGGTCGCCGCGGGGCGGGATCGTCGGTTTCGATCACGAGCAGGCGACCTTTCGAGAAGGCCACGACGCCGGATCCCTCGTTGGATACGCAAAGCGAATCGTCCGTTCCGAGGAAATGATGGTCGAGTTCGTAGCGGAAACCCTTGATCGAGAGGTCGTAACAGTCCTCGATCGCGAAGAACGAGACATAGCGCTTTGGATTCCCGATCGCATGGGTTCCCTTGCGGAGGGTGAACATCCGGTGGTTGTCATCCTCGAACGAGAGGTCGTACTTCTTCATCAGGTTGATGTTGGCGACGAGATGGTCGACGCGGCCGCCGATCCCGCCGTAGACCACGATCGAGTCGTAGGCGACGTGGTTGTAGAGGTAGTCGAGCGCATAGGCCAGGTCGGTCACGTTCTTCTCGGCGGGCAGCGTGAGGACGAGCCCGGCGCGGGCTTTGACGAGACCGACGTGGGCGGGGTCGATCGAGTCGAAATCGCCGACGGCGATGTCGATCGGCAGGTCGGCCGCAAGCATCCGGTCGAGTCCGGAATCGACCCCGACCAGGAGTTCACCCGCTTCTTCTTGGTAGAGGCGGCGGGCGTCGTAGTCGTTGGGCCCGGCGAACACCTTAATCCGGGAGGCCATGGGCGAGCTCCGCGATCGCGGCTTCGCGATCGGTGCGGTTGAAGAGGAAGGAGCCGGCGACGACGACGTCGGCCCCGGCGCGGCGGACCAGCGGGGCGGTATTGCCGTTGATCCCGCCGTCGACCTGGATCAGATAGCGGAGGCCCCGCTCGGCGCGGAAGGCCGACAGCCAGGCGATCCGGTCGAGCGCCTCGGGCATAAACGCCTGCCCGCCCCTGCCGGGCTCGACCGACATCACGAGGACGAGGTCGAGGTCGGACAGGTAGGGGGAAAGCCGTTCGATCGGCGTCGCGGGCTTGACCGCGAGGCCGGCCTTCAGGCCGAGCGCGTGGAGGGCGGCGATCCCGGCGGCGGGATCGGCGGACGCCTCGAGATGGAAGGTGACCGAGGCCGCGCCGGCCTGGGCGTAATCGGAAAACGACGCTTCCGGATCGACGGTCATCAGATGGCAGTCGAAAAAGCGGTCGCTATAGGCGCGGACGCTTGCGACGAGCCGGTGGTCGTAGGTCGAAGCGGGGACGAACTTGCCGTCCATCACGTCGAAATGCAGCCACGCGGCGCTTTGGACGGAGGTGATTTCAGCTTCGAGCCGACGCATGTCGGCGGTGAGGAAGGACGGTGCGACGATCATGGCGTTCACCTCAATAGCGGATTTTCAGATTCTTGATCTCCTCGCGGATGCGAAGGTAATTCTGATGGCGTTCGGGGAGGATCGATCCGGCCGCGACCGCGGCCTTGACGGCGCAGCCCGGCTCGTGCACGTGGGTGCAGCCGTTGAAGCGGCAGGCCGCGGCGATGCTCGTGAAGTCGGGATAGAGGTCCTGGACCGTCGCGAGGTCGATCCCGGCGAACTCCAGGCTCGAGAACCCGGGGGTGTCGGCGATCCAGCCGCCCGTGAAGGGAATCAGCTCGACGGTCCGGGTCGTGTGCTTGCCGCGTCCGAGCGCCTGCGAGATGGCGTCGGTGGCGCGGTGCTGGGTCGGGTCGACGGCGTTGAGCAGGCTCGACTTGCCGGCGCCGGTCTGGCCGGCGAGGACGCTCGTCTTGCCCCGCAGATGCGGCTTCAGCGCCTCGGCGCCCGCGGCCGCGAGCGAATCGACGTAGACGACCGGGAAGAACGGTTCGTAAAAGGCGAGTTTCCGCTTCAGCTGCGCCAGCTCGGGTGCCGTCAAGAGGTCGATCTTCGTGACGACGATCACCGGCTTCACCGCCGCGGAGAGGATCAGGAGGATGAACTGGTCGAGCAGCAAAAACGAGAAGTCGGGCTCCTTGCAGGCGTTCACGAGCAGCGCCTGGTCGACGTTTGCGATCGCCGGGCGCGACAGGTTGTTGCGGCGGGGCCGGATTTCCCGGATCAAATCGTCGTAGGCGACGTCGTCGCCGACCTTGGGCGACTCCTTGTGATGCCGGAAGAGGCCGGCGGCGCGCAGGTCGACGCAAGTTCCCTCTTGATCGACGACGGTGTACAGCCCGCCCGTGAGACGGATGACCTTTCCCTCTTTCAAACGGATTCCTCCCTTGGATGCTTAGGCTCATTATACCCCAAAACCGTAAAAAAAAGAAGACTTGCGTCTTCTCCTTGCGGGTGACTCCTAGTAACCTTTGACGCGGCGTTCGAAATAGGCCTTCGGATGGTCGCAGACCGGGCACTTCTCCGGGGCTTTCTTGCCGACGTGGATGTGGCCGCATTCCTGGCAGATCCAGATCTCCGAATTCTCGGACTCGAAGACGCGGCTCTCCTGCACGTTCTTGAGCAGGGCGAGATAGCGTTCCTCGTGTTCCTTCTCGATCTTCGCGACCGCTTCGAACAGGAAGGCGATCTTCGTGAAGCCTTCCGCGCGGGCCGTCTCGGCGAAGCCCTTGTACATGTCGGTCCATTCGTAGTGCTCGCCCGCGGCGCCGTCGACGAGATTGACTTCGGTCGAAGGGACATCGCCGCCGTGGAGCAGCTTGAACCAGATCTTCGCGTGCGCTTTTTCGTTTTCGGACGTTTCGAGGAAGAAGTCGCCGATTTGGTTGTAGCCTTCTTTTTTGGCGACGGCGGCGTAGAACGTGTACTTGTTTCTGGCCTGCGATTCACCGGCGAACGCGGTCTTCAGGTTCGCTTCGGTTTGACTGCCCTTGAGTTCCATGGTGATCCTCCTATGGTTGATTTGTCTGTTTCGATTGTAACATGCTTCTTTGCGGATTTCCAGCGGTTCGATGAAAACCGTCAGTCGCCGAAGCTCACGCCGATGCACTTGGCCGCGGTGACGAGGTCGCCGCGCGGGTTGACGACCTTGGCGCCGCCGTGCGAGGTCTCCCCCATCATGCCGGAGCCGACGACGTCGACGATGTCGACCGGGACCATCTTGTTGTTCTTGATCGCGACCATCTTCGCGAAGTCGCCGTTGGCCACCATGTCGACGGCGAAGGAGCCGTAGCGGGTGGAGAGGACGCGGTCGAAGGCGTTGGTGACGCCGCCGCGCTGGATGTAGCCGAGGTTGGTCGAGCGGACTTCCTGGCCGGTGATCGGCGAGACGAACTTCTCGAGCAGGAGGGCGAGCTGCTCGCCGGCGCCGCCGAAGCGGATCGCGTCGGGGGAATCCTCGACGATCTTCTTCACGGTGACGTCGCCGTCGACCGGACGGGCGCCTTCGGAGATGCAGATGATCGAGAATTTCGAACCGCGGTCGTAGCGTTCGATGACCTTCGCGGCGACCTTCTTGATGTCGTACGGGATTTCCGGGATCAGGATCACGTCCGCGGAGCCGGCGATGCCGCCTTCGAGGGCGAGCCAGCCGGCGTTGCGGCCCATCACTTCGAGGATCATCACGCGGTCGTGGGAGAAGGCGGTCGTATGGAGCGCGTCGAGCGCGTCGGTGATGTGGTCGAGGGCGGTCCGGTAGCCGAACGTGATGTCGGTGGCGGGCACGTCGTTGTCGATCGTCTTCGGGATCCCGACGACGTTCACGCCCTTGCGGCCGAAGTCGCGGGCGGAGGTGAGGGTGCCGTCGCCGCCGATGATGACGAGCGCGTCCACCTCATGCTTGCGGAGGTTGGCGATCGCGACGTCGGAGACGTCCTTCTTGACGAACTTGCCGTTCTCGTCCTTCACCTTGTAGGCGAAGAGGTTGTCCTTGTTGGAGTTCTTCAGGATCGTGCCGCCCTGATGGAAGATGCCGGACACGGTCTTCAGGTCCATCTCGACGTACTGGTCGTTGTAGAGGCCGTAATAGCCGCCGATGAAGCCGATGACCTGATAGCCGTATTTGAGGATCGCCGTGCGGACGACCGAACGGATGACGGCGTTGAGACCAGAACAGTCTCCGCCGCCGGTAAGCAACGCGATTTTTTTGATTGGTTTTTCCATGTCATTCATCCTTTTTTCAATAAACTATTATATAGTCTATCATCATTCCGTCGCGCCGTCAAACGGAATATTCTTCATCTTTCGCACTGGTCCGCCTTCATCCGGAGCTGACCGCAGGCGGCGTCGATGTCCCCGCCCTGTTCCTTCCGCAGGACGGCGTTGATGCCGCGCTTGACGAGCCGGTCGTAGAACTTCATCGCGCGCTCCATGTCGGTCCGCGCGTACTGGAACTCCTTGACGTGGTTGTAGGGGATCAGGTTGACGTAGGCGTTCAGCCCGCGGATCTTGTCGGAGAGTTCGTCGGCCTGCTCGACGGCGTCGTTCACGCCGGAAAGCAGGATGTATTCGAAGGTGACGCGCCGCCCCGTCTTCTCGAAGTAGACCTTGCACGCCTCGATCACGTCCTTCATCGGATAGGCGCGGTTGATTTTCATGATCCGCGACCTGAGTTCGTCGTTGGAGGCATGGAGGCTGATCGCGAGGTTGCTTCGGATCGGCTCGTCGGCGTACCGGAGGATCTTCGGGACGATCCCGCAGGTCGAGACGGTGATATGGCGCTGGCCGATCGCGAGGCCCTTCGGATGGTTGACGATCTTGATGAATTCGATGACGTTCTCGTAATTGTCGAACGGTTCGCCGGTCCCCATCACGACGATGTGGGTGACGCTGATGCCGGCGAGGCGTTCGACCATCACGATCTGGCTGACCAGTTCGCCGGCCGTGAGGTCGCGGACCTTCGCCTGCAGGCCGCTCGCGCAGAAGGAACAGCCCATGCTGCAGCCGACCTGGCTGGAGACGCAGACGCTCATGCCGTAGTCCTGCATCATCAGGACCGTCTCGACGGCGAGGCAGTCGTCGAGCACGAAGAGGAACTTGCGGGTCCCGTCGGAGGCGGTCTGCTCGCGCTTGACCGCAAGCGGCGCCATGGCATATTCAAGTTCGAGATGGGTGCGCAGTTCCTTGGGGAGGTTCGTCATCTCGGCGAAGGATGCGACCTTCTTCTGGTAGATCCACTCGAACACCTGGGTGGCGTTGAACTTCTTGAAGCCGGCCGAGACCAGGCGGTCGGCGAGGGCTTCGACGGTGAAACCGTAGATGTCATGCATGGGCGGATTCCTTTCGGGGATGGAACGTCATTTCTTGTGCTTGCGGTTGGCGATCACGACGACCGAGAGGCCGTAGAAGACGACGGCGGTCGCGACCAGGATCAGGATGTGTCCCCACACCGGCATGACCGTCGCGCCATAGGCGAAATCGATGCCGAGGAAGGTGCGGATGTCGGGTGGCAGAACCTCGAGGTCGACGGCCTCGGCGATCATGATCTTGCGGAACAGGACGGCCGCGTGCGACACCGGGAAGACCCGGATCACGCCTTGCACGGCGTCCGGCAGCACCCCCATCGGGATGTAGGCGCCGGTCAGGAAGCCGACGATCGTGCCGAGGATCGTCGACACCGTGGAGAAGGCGTTGGCGGTCTTGAGGAACGTGGTGACGAAGAAGACGAAGGCGCTCGAGGCCGAGACCGAGAGGACCACGAGGCCGAGGAGCGGGAAGAGCGCGGAGAACGAAATGACCGCACCGCCGTTGATCAGGATGTAGACTTCCGCAAGGACGAACGTGAAGAACGTCATGACGATGCCGATCACGATCGAGGCGAGGACATAGGCGAGCACGAGCTGCCAGCGGCGGACCGGCGAGACCTCGAAGTCGCGGATGATCTTCTTCTGGGTATCGTCCACCATGATCCCGAACGCCCCCATCGCGGTCGTGATCGAGGCGGCGGCGATGACGCCGCCCATGATCCAGGAATCCATCATGAAACGGCCGTTGTCGCCGGCGTACTGGCCGACCTCGGACATCGTGTTGCCGAGGAACATGAGGTAGAGGCCGATGATGATGATGACGCCGAGCATCGAGAAGAAGACGGTGGCGCGGTCGCGGAAATAGACGCGCAGATTGCGTCGCAGCAGTGGGAGGATCATGCGCGGATCTCCTTTCCGGTGATGCCGATGAAGGCGTCGTCCATCGTCCCGTTCAGGACCTGGAACCCGGCGATGTTGCCCTCGAGGAGGGCGAGGATCGGCAGGGCGCGGACCGTCGAGGGGATGGTGACCTTGATCAGGTCGGCTTGTTCGGTGCAGGCGATGCCGGCCGCGGCGAGCGTCTTCAGCGCCCGCTCCCGATCGATCGGCTTGAGTTCGAGCGTGTCCGCGGAATACTTGTCCTTCAGTTCGGCCGGCGTGCCCTTGGCGGCGATCGCGCCGTCGTCGATCACGATCACGAAATCGGCCTTCTCGGCCTCCTCCATGTAGTGGGTCGTGAGGAAGATCGTCATGCCGTCCTCGCGCCGCAGTTCCTCGATCATGTCCCAGACGCTCTTGCGCGTCTGCGGATCGAGGCCGGTCGTCGGCTCGTCGAGGAACAGGATTTTCGGACGATGGACGAGCGCCCGGGCGATGTCCGTCCGCCGGCGCTGTCCGCCCGAAAGCGTGCCGTAGCGGCGGTTGGCGAGGTCTTCGATCATCGTCACCCGCATCGCCTTCGCGACGTTCGCCTCGACGGCTTGCGGGGCGAGTCCGTAGATGCTGCCGCGGGTCGTCAGGTTCTCCTTCACGGTGAGAAGCGGGTCGAGGACCGATTCCTGGAAGACGATGCCGATCCGGTCGCGGATCCTTTGATTGTCGCGGCCGAGCGTGCAGCCGTCGACGACGACCTCGCCCTGGTCCTTGTCGAGCAACGTGCAGATGATGTTGATGGTGGTCGTCTTGCCGGCGCCGTTCGGCCCGAGAAAGGCGAACAGCTTGCCGGCTTCGACGTAGAAGTCGATGTTTATGACCGCTTGGACCGGTCCATAGCTTTTGGACAGTCCGCGCACTTCGATGATTTTCTCCATGGACACGCTCCCTGCAGGTGAATCTTCGATTCATTATACCATAGATTTCCATCGGCGGTATGGCGCATGAAAAAAATCGGCCGTCCCGCGGAGGACGGCCGATCGATGTCAGGAGCGCAGCGCGGCGCCGGTATCGCGGGCGAGGGCTTTCAGGAGACGGGCGACGGCCGCGTCGATTTCGGCGGTCTCGAGCGTCTTGGCGTAATCCTGGAAGGTGAGCGCAAGGGCGATCGACTTCTTCCCGGCTTCGATGCCTTCGCCCTCGTAGAGGTCGAACACGGCCACGTCGGATAGCGTCGGCTTGCCGGCCTTGACGAGCGAATCGACGATCGCCTGGGCTTCGACGGCGCGGTCCACGACGACCGCGAGGTCGCGGCGGACCGCCGGGAAGCGGGCGATCTCCTTCATGATGAGCTGGGGAGCGGATGCGGCGAGGAGCGCCGCGAATTCGAGCTCGAACACGAAGGTGTCGGGCAGGTCGCGCAATGAAGATTCATTCGGGTGGAGTTTGCCAAGGATGCCGATTTTGCGCGTGCCGGCAACCAGTTCGGCGGTGACGCCCGGGTGAAGCATGGACCCGACGCGCGCCGGCTTGACATAGCGGACGTTTTTCACCGACAGGGCGGCGAAGAGGGCTTCGAGGATGCCCTTGACGGCGAAGAAGTCAAACGGGTCGGTCTTTCCCTGCCACGTCGATTCCTGGCAGTTTCCCGTCAGCACGCCGCTCACGAGTTCGACCTCTTCGGACAGGCTGTAGCGCTTGCCCAGTTCGAACAAACGGACGTCTTCGGCCTTGCGTTTGCGGTTGTACTCGAGGACGCCCAAGAGCGACGGGACGAGCGAATGACGGAGCACGCTCCGTTCTTCGGTCATCGGATGGAGGAGCCGGACGGCGGGTTGCTGGTCCAGATCGAAGGCGGTCGCGACATCGGGCGCCACGAGCGAGTAGGTGACGACCTCGTCGAGTCCGAGCGAAGAGAGGGTATTCCGGATGAGCCGGCGGGCCTTCTGGGTGTCGGTGAGATGGCCGTTGAAGGCGGCCGCGTGGAGCGTCGTCGGGATCAGTTGATAACCGCTGATGCGGACCGCCTCTTCGATCAGATCCTGATAGGTCCTGACGTCCGGACGGCGCGTCGGGACGTGGACGGTGAAGACGCCGTCCGCATAGTCGTAGGCGAAATCGAGGCGGTTCCAGACGTCGGCGAGTTCCGCGGCCTGGTAGGCGCGGCCGGTCACGGACGCGATCTTGGCGATCGGCAGTTTGACCGAGAGCGGCGCGAGGTTCTGCGATTCGTAGACGGAGACGCCGCGGAGGGCGCGGCCGCCGGCGAGTTTCGCGAAGAGTTCGGCGGCGCGGTCGCAGGCGAGTTTCGTACGCGCGGGGTCGAGGCCGCGTTCGAAGCGGATCGAGGCCTCGCTGCGCAAATCGAGGCGCTTCGAGGTCTTGCGGATGCGGATCCCGTCGAACACGGCGGATTCGAGCAGGATGTTTTCGGTCTGTTCCCCGACTTCGGTGTCGCGGCCGCCCATCACGCCCGCCAGGGCGATCGGACGTTCGCCGTCGGTGATCACGAGATCCTCCGGAAGCAGGACCCGTTCCTTCCCGTCGAGCGTCGTGAAGACGGTGTCGGCGCCGGCGGCGCGGACCACGATCCGGTCGGTTTTGACCTTGTCGCAGTCGAACGCATGGAGCGGCTGGCCGGTCTCGAGCATCACGTAGTTGGTGATGTCGACGACGTTGTTGATCGGCCGGATCCCGGCGGCGATCAGCCGCGCCTTCATCCAGGCGGGGCTCTGTGCGATCTTCACGCCCCTGACGACGCGGGCGTAATAGGAGCGGCAGTCGCCGGACAACGACGACACGGCGACGGGGTTGGCTTCGGCGGTCTCGCTCACCTGCGGCGAGACGAAGGTGGTCTTGCCGTCGAGCATCGCGGCCACGTCGTGGGCGACGCCCATCATCGAAAGCAGGTCGCCGCGGTTGGGCGTGAGGTCAAGCTCGATGACCTCGTCGTCGAAGCAGAGCTGACGGAGCGGGTCGGAACCCGCCACGGCCTGGTCCGGCAGGACGTGGATGCCGTCCTCCTGATGGTATTTGTGGTCGATCCCCAGTTCGTCGAGCGAACAGATCATGCCGTTGGACTCGACGCCGCGGATCTTCGATTTCTTGATCTTGAAGTCGCCGGGAAGGACGGCCCCTTCGAGGGCGACGATCACTTTCTGCCCCGCGGCGACGTTCGGCGCGCCGCAGACGATCTGCAGCGTTTCCGTGCCGACGTCGACGGTCGTCACGTGCAGATGGTCGGAATCGGGATGGGGGATGCAGGTGAGGACGTGGCCGACGGCCAGTTTCGTCGCCGTCGACATCTTCCCGTAGCCTTCGATCTCGGCGCTCATGAGGTTGAAGCGCTTGACGAGTCCCGGGCCGTCGAGTTCGACGTCCACGAGTTCACGAAGCCAGTTCAGCGATACGCGCATGTCGATCCCCTCCCTTACCGGAACTGCCGGTTGAAGCGCAGGTCATTGACGTAGAAATTGCGGATGTCGTCGATCCCGTGCTTGAGGATCGCGATCCGTTCGACGCCCATCCCGAGCGCGAACCCCTGATAGACCTTGGGGTCGTATCCGGTCGCTTCGAGGACGGCGTTGTTGACCATGCCGGCGCCGAGGATCTCGATCCAGCCGGACCCCTTGCACATCGGGCAGCCCTTGCCGTTGCACTTGTGGCAGGTGACGTCGACTTCGACGGACGGTTCGGTGAACGGGAAGAACGACGGGCGCAGGCGGATCTGCCGGTCCTCGCCGAACATCTTGCGGGCGAGCACGAGCAGGGTGCCCTTGAGGTCGGCGAGGGTGACGTCCGTATCCACGACGAGCGCCTCGACCTGCATGAACTGGTGGCTGTGGGTCATGTCGTCGTCGTCGCGGCGGTACACCTTGCCGGGGCAGATGATCTTCACCGGCTTTCGGCCGCCGGCCTCGAGCAGGGTGCGGACCTGGACGGGCGAGGTATGGGTCCTCAGGAGGAGTTCCTCGCTGATGTAGAACGAGTCCTGCATGTCGCGCGCCGGATGGGCCTTGGGCAGGTTCAGCATCTCGAAGTTGTAGAGGTCCTGTTCGATCTCGGGACCTTCCTTGACGGTGTATCCCATCCCGACGAAAAGGTCTTCGATCTCGTCGATCGTGCGCGTCAAAAGATGGCGGACGCCGCTTTTGACATTCCGGCCCGGCAGCGTCACGTCGATGGCCTCTCCTTCGAGCTTCTTTGCGACTTCGGCCGCTTCGAGGGCTTCGCGGCGCGCCTCGAACAAGGCGTTCACGTTATTCTTCGACTCGTTCACGAGCGCGCCGAAACGCGGCTTCTCCTCGTTCGGAAGAGCCTTCATCTGCGTCATGAATTCGGCGAACGGGCCTTTCTTGCCCAGATACTTCGCCTTCAGATCGGAAAGTTCGTTCATGCTGGCGACGCCGGCCAGGGCCGCTGCCGCTTCGGCGCAGAGCGCCGCGAGTTGCAATTGGATCTCCATCGGAAAACCTCCTTCAAAATAAAAAATCGTCCCGTAAAGGACGATTTTGACAACCGTGGTACCACCTTCGTTCCGGCAAGCCGGCACTTGGCATCGTTAACGCCGATGGACGGGGATGATTGATCCCGCTCGAAAGATGAATTCGCCGGTGATGATCCGGAACGCTTTCAGCCGCGGCGTTCCTCTCTGTGGGGTCGTCATGCCCCCGGCTACTGGTTCTTTCTCTTCGCTTTCATGATTACCTACATTATAGCAGTTTACGACGGAATTACAACCCTTTTATCGGCGGCGGCCGGCGAAAATCGCGAGCAGGCGGAGGAGTTCGATGTAGAGCCAGACGAGCGAAACCATGAGTCCGAGGGCGAGCGTCCAGCCGACGCGGTGGTCGAGGCCCTGCTCGACGCAGCGCTGGATGTTCGCAAAGTCGAGGAACAGGTAGAGCGTCGCGAGCACCGCCGAGAGGATGCAGACGAGATAGTAGAGCGAGGGCGATCCGGTGAAGACGAGGAAGATCGACATCACGATCATCGTGATCATCGCGACGACCAGGAAGGACGTGAAGCCCTGGCCGATCTTGACGATGTTCATCGAGAACAGGATCATCATCACCAGCAGCACGATCACGGTGGTCGACACGGCCGTCAGGACGATGCCCTGGTATGCCGCCTCGAACATGAACGAGACGAGCCCGAGCACGAGTCCTTCGGCGGCGGCGTAGAGGATCGCGAAGAACGCCGCGGCCTTCGGGATGAACAGGCCGAGCAGGGAGCTGACGAACGCGATTCCCACCGCGGCGAGGATCGTCCAGTACGGCAGGTACTCGAGGTAGACCACCCCGAGCGTGCCGACGATCGCCGTGATCAGGACGAGCAGGACGGTCTTGCCGGCGACGTTGGTGTAGGTGACGGGTTGGGCGGAGGCTTCCGCGCGGAACGCGGCGCGGTAGATCGGATTGGAGGTACGGAAGAGACGCATGATAAAACCCCTTTCTTGTCAGCCTTGATTATACGCGGGAAATGTTGCGAAGATGTGATGGAATGATGGAATTTGGATGGGTCACATGTCGAAGAGCGACATCTGGACGTCGTCGACCATGTCCTTGAAGACGCCGAGGTCCTCGAACCGGTCGAAGAGCGTCTTCGACAGTTTCGTGCGGTTCTTCACGTCCTGTTTCGAGACGAACGGCTTCTCCTTGCGGGCTTCGATGATCGAGGTCGCGACGTTCATGCCGAGCGAATCGACGACCATGAACGGCATGACGAGCGACTTCCGGTCGGGGCCGATCACGAAGTTCGAGGCATCCGAGGTCTGGATGTCGATCGGCGCGAAGCGGAAGCCGCGCTTGACCATCTCGAGCGCGAGTTCGAGCACGACCGCGAGGTTCTGGTCGCGGTCGGAGGCGTTCGCGTCGTCCTTGATCGCCTGCAGGCGGGCCTTGATCGCATATTCGCCGTTCATGAAGGCGTCGACGTCGAAGATGGCGGCGCGCTTGGAGAAATAGGCGGAATAGAAATAGATCGGATGGTAGAGCTTGAACCAGGCGATCCGCATCGCCATCAGGACATAGGCGGTCGCATGGGCTTTGGGGAACATGTACTTGATCTTCGAGCAGGACCAGATGTACCATTCGGGGACCTTCGACTGGCGCATCAAGTCGGCGTAGGTGCCCCATTTGTCGGGGTTCGCCGGCGCTTTGCCCTTGCGTACGAACTCCATGATCTCGAAGGCCATCGTCGGCTGCATGCCGTAGCCGATCAGGTCGATCATGATGTCGTCGCGGCAACCGATCAGGTCCTTGAAGTCGATTCGGCCGAATTCCTTCCTGCGGCCGGTCAGCAAATCCTGGGAGTTCGAGCTCCAGACGTCCGTGCCGTGCGACAGACCGGAGATCTTGACGAGCTGCGCGAAGTTCTGCGGGCGCGATTCGCGGAGCATCCCGCGGACGAAGTTCGTGCCGAATTCGGGGATCCCGAAACTGGCGACGTCGGAGCCGATGTCCTCCGGCTGGAGGCCAATCACGTCGGTGCCGTTCAGCAGTCGGTAGACCTGAGGATCGTCGACCGGGATGTCCTTCGGGTCGGAGAACGGGAAGTCGAGCGGATCCTTCTTGACGAGGTCCATCAGGTAGCGGATCATCGTCGGGTCGTCGTGGCCGAGGACGTCGAGCTTGAAGAGGTTGCTTTCGAACGAGTGGTATTCGAAATGCGTCGTCTTCCACGTCGTGTCGGTGGAGTCGCCGGGATACTGGATGGGCGTGATGTCGTAGATCTCGCGGTCGTTCGGGACCACGACGATCCCGCCGGGATGCTGGCCGGAGGTCCGCTTCGATCCTTCGATGCCCTTCGCGAGGCGTTCCATCTCGGCGCGCCGGATCCGGACGGGCGGAAGGTTCTTCGCGGCGCGCTCCTCGTTCTGCTTCTCGTAGTAGTCGCGCACCATCGCGTACGCCGTCTTCGCGGCGCACGTGCCGATCGTGCCGGCGCGGAACGCGTAGTTCTCGCCGAACAGCTTGCGGATGTAGTTGTGGATCTCGCCCTGGTTGTCGCCGGAGAAGTTGAGGTCGATGTCCGGGACCTTGTCGCCCTTGAAGCCGAGGAAGGTTTCGAACGGGATGTCGTGGCCGTCCTTGACGAGTTCGGCACCGCAGACGGGGCACTTCATCGCCGGCAGGTCCCAGCCGTCGTCGACGTGGTCGAGGACCCGCTTGTTCTTTGTCTCGAACTCGCTCGAGCCGTGCAGGAGGCGTTCCTCGTCGGTCTTCTTGAAGGCCGAGAACTGGCACTTCGGGCAGACGTAATGGGGCGGCAGGGGATTGACTTCGGTGATTCCCATGATGGTCGCGACGAAGCTCGACCCGACCGATCCGCGGCTGCCCACGAGGTAGCCGTCGTCGAGCGATTTCTTGACGAGCAGATGGGAGATGTAGTAGAGCGTGGCGAACTTGTTGTTGACGATGCTCGTGAGTTCCTTGTCGAGGCGCGCCTTGACGATCCCGGGGAGCGGGTCGCCGTACAGTTTGCGGGTCCGTTCGTTGACCATCTTGGTCACCTTGGCGGAGATCGACGGGACTCCCTGTTCGGCGAGGAAGTCGTCCTTCGGCCCGTACAGGGCCTTCGGGAAGATCTGGATGTCCTCGCACGAGTCGAGGATCATGTTGGTGTTCGAAACGACGATCTCCTGGGCGGTCGCCTGTCCGAGGAAGCGGAATTCCGCGAGCATCTCCTCGGTCGTCATGAAGTGCTGGCTCGGCTTCTCGGCCTCGCCGTTGAGCCGGTGGTAGCCGCCCCCGCCGACGAGCGGCGTGGCGATCATGACTTCGCGGTAGAGCTTGTCCTCGGGATCGAGATGATGGACGTCGCCGGTGGCGACGACCGGGATCGCGAGCTCATGACCGACGTCGACGATCTTCTTGATCACGTCCTGGATCACGTCGCTCCAATTCGTGAGGGTCCGGGACATATAGGCGAAGGTCGACGGCGGCTGGACTTCGAGATAGTCGTAAAAGCGGGCGACCTCTTTCAGTTCCTCCTTCGTCTTCGTCATCGCCGTCTCGAAGAAGCGCGAGTTGCGGCAGCCCGATCCGACGAGCAGTCCGGCGCGGTGCTTCTGGAGGTAGGACTTGGTGATCTTGGCGTCGCGGTCGTAATAGGTCGTGGAGGCTTCGGAAAGGATCTTGTACAGGTTCTTCAGGCCTTCCTGCTTCTTCACGAGGAGGTTGACGTGATGGGGATAGGGAATCCGGTAGAGAAGGCTGCGGTCGATCGCGAGCTCGAGCTCGCCGAACCGGTTCAGGCTCCGGTTCCTCAGTTCCTTCAGCATGTGCAGGAACACCTCGGCGGTCGCCTTCGCGTCGTTGATCGCGCGGTGGTGGCCGTTCAGGTTGACCTTCAGGAACTTGCAGAGGCTGTCGAGCGAATAGCGCTGGCGGTCGGGCCAGAGCGCCTTGGCGAGCGTGAGCGTGTCGATCGACGGCCGGTCGGCCTCATCGAAGCCGGCGCGGCGCCGGTTCGCATAGAGGTGACCGAGGTCGAAGTCGGCGTTGTGGGCGACCAGGATCGCATCGCCGGCAAAGGCGAGGAAGGCGGCGACGGCCTCGTCGGCCTTCGGTTTTCCGCGCACGTCGGTCTGGGTGATGCCGGTGAGGTCGGTGGTGAACTGGTTGATCGGCTTCTCGGGGTCGACGAACGTCGAGAACTCGGCGACCACGGTGCCGTTCTTGAGCTTGACGCCGGCGATCTCGATGAGCGCGTCGTAGACGACCGAAAGCCCGGTCGATTCGACGTCGAAGACGACGTAGGTCGCATCGGCGAGGAGCGTGTCGGCCTTCCCGCGGGTGATCCGGACCGCCTCGTCGTCGGCGAAGACGAGTTCGAGTCCGTAGAGCGCCTTCATCCCGGAATCCTTGACGAGATGGAAGAGGTCGGGGAACGCCTGGACGCTGCCGTGGTCGGAGACGGCGATGCCGCGGTGGCCCCACGATTTCGCGCGTTCGAAATATTCCTCCATCGTGTTGACGCCGTCGAGCGAGGACATCTTCGTATGCAGGTGCAGTTCGACGCGCTTGTCGACGGCGCGGTCGGCGCGGTCCGACTTCGGCACGAGATCCGACGATTTGGCGAGGTTGGTCGCCGTCAGGGTGGTTTCCGAATAGTATTTGTCGTACATCACGAAACCCGACGCGGCGAGCGCGTAGCCGGGTTTCAGATCGTTGACGAAGCGGTTGTCTTCGGCGTTGGTCAGGCGTTTCTTCACGGCGAGCGAGTCGGACCCGTCGTGGATGATGATGTTCGCTTCGCCGCCGGAGCGGCCGGGGCGGATCTCGATCGAGACGATGATCCCCTGGACCGTGAAATTGGCGCGGCCGTGCTTGTTCTTGTATTCCTCGAGCGCGATCTCGTCGACCGGGATCGTGCTGATCTTGACGAACTCGGTGCCGATCGGCTTGTCGGCATAGAGCGGGATGAAGGTGTAGCGGCTGGTCGTGACGTCGGCTTCGCTGTTGCGGACGAAGACCTGCTCGGTCTTGACGATCTCGTCGACGATCGGCTTCTTCTCCTCGTCGACCGCGATCCGGACTTCGACCGTCAAGCCGTTCTTCGCAAGCTCGGCCTGGATCGCGGTACGGTACATCATCGCCGACGTCGCGCCACGCGGGATCCTGATCATGAGGATGCCGTCCTGGATGTCGGCGGGGTAATCCTTGATCGGCGTGACGAGCGGGTCGGAGGCGATCATCTCGTCCAGCACGAAATCGAAGTAGTCCATGACGTCTGCTTCCTGGTAGGTGTCCATGACGGTCTCGTAGGAGACCGCCTTGACGCTTGGAAAAGCCGCTCCGATCTGTTTCAGTCTCGACACGAAATACCGGTAGCGCAACAGCGGCACCGGTCGGGCGAAACGTAGATGGAAATGCCATTCGTTGGAAACCGGATCGACGTCGATCGCTTCCAGGGTTCCGTATTCACGGAGTAGCGGATCGTCGATCTGTAGCGTTTCGAGCAGTCTTGCGAGTCCTTCCGACATCATCCACATCTCCCTATCTTGTTTCCCATTATAACATATAGCCAAGACCGAAACGATCGAAAAATTAAAAACGGCCTGAAGGCCGTCTTTAGAATTCCGCTTTGACCTTGTTCGCGAGGACTTCCTCGAGCGCCTGGCCGACCGGCTTGACGCACCGGTTGTCGACGGAGGAGATGCCGTCCTGCTTGATGATCTTGGCGCGTTTCGCCGCGATATATGCGAGTTTGTACTTCGAATCGACGACTTCGAGAAGGTCGTCGATCGAAGGATATCTGAGTCCGTCCGTGTTTCTGGCTGCCATGATTATTCGTTGCCCTCCATGAGTTTGTTGTATTTGGTGATGGAACGTTCGGTCTTCGCGTGTTCGGCGCGGATGATCGCGTAGATGCGGTCCGCGGCGTTGTATACTTCGTCGTTGACGACGATGTAGTCGTATTTGTAGGCGAGGTTGTACTCGCGGTTCGCCTTCGCGAGGCGTTCCTGGATCTTCGCGGGTTCTTCCGTCCCGCGGCTTCTGAGCCGATCCTCGAGCGCCTTGCGGCTCGGCGGCACGATGAAGACGAAGACGGCGTCCGGCATCTTCTCGCGGACCTGGAGCGCGCCCTGGACTTCGATTTCGATGATGACCTCGTTGCCGGCGGCGAGCTGCTTTTCGATGTATTCGAGCGGCGTGCCGTAGTATTCGCCGACGAACTCGGCCCATTCGAGGAACTTGCCTTCCTCGATGTTCTTCTTGAATTCCTCGCGGGAGATGAAGAAGTAATCGACGCCGTCCCGTTCGCCGGGACGCGGCTTGCGCGTCGTCATCGAGACGGAGTAGACGAAATTGTTGTCCGGCATGGCGAAGAGCGCCTTGCGGATCGTGCCTTTCCCGACACCGGACGGACCGCTGATGACGACCAGCAATCCACGTTCGTTCAGTTTCATCGGCAGTTCCCCCCGTCGATGCCGTCCCTGAAAGTTCGGCTTATCATTTATGATACCACAATTCGCGGCGGATGTAAAATCTTTTTCCGTCCGCAAGTATGATATAATGGTTGCGGTGATATCCCATGAGCATGGACGGACGCTTCATCGACGCCCTCGTACACGAGCTCGCACGCGAGCTTGCGGACGGTCGGGTCAACAAGATCTATCAACTGTCGCGCGCCGACTTTTTGTTCATGGTCCGCGCCCAGGGGAAGAACCAGGGACTCTATGTCTCGCTATCCCCGCAGGCGGCGCGGGTCCACCTCACCGCGCACGAGTATGACAAGCCGGGAACGCCGTCCGGCTTTTGCATGCTCCTCCGCAAACACCTCGAAAGCGGCACGATCCGTGCTGTCGAATGCCTGAACGCCGACCGCGTGATCCGCTTTACGATCGAGAACAACAACGAATTCGGCGAACGCGTCAACCTCTTCGTGATCGTCGAGGTGATGGGCAAGCACGCCAACCTCATCCTCACCGACCCGGAAGGCACGATCATCGATTGTTATCTGCGTGTCAGTCCGTTCGAGGAGCGGGAACGCACCTTCCTCAAGGGGTTCGTTTACGAACTGCCGTCAGACGGAAAGATCCATCCGACCGATTTTACGGCGGTCCAAGCCTTCTTCGAAAGTCGGTCCGACCTCGATCCGGGTCAGGTCGTCGCTTCGATCCGCGGCTTCTCGCAACTCTCCGCGGAGCATCTGCTCGCCCGCGCGTTCAACCGGCCGATCCCCCTCATCGACGTATACCGGGAAGTGCTTTCGATGCCCGTCGATCCCGTCCTGGCAATCGTTTCCGGCAAACGCCGATTCTATTGGTTCGACTTGTTCGATGCGGCCGATAAGCGCCATTTTGCGAGCCTTTCCGCCCTTCTTGACGATTACTTCCTGGAAACCGGACGGATCGAACGGACCAACCAGATCGCCAAAAGCATGGTTCAGCTCGTGCGACGCGAACATGATCGTGCGCGTTCCAAACGGGAGAAACTGAACGCCGAACTCCTCTCTGCGAAAGATGCCTCGCGCCACTGCATCGCCGCCGAGCTGATCATCCAGCATCTCCCCGAATTGAAAAAGGGCGACGACCTTCTCGAAGCCGAATCCTATGTGGACGGTCGAAAGCTCTCGATCCAACTCGACCGCCTCCTTTCGCCGATGGAGAACGCCGAAGCTTACTTCAAGCGA
>CAIMSF010000061.1 GCA_903844055.1 uncultured bacterium
GCGAAGGCGAAACGTTTCATGGCCGCCAGATCGGCGACGAGGATGTTTTTTTCCATTATTTTTCCCTTTTCTTTTCTCTATCGAGAATTATATCATGATTCATCGAAATCTCTCCTAAATCACCGCCAAAAATGCAGGCGGTTCTTTGTGAAAAGATGAAAAAAATCTTTCGTCCATAGCTACGAACGCTACAAGACGAAAGATTTTTTTGAACTCCGATCCGGAGGTGAATTGCTACATTTCGCTTTCAATCGATACTGCATGATTGAAACATGGCTTCAATTGAGAGTATAGTTTTTGATACAGGCGATGTCGGGCGCGATACATCTCCGCATGATCCGGGTTGTGGCGGACTGGTTGCGTCATCCATTTGAACCGCGCCGCTGCCGATGCGATATCGCCGAAGATCCCAGAAGCGACTCCTGCCAGAATAGCGGCTCCCCTTGTGCCGGATTCCGCATCTGTCATCAAATCAAGATCGGTGCCGAACACATCGGCGATGATTCCTCTCCATACCTCGCTTGACCCTGCCCCACCCGAAAGCCGGATCGAGGTGGGTTCGATCCCCATTTCCGTAAAGACTTCAAGGCAGTCCTTGAGCGAATAGGCGACTCCCTCCATCAGTGCCCGGGTGAAATGTGCTTTTGTATGGTTTGCGGAAATGCCAAAGAACACGCCGCGAGCCGTTGGATTCATATGGGGAGAACGTTCACCCATCAGATAAGGCAGGAAATAAAGTCCGGCGGATCCCGGCGGGATGAGTGCCGCCTGTGAATCGATCAGTTGATAGATGTTCCCGACGTTCTTTTTCTCGTAGTCATAGAACTGATCCTTGAACCACTTCATCGAGAGGCCGGCTCCTTGCGTCACGCCCATCATATGCCAAGCTCCGGGTACGGCATGGCACAACGTATGTACTCGTCCTTCGAGATCGCGGACCACGTGATTGCTATAGACAAAAACGACCCCACTCGATCCGACGTTCACCGAGACTGCCCCGGGGCGGATGATGCCGTTCCCGACAGCGGCCGCGGCTTGGTCTCCCGCCCCGGCGGCAATGATCGTACCGGCCCTCAACCCCGTAAGTTTTGCGGCTTGGCTCGTGACGCGTCCCGCTTCCGCCGGACTTTCATACACCTTGGACAGCAGGCCCTTATCGAATCCGAGTTTCTCCAAAACGACATGGGACCAGTCTCGTCTTTCGATGTCGAGAAGCTGCGTTCCCGATGCATCGGAAACGTCAAAAGCCATGACCCCCGTCAACCGATAACGAACGTAATCTTTCGGCAAAAGTATTTTCGCCGTCTTCGCCCAAATGCCGGGTTCATACTTGCGCACCCATAGCATTTTCGCCGCGGTGAAACCTGTCATCGCTGGATTGCCGGTGATTCGAACCAGATCATCGCGGCCGATTGCGTTTGTGATGTCGTCCGCCTCCTCGGCGGTTCGCTGGTCGCACCAAAGGATGCTCGGCCTCAGGACGGCTCCCTTTTCGTCGAGCAGGACAAGTCCGTGCATCTGGCCGGTGATTCCTACGCCGGCGACGTCATCCGATGAGACACCCGGACTTTTCATCACGACATTGATCGTGCGGACGGTCGCTTCCCACCAGTCCTGCGGATCTTGTTCGGCCCATGCCGGTTGCGGATGCGACAGCCGATAATCGGCCGATGCTTCTGCAATCGTCTTTCCCGTTTCATCGAATAGGACGGCCTTCGTTGCAGATGTACCGATGTCGATTCCAATCAAATATTTCATGGAATATCACCTCTCAAACGTATGCATCACGCATAAATCGCAATTACCGTGAAAAACGACACTCTCGTTGCAATCGTTATGGCATGTGGTATAATAAATTCGATAAAGTCAGAAGAAGGGAAGTCAACATTCATGGTAACCAGCAAAGACGTTGCCAAGATTGCCAACGTTTCAGCGTCAACGGTATCGAGGGTTTTTTCGAACCCGGCACTCGTCAATAAGGAGACATCGGAGAAGGTCCTGAATGTCGCGAAACAACTCCATTACGTACCGAATGTCGCCGCCCGCAATCTGAAACTGAACAAATCGGGGATCTTCGGTGTTGTTCTATCCGACCTAAACAATACTTTTTACACATATATTCTACGTGAAATGTTCCCAGAAATCCAAAAGAAAGAATACCGGCTGTTCATGGTGTTTTCGGAGGAAGACGCGGCGATCGAACTCGACAGCATCGAGAAGCTGGTGGCGTCCTCGGCCGAGATCATCGTCTTCACTCCGGTTCAGCAGCGCGTCAAGGCAATCGAAAACACATTCCTGCGTAACCGCATCGCTTCCTTGCAACTTTACCGCTGTGCATATGACAAAATCGATTCCCTCACCATCGATGATGCGTATGGGACTTATCTTGCTACCAAAGAACTCATCGAGCACGGCCATCGCAATATCGCCCTGATCGACTATGATCTGGAAATCCCGACAAATCGCGATTTCGGATATATCCGTGCATACGAGGAGATGGGGCTTTCATACAATCCGCGTAACATCCTCAGGCTCTCCCCCGTCGCCGATTATGCTTCGGCGATCGCGACGACCCTCAGCGAAATCAAGCCGTCCGCAATCATCCCGGTTTCCTCCGTCTTCGCTTCGGCAACCATATCATATTTGAAACACGCCGGTCTTCGGATTAAGGATGACGTTAGCATCATCGTCTATGATGATGTCACCTATGCGGAATTTCTCGACCTTTCGGTCATCAGCCATCCTCTTCAGGAAATCGCCGAAACCGCGGCGAACATGGTGTTCGAACGAATTGGCCATTTCGACGGAGAGCCCGTACATCGACAGATCAAACCATTCCTGCTACGGCGCAACTCGGTCCGAAGGATCGGATGAATCGAAGAAAAAGATACCTTGTGGTATCTTTTTTTAATGTCGCCTTCGCAGGATGAGCAGCACAATGCCGCCAAGGATGGTGATCCCGCCGAAGACGATCCCCGTCACGGCCGGCCAACCCAACACGGGAAGTTCGTCCGGGGCGTCATCCGGGACAATATAGATGTCGTCGGTAATGGTGATCAGGATGTTTGCCTTCTGGCGGTCGACGACACAGCTGACTTCGTGTACGCCGGCCTCGTCGAAGGAGAGATCCACCTCGAGATCGGTCAGGTTCATCACGAGTTCGTCGTCGATATACCAGGCGACGTCATCGTAGACTTTGCCTTCGGGATTGAACAGGATAGAGAATGTGACGGGTTCTCCCCGGGAAGCGGTGTCCGTCGATGCTTCGACCGAGAGGGTTTCAAAGGTTTCCGGATAATATCGGGCGCGCCCGTCGAGAAGAACGTCTCCGAGCGTTTCGATGTAGATATCGGAATAGCGGACGAGGCTGTTCTGGCTGCGGATTCCGAAAGTACCGGTTCCTTCGATCGGCAGAACCGTTTCGATGACCAGCGTCCCATTGATGAAGACCGCATAATAATTGCGGTCGCCGTATAAATCGATCGTGACGGGTTGGGAAGTATTGAAAGCCGTGAGTCCGCCAAGTCCCCCCTGGTTGTCATTGCGATTGTCCGCAAGCAACATTCCGAACGCGTAGATGAGAATGCTTTTATCGACCGTCCCGGTCGTGATCGCAAGGTCCATTCGTTTACCATCCTCATACGAGAATGTTTTGAACGACAACCCGCCGACAACGGAAGTGCCCGGAGTCACCGGCGACATGACCGCGTGGTAATGGAATTGCCTCACCGTTGGCCCGAAATAGATCGCGTTGTACTCGTTATCGGTCGTCGAAACGAGTCCGCCGGTGCCGTCGGAAACGAACCCGTTCCCTTCGCGATACAATTCGTCGGGCAGTCTTTCTCCTGCCGGTATCGAAGCGAGGTCGGGTTGGAAAAGCATGGTGGGTTCAAGCGCGCTGACCGGTATGGCCAGTACTGAAGCAACCGACCAGGAAAAAGCGCATAGAAGAAGGATAAGAAAGAGTTTGTTCTTGCCTGTCCGATGTTGGTCCATGCGATGCCCTCCTAATGGCCGAAATCTTCTGCGGCGACGAGCCTCCGGATGTCAAACGACAGAATGCCGGTACCCGTTCCCGCGACGAATGCGGCGATGGTGACGTTTTCCGAAAGGATCGCTTCGCTGCGTGCCGAAAGGGCGTAGCGACCATCCAGGAATATTTCCGCTACGTTATGTTCCAGGATGATCGTCAGTTGGACCATGTCGGGATCGATGATCATCACGTCCTGTGTGGCTGAGACCTTGCCTGTTGCGCCGCGGTTCTTGAGATATAGCTGCCAGACGCCGCCATTGTCGCGAAGGCCCATCTCGATGGTGGATCCGTTCGTGCCGACAGTGATTCCTCCGGCTTGGGTGAGTTCGGATATCGCAAGATCCAGCGTGATGATCGTCCGCCCGAAAACGCCAGGCGCGACAAGCGTCGAGAGGTCCTCGTAACCGAACGAATCGACGCCGGATGCGTTGATGAATCCGGCATCCGTTTCCATCCATGTGCCGGTCGTCGACACATCGCCGAGCGAGTCGGCTTCGAACACCTTACCCCCGTCGATGAGACGTCGGAACTCGCTTTCAAGTCGGGTGCCGAGCGTCCCGTCATCCAATTGATATACTTCTCGCAGGAGGTTGAGTGTCCCGCCCCAGCCGCCGGAGGTATTCCTTTGAGTGATCCATCCATAGAGGTAATGCTTGCCGTTGATTTCGAAGATTTGGGCGGCGCAAAGGTCCTCGCCATCGAGATAGCGCTCCTCGGCGATGATGGATTGCCAGTCCATCTCAAGAATGGGGGTGCCGGGATTGCCGATCCAATAGGATGGCCGCCCGACCCAATGGTCTCCTCCCCGGCCGGCGATGCTGGCGAACACATACCATCGATCGCCGATTTTCATCATCTGCGACACTTCGGGATCGCCGCCGTCGCCGTTCACCCAGTCGCCGAATTGCATGAGCGGAATATGATATCCGATACGGCCGGTGACCGGGTTCTTCTCCCAGTCGGACAAGCTCGGTCCCACCGAGGTGTATAGCACGATATAAGCGTCGTATCCGGTCGTGTTGCCCCAAACATAGTTCTGGTTTGCTCGGTATCCCGTCGCGATAATATGGTACTTGTTAGTGTCCGGATCGAAGAAAGCGTAGGGATCGCGCGTTCCTGCGGGATAGTTGCTTGAAGGCGAAAATTGCTTCTCATAGGTTTCTTCATCCCACACGATGCCGCTTTCCCAGTGGATCAGATCAAGACTTCGAGAACTCCCGACGTTCTTGCCTTCACCATAGAATGAGCGGAAATAATTGCCTTCCTTGATTACGCCGAGAGCATAATAGAAACTTCCGGGCGCGTTCAGGGTGCTCACGGTGAGCGGCTGGTCGCGGAACGTGACAAGATTGTCTGACACGGCGAGCGTCGACGAAAAGGTGCCGTCGAGAGAAAGGTAAAACAGATAGAGTTTTCCATCATAATAATATGGGTGAACATCACCGACATAGTCGGTCAGGCCATAATGGAGCGGTTCATCATCGGTCGAAAGATAATCGACGACGGGACGCCAGTCGACGACCGCAGCGGTGCCCGAGACCACGAAGTGGACTTCATCGCCGGCTTGCAGCGCGATCTCGACGCTATGGTACCATCCAGACGTATCGCCTCTTTTCACGATGACAGAACCCTCTTCCGGCCATACGAGCGTTTCATTGATGTAGATCCTGGCCGCCGCATCGGCCGTCGAAGACGCGTCGGAACGAACGGTGCCGTAAACCACGACGTCTCCAGTCGCCGGGGCGACAAAGGTTCGAACCGCATCTGCGTCCGTAGCGGAAGCCATCAAAGGGCCATTGATGGCGGCGCCATGCCCCGTCCATTGGTTCCGATACCTCATATCGGCGTACCCGGAGGATGTCAAGGTCTGGTATCGCCATTGGTTATATCCCTGTTCCGACTTCATCGTATAACCGTGTTCGGCACGGTGCGTAGCGATCGGGGCGTTGATGGGATATGCTTCCGTACGCTCCTCGACATATTGCGGCGAAGCGGTCGTGACGACGATCGGTTCGGCGGCACAGGCGAGCGAGACGAGGATCGCGACGGCGGAAAGAACTGCGAGCAGGCCTTTCTTCATGACATATTTCATCAGGGTCACACCCTTTCGGGGACGTTGATGGTGATGTTTTCAAACTTCGTCTTTCCTTCGATTGAAATCAATGCGAGGCGTCCGCCGCGATTCTGATACATGCGCGAACTCAGCGCATGGCCGCCCTCGAACCAGGCGACGCATACATCCCCGTCAACGAGGATGTCGAGATGATATGGACGATCGGGTACTACGTGAATCTTTTTCGTGAGTCCGAGGAAGTTCGTGAAATGCCATGCTTCGTTTGGATACTTGTCGAAACGAAAACGGTCGTTCTTCGGTTCTATGGCATACCAATAGGAGTCGTCTTTCTCATCGTCGTAGCGGATTGCGACGCCGGCTTGCGTCACGGTTCCATCGAAGGTAATGTCGCAAGAAATCCGATATGCATCGCCGACATCGACGGCCGGGAACCCATATCGACAGGACCCGGCTTCTCCGACGGCGAACGTCGGCGCCGTGAAGACGGTCTTCGAATAGGCGTCGGCGACCGTCTTCGGCAGATAAAGCCCGAGCGTGCCGTCGTTTCTGACGTGAAGTTGATGAACGACAAGATTTCCGCCCCATTGCCACGGGTTATCATCGGACTGGTCCGCTTTCGTCGGATTCCATCCGAAGAGGTAACGATTTTTACCGTCGGTTGCGGTTTTGGCAGCGTAAAAAGCCGGTCCGTCGATGACGCCGCCGTCTGCCGGCGTGCGCCACGGACCGTCCGCCGTGTCGGCGATGCGATAGTGCGTGACGCGTTTATAGGAAAATTCCGAGAACAGCAGATACCAATGCGATCCCATTTGAAAAAGGTCAGGGCACTCATGTGTGAAAAACAAGTTCGGATCCCAGAATATCCTTGGCTCGGACCAATGGAGAAGGTCTTCCGATTCAAGGATGACCGTGCATCCGCGATGACGCGATCCCCCCGATTTCTTGCGAGCCGCGAGCAGCATCTGGTATTTCCCCGTCACCGGATGGATGTATACGAAAGGATCGCGCCAGTCGTCCGGTTCGAATCCCTGTGACGGGGCTTGAAGAGAGAATTCCTCGACTTTGATCCAATGAACGAGGTCGTTGCTGCGTGCCAGCAATACTTTTTGGACGGGCTTGTCCGTAAAGTGCGGATTGTGTCCTGTATAGAACAACCAGTAGTCGCCGATGTTCTTCTTGAAGACGCTCCCGGTAAAAACATAGAGATCCTGTTCGTCTGTCCGACCACGCGGAATGACTTCTCCCAGTTCATCGAACCGGCGAAAATCATTCGTTCGCAGAAGACGCCACGGCGTTCCTTCGCCGTAGTGTGCGTGATCGCGGTAGTCATGTAAATAAAATAGATGAAATGCACCTTTGTCGTAAAAAGGGATGAAATCGGCCGCCCAGCCGTCCAACGGTTTATAAAAAATACTCATCTTCGTACCTCGTGTCGTGTGTCGTATCTAACGAAAATAGCTGCATGTCAAAAATGCAGCTATTTTTGGCTATGGATTGATTCTTACCTAGAGTTATTCGAAACTGTAGATACGGAGGAAATCGATCATGACGTCGCTTCCGCCCGTCGCTGCGAGGGCGATCGAGGCCGCCGGTCCAGCGCTTTCGCCGTCTTCGATCGTGAGAACGAGGATGCCGTCAATCAGCACGAAGATGTCGTAGGTTCCCCATGAGGAAGTAGCGTGCGTCGGCAATGTCTGTTTGAAGATGATGGTGACGATGTGATCTTCAGCGAGGCCGAAGGTGAATCCGTCATTGCTTGCCCAGGCTGATCCCTGCTTGTATACATAGACTCCGGATTCGCCGGCATTGGCGCTCATCACGAACTGGAAATCGCAATAGATGGCATGGGAGGGGCGAAGTACCGCCACTGCCGACCCGGTGCCGTCAAGGGTCGTCGCGTTGACTTTATACTGGAAGATGTGGTTTGTCGGAATGCCCATGTCGTAACCGGTACGGGCCGATGACCACCCATTCGCAGGACCGAATTCACCACCGAGCGATACCTGGGTGCGCAACCAGCCATCGCCGTTCGCGGCGAAACTGGAGCCTTCGACATAAGCATCGCCGAGAATGGTGCTGCCGGCGGTATTGATCGCTTCGTCGAATTCCCAGCCGCGGAAAAGTTGGACGTTCTTGAGCAGCGGTGTCGTCAGCGTTTCCGGATCGGTGACGTAAGCGCGGAAGTAATCGACTTTGAGGCTCGTATTGACCGAGGCGCCAATACCGAATTTGCCGTTGGCGTTTTGGATCGTCACATTGGTAAGGTAGATTTCGAGAATGTCATTGACGTAGACATAGAGATCCGTCGTCGTTTCGCCGGTGTAATCATAAATCAGTTTTACCACATACTCTTCATTCGCGACGAACTGCTGGCCAGACATCTGACCGCCCTTGGTGATGTCGGTGCTGTCGCCAAGGACATTCACAGAACTGTTATAGAAACGGACCCCGGTGAAAGCGTCGCCGTTTTCAAAGAAAATCTGCAGGTCATAATGCATCGCATAGAGATGGCGAATCGAGAATACCGCGATTTCGTCGGGATTGCGGCTTTCGTTGTAGATGACTTTCGCTTCGATCGTTGCTTCGCCGATGTTCATGTCATAGGGGGTATAGCCGAACGCCCAGGATGAAGCGGGGCCGATCGTTCCAAGATTGTCGATCGTGTTGGCGTATCCATCCATCAACATGAAATTATCGCCTTCGCCGTCATTGAAGGCCTGTTCTCCATCCCACTCGCTGGATTCCCAGTCATAGTCGAAGAGGTACGGGCTCGCGGTCGTCGGGGCCGTCGTCGTGGTGGTTGGCTGCGTCGTCGTGGTCTGCGTCGTCGTAACGGGCGCTTGGGTGGTCGCGGTGGTCGCCGCTGTCGTCGTGGAATCGCACGCGATCAGCGCGAACAAGAAAAGGAGCGACATCATGAACGTTGTCCATTTTCGAATCATCTTCTTATATCCTCCTGTATATATGGCTGCATACGTTTGCAGTGCCATCAACTACTATTATATGCAGCATTGCAATCGTTGTCAATATAGCGCTTACATATTTGTTCGAGATTTTACGAAAAATCTTCTTTTGCGGCCAATTTCGAAACGATCACGTCACGAAACGCGGCGACGCCGGAGACGAACAGGCTAATCTGGCACTGATCGAGTTCGTTGAGTCCGGTTGTCGTAACACGCCCCACGAGCGAATATGTGTCGTTGAGAAACACATCGACGATTGACCCGTCCACGATCACTTTGATTTTCAGATCGCTCCAGTCCTCGACGGCGATGCGCGTCGAAGCGCGGATGCTGTTGCCTTCGGGAGTGCGCGAGTAGATCAGGAGCAGGGATGATGTGCGATCAACATACACGAAGTGTCGTACCGCCGTATCCGTGTTTTTCAACAACAACCCGGCACGGGAGGTTCCATCCGAAAGGTCGAGCCGATAATCGACAATGACGCGTCCGTAGGTACCGGGAAGACGGGCTTCGCCATAAACATCGAAGCCGTAGCGGGCTTCACTGCCGCCCTGAACGGCTGTCACGCCGGCATCCTGCGTCACCGAGCCGTAAACGGCGGTGGGCGCTGTGTCGCGCAGGTCCAAAATCGTGCCGCGGTTGATGAGATTTGCTAGGTACGGGTCGAGCCTTACTGCGAGATCGCCATTCTTGAGCTGGTATACTTCACGCGCGAGCGTCAGTGCACCACCCCATTGGCTCGACGATGGATTGGCGGGGACCCAGCCGAAGAGGTACCAGCGGTCTCCGACTTGCACCAACTGTCCGGCGCAGAGGTCTTCCCCATCAAGGGTTTGTTCCGTCTTGCTCTTCCAATCGACATCGGTAATCAGGGTGTTTTCATCGCCCTTCCAATAACTGAACCCTCCGACGCCGTGAACCGTTCGCGAGTAGATGCTTGCGATAAGGTACCAGCGCGTACCGATTTTCACCATCTGCGACACTTCGGGATCTTCTTTCCCGGACACCCCCGCGTTGTCGAATCGCAGCAGTTCGTCGTGTCCGGATTCCCAAGAATCAGGACTCGATCCGGTGGACGTCTTGAGCCATAGCGCGGCGTCGAAATCGCCGCCGGGATTCCGATTGTTGGAATAATAGGATAGGTAGACGATCCTGTATCGATCGACATCCGGATCATAAAAGACGTAGGGATCGCGCGCGGAAGTATTCTCGGTCGCCGGGATGTTTCCGATGCCGTTGTGGTTCTTCCATTCGTACAGGTCGGTGCTGTAGGAACTGTTGATCTGCGATGCGGAAGCACCGAAGAAGCTAACGAAAGTATCTTGATACTTTGTGATTCCAAGAACGAAATAGGTCGATATTGTCGGGCTCGGCGATCCGATCCGGATTTCGCTTTCCGTATATGTGACGAAATCGGCGCTTTCAAGTAGCGCGGAAGTGTATCTTCCGTTCGTTTCGAGATAATACATATAGAGTTTCCCGTCATGATAGAACGGATGTACATCGCCGATGTGCCGCGGCATGTTATTTTCGAACTGCTCGTTCTTGAAGTCGAAATAGAGCGAGGTTTCCGTGAGTTCGCCCTTGATGACGGATGGGTCCGTTTCGATCGAACCATCACTCGACACGAAGCGGATGCGATCGCCGGTGTTCACGGCTGCATCAATGCTGTAGAAATAACCGGTCGTGATGTCGTTGCCGACTTCGAGCCAATCATCGTTCGTGGGGTAAATCTTGGTCTCGTTGATGTAAATCGCGAAAAGACCGCCCGTTCCGTTGGGACGAACATTTCCCGAGAGGACGACGCCCCCGGCCATCGAGGCGGGAACGAGAAAACTCTTGGATACCCTTGTGTCGCCGTATGCGGTCTGGATCGCTCCGGCGATGTGGTTGGATGGGTCGCCCCATCGGGAAGATGTCGACTCGTAAGCCATATCCACGAAGGCCCCGTTCACGGCGATTTCATAATACCAGGAGTTATATCCTTGCAAAGCCATCAAAGTATATCCGTGGCTTGCCTTCTGGACGGAAGCGGTCGGAATCTCGGGATATGGTGATGTTCGCATCGATCCGTAAATGCTTTCGTACGGCGTCACAGGGATAAAGCCGAGATCGTCATTGTCGACTTCTGTTGTCTGTGTGGTCGCCCCGGTCGTCCCGGTTGTCGCGGCGCCGTTACATGCGGCAATCGTCATGGTCATCAACATCAGCGCTCCTAACGTCATGATTCTATGCAGGACTCTTTTCATGAGTTGCTTCCTCCGGTTCGAACGATACCGGGGCGGATGGTCGAAAAGACGGGAACGTGCGGCAGACGAGCACAACGGATTCGTCTTTCGCCGACCGTGACCGGGACGATTTCATCGGTGCATTCGGACCCGGCATACGGACAGCGAGGAACGAAGGGACATCCCTTGCCGCGATGCTCGAGGCTTTGCATCTCCATACTCTTGATCGGGAGTTCGCGATCGAGGTCTGCGAATTCCGGATCGGGGATCGGGATTGCCGCAATCAATGCCTGGGTGTAGGGATGGCGGGGATTGGAGATGATCTCCGATGCATCCCCTTCTTCCATGATCTCGCCCAAATACATGACGACGATGCGGTTGTTATCGGCGATGTATCGAGCGGTCGCGAGGTCGTGGGTTATGTAGAGAAACGATACGTGGAGACGCCGGTTGAGATCGCTCATCAATTTCAGGATGGTCAGTCTGAGGCTGACGTCGATCATGCTGACAGGTTCATCGGCGACGATCAATTTGGGATCAAGCGACAGCGCGCGTGCCAGCAGGATGCGTTGGCGCTGTCCGCCCGACAGCTGGTGAGGATACTTGCTCAGAAACTGGTCGGGAGGGTTGAGACCGACAAGTTCGAGCAGGCTATCGATCTTGGCACCGACCTGTTCACGGGTATCGTGGCGATAATGCGTCATGATCGGCGCTTCCAACGATTGGCGGATCGTTCTCACGGGATTGAGAGCGGCATAGGAGTCCTGCTGTACGAACTGCACGAAGCGACGGTAATCGTCGAACTCTTTCCCCAACTTGATCAATGCGTAGATGTTCTTGCCTTCATACGTAATCTCTCCGGAAGTCGGCTTGAGCAACCCGGTGACGATTTTGCCGATTGTCGTCTTTCCACAGCCCGATTCGCCGATGAGGGCGACGATTTCGCCTTCACGGATATCAAGGTTGACATTTTTCAGGACGTGGAAGAACTTCTCGTCACGAACGAACGACCCTCGTTTGGAGAAAACCATGTTCACGCCCTTCAGTTCGATCAGTGGTTTCACGGCTTGGTCACCTCCATCAGATGGCATTTCGAAAGGTGCTCGCCGATGACGTGGTCGATCGGTTCCTCAACACGGCACCGTGCCGTCGACTTCGGACAGCGCGGATGAAAAATGCACCCCGGCGGCAGAGCGCGAAGGTCGGGCGGTGATCCGGGTATGGGCGTCATCGACGCGATGTCTGAAAATAACGAAGGAGTAGACCGAATGAGTCCGTCGCTATATGGATGCCATTTGAGTTTGAAGACATCCCATGTCGTTCCGAACTCCATCAGCTTTCCGCCGTACATGACGCCGACATAATCGGCAAATTCCGCGACAACTCCGATGTCATGAGTCAACAGAAGCATGGTGATGCCGAATTCGCGGTTGATACGCTTCAAAATTTTGAAAATGTACCCCTGGGTAATCACATCGAGCGCAGTCGTCGGTTCGTCGAGGATGATTAGCTTGGGGTCGAGAAGCAGCGAGAAAGCGATCATGACCCGCTGTTTCATCCCTCCGGACAGTTCATGCGGATACATCGACATGACGCGGCCGGCATCCAGATTGACATAATCCAGCAGTTCGATCGTCTTCGCTTTTGCGGCGGTTTTGATGTCCTTTTTACGTCCTTCCGGATGGTGAACGAGGTAGGTCTCGATAAACTGGTCGAGCACGGTCATCGTCGGGTTCAAGGCGCTCTGCGCCCCTTGAAACACCATCGAAACCTCTTTCCAACGATAACCGTTAAGTTCACGTAAATCCATCTCTCGGATATCGACCGGCGTCTCATGCCCGTGATAAACGATTTGCCCCGCTTCAATCTCTCCGGGCGTCGACAAACACTCAAGAAGGCTTGCCGCAAGAGTGGATTTACCGCTCCCGGACTCGCCGACAAGTGCCGTGATTTTACCTCTTTGGATGGGTAGACTGACGCTCGCCAACGCTCGAAGGGGATTCTTCTTCAAGCGGTAGACAATGGAAAGATTCTTCAATTCTACGAGCATATCCATCACATCACCCTCAGACGCGGATTGAAGGTGTCATCCAAGCCCTTCGATAGCAGGATGACGCCGAGTTGAAACACCGCAATGGAGAGAATCGGGGCGAACAGCCACATATAACTATTCGGATTGATCAAGGCTCCGCTGTTCTTTGCGGTAGTCAGGATCGCTCCCCAGTTGGTCGGCTCGAAGGATGCGACTCCAAGAAGCATCAGGCCGACGCTGCCGGTGATCGCATTCTTCATCACGATAATGAAGTTGATCAAGATGTACGATCCGACATTCGGAAGCAGTTCTTTGAAAATGATGTGTACGTTCGACATCTTCATGACACGGCAGATCTGGATAAAATCACGTTCTTTTAGCGAGATGATTTGCGCGCGAATCGCCCGGCACATCCCGGCCCAACTGAAAACGGACAGAATCGATGCGAAGGTAACGGGATTGTCGACGGTAAAGAGCGCCGCGAGAATCAAAAACACGGGCAAGCTCGGAATCGTCAAAAAAACATTCGTAATGAACAAGATGGTCTTGTCGAAGATGCCTCCAACCATTCCTGCAAGCATGCCGAGTATCATCGCGATTGCCACCGAGAACAACGCGGAGAGAAAGGCGATCGAAAGCACATCGGATGTTCCCACAACAATCTGGCGAAAGACGTCGCGTCCCCACAGATCGGTGCCGAAGGGGTGCTCGATACTGGGGCGCAGCAACTGCGAGGTGACATCGATTTCACTGCTGTATGGGAATAGCAGAGGGCCGAATATGCCAAGAAGGATGAAAAACAATAGAACGGACGTGCCGAGCGCCGACCTCGCGTTCCCGAAGAAGATTCGCGCGACGGCATGCAAGAATCGTGTTGATTCATCGCGAAATCGCGATAACGTTTTTGCCGGGGACATGATCATGCGCTCCTCCTGATGCGTGGGTCGATCAACGAGTAAATCGTGTCGGCGACGAGATTGACGCCGATGACGATCACACTGACGAACAAGAGGATGCCTTGGACGACATAGTAGTCGCGCTCGGCGATCGCTTGACTGAAAGCTTGTCCGATTCCGGGATAGTTGAAAATCGATTCCATCAGCGGCGCCCCTCCGAACATGACTCCGAACGAGATGGCGAGTTGAGTCACAAGCGGCAGCATCGCATTGCGTTTTAAATATTTCCGAATGATGATTTTTTCCGGTAGCCCGCGTGCGCGCGCCGCATTGATATAGTCCTCGCCAAGAACACCCAGTGCGCTTCCCTGCATTTGCATTGACCAAAACGACATTTGGCTGAACACATGTGCCGAAATAGGCAAAAAGGCAAAATACAATAGACTCAAGATGAAGATGATATTGAACCCGGGGTCGAGCAAGGCGTTGTATGCCCCTTGGTTGGGAAACCATCCGAGGTTGAAGGCAAAAACGGTGATGAGGATCAAGGCTACGATGTAATCGGGTACGGCGTTGGAGACGACGATATATCCATCGAGAGCTCTTGCACCGAAACTTTTGCGCCGCCAAATCGTTCGAGAACCGACGGTCGTTCCCAGCAGGAAACTGATCGTGAGCGCGATAGAGGATACGAACAGGGTGCGTGGAAGGAGTTCGCGCAGGATTAAATTCACGCTTTTCGCACTGTTTTTGATGGATACTCCCAGATTCCCTTGAAGAAGTTGTCCCAGATAGACAGAAAAACGTTCCAAGATCGGTGCGTCGGGATCATAATTCAGCATCTGTGTCGCAAGAATGTACGCCTGGTCGAGCGATATCCGGCGTTCGACAGATAATTGCATCGCGAACGCATCGATGACGGTTCCGGGCATGTTCACAATCAAAATGAAGCTCAGAATGACGACGGCGCCCAACGTCAATAAGGCGATACCGAGTTTCATGAAAAAATATCGATATTTGAAGAGGAACATTCTGAGATGCCGAAGGAAAGACTTGAACTTCTCCATCAACTTTTACCTCGCGGTGCGACCTGATTATTGATTTTCAAAGAAACGCTCCCAATCGATCAATGTAGCGGCATAGGAGAAATGGATGTTGAGACGGCCGAATGCATAGAAATCCGTGAGATCGTCCTCGTTGCCTGAAGGAATATATTCGATGTTACGGTCTGCTTCCCAAAGATCCTTTCGAGGGAGATCCGTAAACGCCTTGGTATTATAGAACATTCCGCAAGAGTTTTGGTAGAACGGGACGCCCCAGTTTTGCGAGGCGACCCCGGTGATGATGTCATCGACCGTTTCCTGCATCTCGGCATCATCAAGCGAATAGAGGCCTTGCATCTTATCAATCAAGAGAAAGGTGCCCGTTCTGTCGAATGTAGGTAGTTCGACACTGAGGTCGCCCCAATATTTCTCGGGGACTTCCTCATATCCCGCTTCGCCGAATGCTGGAAACTTGGGCAGATGGATCACCTTGAACGACACGTCCCTGAATGCGTAAACGAACGATCCGGTCGGATAGGAGAAACTCATGTTGAGATCGGTCCAGGTGAGCGATAGTTCGGAACTCCATACATACGATTGCGCACTTCCGAACCAGTCGTTCCACGAACTGGAGGATTTCAGCTTTGTTTCGATCCCGAACTCATTCATTTGCGCCGCAGTCGCCTGGGCGGCGCGCGCTTGATGGTCGTTTGACCCGTCAAAATGCAATGTAAAGGATAGCTTTTCTCCGTCCTCGCCGTGCCACCAGCCATCGACTTTGCTCCAGCCGCCTTCGATCAGGAGTTCGGCGGCGCGCGATGCATCGTGTGAATACACCGTGAGTGAATCCCAAGCTTCTTCGCTCATGTATTTCTCGGCATCCGACGGCGCCATCGCCATCATCGAACGATAGGTCACCTTCGAATAAGGATTGGCGATAAAGGCGATGTCGTCGCGATTGAAAATATACTCGAAGCCCTCGCGGATCTTGTCGTTGAACAAGGGGCGTCGGACTCCATCGACGCTCACGGTTTTTGCCAGGTTAAACAGCAGACCGCATGCCCCGGGGTCGTTTGTCTTGAAATGTACCAGATTCTCGTTTGCCAGCAGTATCTGTTCGAGAGTATCCAAAATCGGTGTTCCCCCCGCATAATCGAGTTGGCCAGACATCAGCATGCCGTAAATCTGCGTCGGGTCGGTGATGTGATTGTAGGAGTGTACGTATTTGAACTTCAGATACTCGTAAGCCCAGTGGTCTTCGTTGGCAATGAGGATCATGTCTGTCTCGTTGACGGAATATAATTTGTAAGGTCCGGTAGCGATGAACCAGTCCGGATTATAATTAGTGAACTCGGCATAGTTGGCATAAGCGGCCGTTTCCTGCACGTCATTGACGATTTTTCCGAAAGGCGCCCACCCTGTATAACCTTCGGGCATCGCTGGCGCCTCATCCATTATTTCAATGATTGCATCCACCCAAGTCTTAAAAACATCATACTTGACGGAGCCGACGGGGTCAACGGCTAGAATAAGGTTCTTGACGTTATCGTTGGGTTCGATGCTGGCTTTCCAAGTGATCTTGACCGTTTTATCGTCGATTGCTTCGATAGCCGACATATAATTCGTCGCTTCCAATTGATTGATGTAATAATACGCGACGACGTCCTGTGCGACATAATCGTCACCGTTATGCCATCGTGCTTCCGGTCTGAGATGGATGATTGTGGTACCGTCATCGTTGTGATCGACCGATTCGGCGAGCATATAATAGATTTCATCGGTTGATCGTACATATTGAATCAACGGCTCGACCGAGAAGATGTTCAAGAGCCCGGCCTGGGATCCGCCATTGATGTGGTTCTTCATTCCGACCGTTTCCCAGTTCGCCAGCATATAGAACGTATCGACAGTCTTGCCGCCGATGATCTCATCACACGAATAAAAACCGAACGAAACAGAGAGCACGGCAGTCAATAATAACAACTTTTTCAATATGGATCGACGTATCATTTGTAACCCTCCGTAGTATTGCAATCGTTTGCAGTCACAGTATAGCATATGATTTTTCTGATGTCAACGGCTTGTTTGAAATCCCTTTCACCATCTAGAACCAAGCTTATGTCTTCCGGTCAAGTCGGATTGTGTGATGAACGATGATCATGGATGTGTAGAAAAACGGGGAGTCCGTCAACCGTTCGATTATCAAAATATTGTGGTGATATTGTGGAACTCCCCTATTGTTTCGTGCGTTATGATATAATAGGATTTTGTAAGCGACGCGGCCCAAACCCGCAAATCCGAGAAGGTGAACCGATGTATCTGATCATCCACAACCCCCTGTCCTTCAACCGCAAATCGAAGGGTGCGACCTCCCGTCTGGTCAAATTTTTCAAGAAGAAAGAGATCCCCTTCATCCTCCGGTCCACCTTCAAGATCGACGACTTGCAAGGTTTCCTGAAAGCCAATCCGACGGTCACCGACATCGTCTACTGCGGCGGCGACGGGACGATCAACTACATGATCAACCACGTCGACGTCAACGCCATCAAGGCGAGGATCCACTTCTTCCAGAGCGGCTCCGGCAACGATACGCTCAGGACCTTGAAACCGATCAAGAAGGCCGACGTCAAACTCGGCCGCGCCGTCACGGAAGCCGGCACCGTCGACTTCATCAACGGCTGCGGCATTGGCGTCGATGCGGCGATTTGCCACTATGTGAACGCCGACAAGCACAAGAACAAGCTCTCCTACTTCATCAACGCCTTCAAAGGGTTCTCCAGCTTCAAGCCGATGAAGCTCTCCGTCGAGGTCGACGGCGTGCTCCACGAATACCCGAAGGCCTATACGATCGCGATCCAGAACGGCCGCTATTTCGGCGGCGGGATGAAGGCGACCCCGGACGCCGATCCGCAGTCCGACATCTTCCAGGCGCTCGTCGTCCACAGCATCTCCCCCGCGCTCATCTCGTTCCTCTTCATGACGATCTACTCGGGACTCCATCTCAGGTTCACGAAATATGTGACGCTCCTCGTCGGAAAACATTTCAAGATCACGTGCGACGCGCCGCAGTACTTCCAAAACGACGGCGAGGTCCTCGAGCACGTCACGACCGTCGACGTCACCAAATCCAAGACCCGTACGTTCTACGCGTTCGACTATGCCGAGACCGTGAAATCCAATCAAAACTGATCCCCTAGACCTTCTTCGCCCCGGCGACGAAGGTCTTTTTCTCGTGAAAGGATTGCCATCGCTTTTTTCGAGCAAACCATATGAAAATGGCGGTTGATTATTGTATACTGTAATGCATGAGTGAATATCGAACCTTTTTTAGGAGGGTGATTCCATGAAAAACATCTACGACCGCTTCGTCGACTATCTGCTCCGCGAAGACAAGGCCGGCGCGATCCGCTACGCGATCGAAGTCCTGGAAACCGGATCCATCGCGGTGAACGATCTCTACGAGATGGTCCTCGGACCCGCGCTCAACCAGTTCCACTGCCCGGAGAACGACGCGACCTGCATCTGGCGCGAACACGTCCGTACCTCGATCGTGCGTTCGATCGTCGAAATCTGCTACCCGTACGTGCTGAAGGCGAAGGAAGCCCCCGGCTTCGTCGCCGTGAAGAAGACCGTCCTCGTCGTCTGTCCGCCGGAGGAATACCACGAGGTCGGTGCCAGGATGGCCGCCGATTTCTTCGAACTCGCCGGCTTCGACGTCGTCTACGTCGGCGCCAACACGCCCAACCGCGACATCCTCTCGGCCGTCGAACACGTGCGTCCGGACGTCCTCGCCGTAAGCGTCACGAATTACTACAACCTCGTCAAGGCGCATGCCTTCATCGAGGCAATCGCGGCCTCCCGTCCCTCGATTCGGATCGTCCTCGGCGGCGCCGCCTTCAAGGATCCCAAGCACGTCGAATGCGTCGGCTGCGGCGAGCCGCGCCAGTCGTTTTCCTCGATCCGGGCGCTCGCCTCGGAGGTCCGATGATGCTTCCCTTCAAGATCGCGCTCCGCTTCCTCAAATCCAGCCTCGGCCAGACGATCGGGATCATCCTCGGGATCGGCGTCGGGGTCTCCGTCCAGGTCTTCATCGGTTCCCTCATCACCGGCCTGCAGGCCTCCCTCGTGGACAAGACGATCGGCAGTTCCTCCCAAATCACCGTCAAGATGAAGGAAGACGACCAATACATCGAAGATTACGCGGAGTACATCGCCTACATCGAGACGCTGCCCAACATCGCATCGGTCGCCACGACCCTCGACGCCAACTCCGTCCTCTTCACCGAGAACAAGCCCGTCATCGTGCGCGGCACCGACCTCGCCGATTCCGACGCCATCTACAAGCTCTCCGACAAGCTCGTCCGCGGCCGTCTCCCCGCGGCCGACTACGAGGTCGTCATCGGCGAAAGCCTCTTCGCCGAACTCGGTTATGCGCTCGGCGATACGATCGACATCTACAATCCCCCGACCGGCAGCGGCGCCGACGAACACAAGTTCGTGACGGTCGTCGGTACCTTCGACTTCCAGGTCGCCTTGACCAACGACACCCTGATCGTCACGACGATCCCGACCGTCCAGGACATCCTGAACGTCGGCGACGTCGTCTCGACGGTCATCACGCAGCTCGACGAGGTGTTCGACTCCGACCTCGACGCGGCATCGATCGCGGCGTTCATCGCCGACGATGCCGTCGAGGTGATCGACTGGAAGACCCAGAACGAATCGCTGCTCTCCGGCTTGAACGGTCAGACCGCCAGTTCGCTCATGATCCAGGTGTTCGTCACCCTCTCCGTCGTGCTCGGGATCGCGAGCGTCCTCGCGATCACCGTCCTGCAGAAATCGAAACAGGTCGGGATCCTCAAGGCGATGGGCATCAAGGATTCCCAGGCGAGCTTCATCTTCCTCTCGCAAGGCATGATCCTCGGCGTCTTCGGGGCGATCACCGGCCTCTTGATCGGCCTCGGCCTCCTGTATTCCTTCACGACCTTCGCCCTGAACGCCGACGGCACCCCCGTCGTCCCGCTCTCGATCGATCCAGGCTTCATGGCGCTCTCCGCCCTGATCGCCTTCTCCTCCGCCTCGCTCGCCTCCTTCATCCCGGCGCGCAAGTCGACCAAGATCTCCATCATCGAGGTGATCAAGAATGGCTGACAACGTCATCGAACTCCGCCACGTCGAGAAGGTCTACGGCACGGCGGTCAAGACCCAGGTCCTCTTCGACGTCAACCTCGCCTTCGAGAAGGAATCGTTCAACTCGATCATCGGCCAGTCCGGATCGGGCAAGTCGACCCTCTTAAACATCATCGGCACGCTCGACCGGCCGACCAGCGGCGAAGTCCTCCTAAACGGCGTGAAGACGACCGACCTCTCGAAGAACAAGCTCGCCGAACTCAGGAACAAGACGATCGGCTTCATCTTCCAGTTCCACTACCTCCTCCCCGAATTCACCGCCTATGAGAACGTCCTGATGCCGGTCCGGATCGCCGGAACGCCGATCACCGAGGAGATCAAGGCGCGCGCCGACGAGCTGATGGCGCTCGTCGGGCTCACCAAGGTCAAGAACAACCTCGCCGTGAACATGTCCGGCGGGCAGCAGCAGCGCACCGCGATCGCGCGCGCCCTGATGAACCGCCCGGAGATCATCCTCGCGGACGAACCGACGGGCAACCTCGACAGCGACACCACCGAGCAGGTCTACGACCTCCTCAGGGAGATCAACCGGAAGTTCAAGACGACCTTCGTGATCATCACCCACGACCGCCGGATCGCCGAGAAGGCGGACCGGATCGTCGAAGTGAAGGACGGCCGGATCGCGCTCGATCTCCGTAAATAGAAAACGCCGATACCCGTTAAAGGTATCGGTTTTTGTTCGGCTCACCGACGCTTCAAACGTGATTTGCCGTTTGCCTCAATTTTTGGCGTTCATTTGTATCAATTTTCAATGTTCATTTGCCTTAATTTGTATTGTGTCAAGCAAAAAGTGTGATATAATGCGATTGAAGGAGGTGGATTCCCATGTATCTTCCTCGCATCATTGAATCCACGATCGAATCAGACTTAACAACATTCAAGGCGATCGCTTTGGTCGGACCGAAGTATTGCGGGAAAACGACCCTGTCGGAGCGTTTTGCCAAATCTTCGGTGTATCTGAATCCGCTCAACCGCACCGACTACAAGACCATGCTGCAATTCAATCAGCGCGACTTTGTCGCCGGCCCATATCCCAAACTGATCGACGAGTGGCAACTCATTCCCGAAGTGTGGGATATCGTCAGACACGAAGTCGACCACCTCGAAGGACGGGGGTTGTTCTTGCTGACGGGGTCCTCAGCGGCGAATTTCGATGAAGCGACGCACTCCGGCGCAGGCCGAATCGTCCGCGTCATGTTGCGGCCGATGAGTTTGTTCGAGACCGGCGCATCCTCCGGCGCCGTGTCATTGCAATCATTGTATGCCGGGGCATCCGCCATTGAGGGCAGATCCCCCATGACGGTTGCAGATTACGCGTTGTGGATCATCAAAGGTGGGTGGCCGGAAGGAATCAACGATAACGAGCAACAGGCGCTTCGGCGCATGCACTCATATCTTGAGGCGCTAAGAAAAGAAGACATGAACAAGGTCAGCGGGAAGAAATAC
>CAIMSF010000062.1 GCA_903844055.1 uncultured bacterium
GCCCTGGACCACCATGAAGGCGAGGTAGAAGCCGATGAAGCGGAGCACTTCGGTCTTGACGTCCGCGGTCCCGGCCAAGAGGGCGGGGATCACCTCGTCGATCGCGAAGGTCGTGAGGAGCGGGAAGAGGACGTCGGTGGAGGCCAGAACCGCCATCGCGGCGATCGAGAGGATCGCCCACTTCTTGAGCGGGGCGAGGAAGGAGAGGATCTTCTTCCAGGCCTTGAGGTCGATCTTCTGCGAGGTGAAACTCTCTTCTTCGAAGAGTTCGTCGTTACTCACGGGACTCACCCCCTTCGAGCTGGAAGTCGATCTTGGACTGGATGTCCCAGATGTTCTTGTACATGCCGCCCTTGGCGAGCAGTTCGGCGTGCGTTCCCGCCTCGGCGATCCTGCCCTTGTCGATCACGAGGATGCGGTCGGCTTCCTTGGCGGTGGTGATGCGGTGGGTGATGATGAAGACGGTGGATTGCTTCCACTCGGCCTTGAGGGCGTTTCTGATCTCGAGGTCGGTTTCCGTATCGACGGCCGAGAGCGAGTCGTCGAAGACGATGATCGGCTTGGGCTTGAGGAGCATGCGGGCGATCGCGACGCGCTGTTTCTGGCCGCCCGAAAGGGTGACCCCGCGTTCGCCGACGACGGTGTCGTAGCCCTTTTCGAAACCGATGATGTCGCCGTGGATCTTGGCGATCTTGGCGACCTCGACGACGCGGTCGGAGGAACGGTTCGCATCGGCGATCCGGATGTTCTCCTGGACCGTCTTGGAGAACAGGAACGGTTCCTGGAGGATGACGCCGACGTTTTCGCGCAGATGGTGTTTCTCGATGTCCTTGAGCGGGACGCCGTCGAGCAGGATCCGGCCTTCCTGGTGGTCGAGCAGGCGGACCAGCAGGTTCATCAGGGTCGATTTGCCGGAGCCGGTCTTCCCGACGATGGCGATCGTCTCGCCCCGGTTCACGTGGAAGTCGATGTCCTCGAGCTGGTTGTAGGTCGAGTCCTCGAACTTGAAGCTGACGTGTTCGAAGGTCACGTCGCCCTTGATCTCGGGCTTGCCGGAGGCGTGGTCGTTCACATACTCGTCGGGTTTCGAGAGGATCTCGTTCAGACGGGTGACGGCGACGGTCGCCTTCGAGAAGTCGCCGACGATGCGGCCGAGCTGGCGCATCGGCCAGATGATGTTGCCGGCAAAGCCGATCACCGCGGCGTAGATGCCGATCGTGATCTCGCCTCTCGCGGCGTAGACGATGCCGATCACGGAGATGACGCAGAACTGGGTGAAGCAGATGAAGTCGGTCGAACTCCAGAACGCGGCGATCACCTTGGTGACCTTGTAGTCGGAGTCGGTGAACTTGCGGTTGAGGCCGTCGAACTTCTCGATCTCGTACTTCTCGTTGGCGAACGCCTTGACGACGCGCGCGCCGGAGACGTTCTCCTGGACGTGGGTCGTCATCTTGCCCTCGTTCTCCTCGATCTTCGTGAAGACCTTCTCGATCTTGACGAAATAGATGGTCGCGATCACGAGCAGGACCGGGGCCATCACGAGCGTGATGAGCATCAGGTTGAAGTTGAGCATCCGCATCTGGTAGATCGAGAGCCCGACCAGCATGAGCAACCGGACGATCTCGACGACCTGGTCGGAGATGAAGTTCTTGTAGGCCTCGACGTCGGTCGTGCAGCGCTGGATCACGTCGCCCGTCTGGGCATGGGCGTGATAGTGGTAGCCGAGGTCCTGGAGCTGTTTGTAGAGGCGGTTGCGCAGGCGGTAGCCGACGTTCTCGGTGAACACCGCGGTGATGCTTCTGCGGATCACGATCGACAGCGAGCGGAACAAATCGACGACGACGATCGCGACCGCCGCGAGGATCAGTTTCTCAAAGGCGTCGCCCCGGTCGATCAGGTCGAACAGGAAGGCGGGGAGGCGGGAGGGTTCGTCGCCGAGCACGTAGTCGACGATGTGCTGGGTGAAGAGCGGGATCAACGTGCGGGCGTAGGATACGGTGAGGATGAAGAGAAACGACAGCGGCATCATCCACCAGGACTTGCCGGTCCAGCGGAACATCAGGCCGATCGACTTGAGGACGCTCTTCTTCGGTTTCTTCTCTTTATCTTTTTCTTTCTCTTTGGTTTCTTGCGTTTGGTTCTCCATCAGAAATCACCTTCTTTCTGCCGATGGAGGGACGATGGCGTTACATTTTCTCGATGACCTGCATCCCGAGCAGGCGCATGCCGTCGTTGAGGACGGCGCGCACCATCGCGATCAGATGCTTCTTGGTTTTCCTTTCCTTCGCGTCCTCGACGTTCACGCGTTCCTTCGCGTAGTAGCTGTTGAAGAGCGCGGCGAGCGAAAGGAGGTACTTCGCGACGATCGAGGGCGAAGCCTCGGCGGCCGCCTTCTCGACGGTCGACTTGTATTGCCCGATCGTCTTCACGATCTCAAACGCCGGTTCGGCGGCCAAGAGCGCGAAGTCGACGTCGCCGTCCATCTGGAACGGCTCGAGGTTCAAAATCGAGGTGATCCTGACCGAGGTGTACTGCAGGTAGGGGCCGGTCTGGCCTTCGAACTTGACCATGTCCTCGAGGTTGAACTCGAAGTCGTTGGCGCGGTAGTTCTTGAGGTCGTTGAAGATGATCGCGGACACGCCGATCTTGGTAGAGATCGCGTCCTGGTCGGCGAGGTCGGGGTTCTTCTCGGCGATGTAGGCCTTGGAGAGCTCGATCGCCTCGTGGAGGACGTCGACGAGCTTCACGACCTTGCCCTTGCGGGTGGACATCTTCTTGCCGTCCTGCAGGACGAGGCCGAAGTTCACGTGTTCGACCTTCTCCGCCTCAGGGTAGCCCATCAGGCGGACGACTTTCTTGAGCTGCTCGAAGTGCAGCTTCTGCTCGTTTCCGACGACGTAGAGCGCCCGGTCGAAATGATAGGTGTTCTTGCGGTAGAAGAGCGCCGCGAGGTCGCGGGTGATATAGAGGGTGGAACCGTCCTTCTTCTGGATCAAGGCCGGCGGGATGTCCTCGCCGAGGTCGACGATCATCGCCCCGTCGTCTTCCTTGAGCAGCCCCTTCTGCGCCAGCTCGTCGATCACCGGCTGCATCTTGTCGTTGTAGAAGGCCTCGCCGTTGTAGGAGTCGAAATGCACGTCGAGCAGCTTGTACACCTGCATGTAATCCTGGAGGGAGACTTCGCGGAACCATTGCCAGAGCGCCGTGTAGGTCGGATCGCCCTGTTCGAGCGCCGTGAAGATGGCGCGCGCGGCGTCGTCCATCTCGGGATGTTCCTTCGCGCGCTCATGGTATTCGACATAGAGCTTGACGAGTTCGTTGATCGGGTCACGCTCGACCTTCGCGCGGTCGCCGAAGGTCTGGAAAGCGTAGATGATCTTGCCGAACTGCGTGCCGAAGTCGCCGAGATGGTTGATCCGGACGACCTTCGCGCCGGTCTTCTCGAGCAGGTTGCCGAGGGCGTGGCCGATGATCGTCGACCGCAGATGGCCGATCGAGAACGGCTTGGCGATGTTGGGGCTCGAGTAGTCGATCACGACCGTCTCGCCCTGGTGCGCGTCGGAGTTGCCGAAGGCGGATCCATGGGCGAGGAAGTCGCCGACGATCGCCTTCGCGATTCCGGCGGGGTCGAGGCGAAGGTTCAGGAATCCGCCCATCGGGGCGACCTGGGCGAAATAGGCGGAAAGCGGCGAGGAAGCGATCGCGTCTTGGACGTCCTTCAGGACGGCCGGGACGCCCGTCTGGGCAACCTTGGCGATCGTGAAGACGGGGACCGAGAGGTCGCCCTGGTCCTTCCGCTTCGGTTCTTCGACGACGACGCCGACGGGCTTGCCGTAGCGTGCCGAGAGGACGGTTTCAAGGTAGGTTTTCAGTTCGTTCTTGATGGTTTCGATCATCGTGGGATCCCCCGCTTTCATTTCAAAAAAAATAGTCGACTCGGACGGCAATCACAGTCCAAATCGACTCTTCATATACTTCAAAACCGCCGTTTGCGTGGTATAGAAACTGAGCTTCTGCTCGCCGAGACCGGCGATGGTCGCCTCGTTCTTGGCGATCGCCTCGTCGAGTCCGATCCACACGGGGACGAGGCCCATTTCTTCTTCATGCTCTTCGAGTTTCGATTCGCTGAAATGGAGGACGTCGACGTGATAGTAATCGGAGACGACGCGGATCACGGCGCCATAGAGCGAACGCGATTCGCGGATCTCTTCGGTGCCGCCGAGGTGTTCGATGATCTTCACCTGGGTGGCGCCGATTTCTTCAAGCAGTTCACGGTAGAGAGTATCGAGTTTGGACTCGCCGAGCGTCATCGCGCCGCCCGGCGTGCCGTACATGTGGTCTTGTTCGGAGTACATGAGCAGAATCCGACCTTCCCGGAGGATGATCGCCCGGACGACGTCGCGGGTGACGATTTTCGGCGGAATGCCGACGAGCGCGTCGGTGACGACAATGAACGGTTTCATCTCACGTACCTCCCTTCCTGGACCACTATGAACATTCTAGCACAAAAAGGCGATGCAGACAATGTTTTCTTATGTTCAGTCCTGCAGCGAGGCGATTTTCTCGAAGAGGTTGTCGGCTTCGACCTCGGAAGCGGCGATTTGCGCGGTGACCTCGCGGTATTTGGCGGCATCGCCGTAGACCGCCGGGTCGTAGAGCGATTGTTTGAGCGTCTCGATCGCGACATGGAGGGCGTCGATCCGGGCTTCGAGTTTCTTGATCTCGGCGCCGGCGTTCAGCGTCTTCGGACGGGACGGCTTGGCCGCCTTCGTTTCCGTGCGGGCGGCCATCGCGACCTTGAAGGCGTCGTAGTCGCCGTCGAAGACGACCGGACCGTCGGCCTTCAGCCAGACGATCTTGGTCGCGACCTTGTTGATGAAGTAGCGGTCGTGGGAGATGAAGAGGATCGGACCGTCGAAGTCGTCGAACACGTCTTCGACGATGTTCTTCGTCTCGATGTCGAGGTGGTTCGTCGGTTCGTCGAGGATCAGCATCTCCGGTTCCTCGAGCATCAGGAGCAACAATACGAGCCGGACCTTCTCGCCGCCGGAGAGGACGGAGACCATCTTGAAGACGTCGTCCTCGACGAAGAGGAAGCGGGCGAGGAGGCTCCTGACCTCGCCGACGGTCTTCGTCGGATAGCGGTCGTGGACCGTCGCGAGGACCGTCAAGGTTTCGTTCAGGCCGGCCAGGTTCTGGTCGAAGTAGCCGATCTTGAGCGTCTTGTGGCGGATCACTTCCCCCGAAAACGGCGGCAGCGTGCCGATCAGGGTCTTGATCAGGGTCGTCTTGCCGATGCCGTTCGGACCGATGATGCCGATCTTGTCGAAGCCGCGCATCTGGAGCGAAAGATGCGTCTGGAGCGGCGCGTCGTAGCCGATCGCGAGGTCGTCCGTCTCGAGGATGACCGCTTCCGTCGGACGCTTCGTGCGGAAACCGAAACGGACGTCGGCGTGGCCGCTCGTCGGCTTGTCGAGGCGTTCGATGCGGGCGATCTTCTTGATCCGGTCCTGGGCGCTCTTGGCCTTGGAGGCCTTGTAGCGGAAACGGTCGACGAAACTCTGGAGATGGGCGAGTTCCTTCGCCTGGCGGGTATAGCGGCCGAGCAGCGCTTCGTAGCGGCGGACCTTCTCGACCTCGTAGCTGTCGAAGTTGCCGTGGTAGACGGCGGCGGTGCCCTGGTCGATCTCGTAGATCTTGGTGGCGACGCGGTTGATGAAGTACTTGTCGTGGGTGATCACGAGGACGGCTCCCGCGTATTTGCGCAGGTAGTCCTCGAGCCATTCGATGATCTCGATGTCCATGTGGTTCGTCGGTTCGTCGAGGATCAGCAGCTCGGGTTTCTGGAGGAGCAGCTTGGCGAAGGCGATGCGCGTCTTCTCGCCGCCGGAGAACGTGCGGACGATCCGCCCGTACTCGTCCTTCGAAAAACCGAAGCGCGACAGCATCATGTCGATCGTGACGCGGTAATCGTAGCCGCCGAGACGGACGTAGTCCTCTTCGAGGCGGGTGTAGCGCAGGAGCGCGGCTTCGTCGTGCGCCGTCTCGAGCCGCCGCGCGGCGGCCGATAGTTCGCCCTCGAGGCGGACGAGCGGGGCGTAGACGTTGAGCAGTTCGTCGTACATCGTGCGGTTCTCATCTTCGAGCACGTCCTGCGAGAGGTAGCCGACGTGCGCCTGGCGGCTGATCGAGACCTCGCCGGAATCGGCTTCGGTCTCGCCCAGGATGATCTTGACGATGGTCGACTTCCCGACGCCGTTCTGGCCGATCAGGGCGACCTTCTCGCCTTCGGAGACGTCGATGTCGACGTTCTCGAAGAGCAGCTCGCCGGCGAAGCTCTTCTTCAGATTCGCGATTTTCAGAAGACTCATCGGCGGGCACCTCGGTTCGTTGTGGGATGGCGGTTATTTTTTCTTCTTCGGCTTGCGGCGCGGGAGCGCGAACGGGCCGCGCTTCTGGCCCCAGTGGTAGTTGAGCTTGCTTGAGTAGTTCGCGAGGAACACCGCGAGCATGACCGACAGCGCGATCGACAGGATGAAGGCGAACCAGAAGCCGCGGTCGACGTGCACCGGCATCGTGAAGTTCATCCCGAAGAAGGAGGCGATCATCATCGGGACGGTGAGGACGATCGTGACGACGGTGAGCGTCTTCATCACGGCGTTGACGTTGTTGGAGATGACGGAGGCGTAGGTGTCGAGCGTCCCGCCGAGGATTTCGCGGTGGATCGTGCTCATTTCGATGGCCTGCCGGTTTTCGATCATGGCGTCGTCGATCAGGGCGACGTCGTCGGGAAACTTGCGGAAGGATTCCTGGTTCTTGAGGCGTTCGAGCACGTTCAGGTCGGCGTTGAGGCCGGTCGAGAGGTAGACGAGCGACTTGTTCAGGTTCATCAGGTCGAACAGCTCGCTGTTCTTGAGGGCTTCCTGCAGTTTCGCCTGCACCCCTTCGGACTCCTTGTCGAGTTGCTTCAAGAGCGTGACGAACATCGAGGCGTTGCGGTACAACAACTGGATCGTGAGCTTGTAGTGCTTGCCGGTCGAGAAGTTCTTCATCGTCTTCGCGAGGAAGGCGGGAATCACGAAGTTCTTCTTGGCGCAGGCGACGACGAAGTACTCGGCGTTGAAGAGGATGCTCATCGGCGTGGTGTAATAGCGGCTGATGTGCGGACGGTCGGGATCGGCGGTGAAGATCGGCGTGTCGGCGACCACGATGGTGACGTCGCCCTCCTCGTCGATGTGGGCCGATTCCTCTTCGTCGAGCGCCTTGCGCAGGATCGACTCGGCGATCCGCGTCGTTCGCGCGACGGTCAGGATCTCCTCTTCGGTCGGTTCCACGAGATAGACCCAGGCGCGCGGGACGATCGAATGGACGACGTCGGCGTCGACGCCGCTCTTCCATACCTGGAGTTCGCCCGCTTCCGTGGTGAGATAAACGTTGATCATGTGATCCCCTCCCTCCGCCTTCCGGCTTTCTTTATTATACCACGCCCGAGCGGCGGAAAAAACCACCAATTCGCCCGGCTAAAAATAAAAGTTCCGCGTCGGAACGCGGAACTTCGGGGATCTGGATCAGTTGGTCTTGACGCGGACGGTCATCGCGATGATTTCCGAGGTGATGTCGTCGGAGAACGCGACGAGCGGCTTTCCGCCGAACACCGGGGCGTCGGACGGATTGAACGGGAGGTTCGGGTTGGAGGCCATCGCGGCGCGGATGACGTCGCCTTCGGTGCCGTTCTTGATCATCTGGATGACGGCTTCGAGGCACGGCGTGTAGCCGACGATCCCGGAGTTCTCGTAGGCGACTTCGGGACGGAGGAAGAAGTCGATGAACTGGTGGGCGAGGTCGACGTTTTCGGCGTCGGCCGGGATCACCATGCCGTCGTAGAAGGCGATCGTGGAATCGGGGACGATGATGCCGATGTGGTCCGTGAGGGCGAGCGCCTCTTCGGCGGTCGTGGCGTCTTCGGTGAGGATCAGGAAGGTGTCGAAGAAGTCGCCGACATAGACGAAACCGAGGTCGCGCAGACCCGCTTCGATGTCCTTCTTGACCATGTCGGTCGCCCACTGGTCGTAGGTGCGCTGGCTCAGGATGTCTTCGGAGAGTTCGAGGTATTCGGCGGAGTACACGTTCAGGGCGTTCTCATCGTCGATCAGGCCGACCTGGTCGGCGTAGAGGAGCGAGGCGGAATAGGCGAAGCGGGGAACGTCGTACATCGCGACCTTGAGGGCGCGCGGGAACATTCCGGTCGGTTCCGGTTCGAAGATGGCGGCCCACTGTTCTTCCTGGATGTAGGCTTCCAGGCCTTCGAGGGACTTGTTGTACATGATCCCGAAGACGCCCCAGAAATAGGGGATCGAGATGCTGTACGGGTTGTCGACGTCGTCGTTGTCGGTGAACATCTCGCCCAGGATGGTCGAGATGCCGGTGACGAAGTTGGCCTGGTTGTACTGGGTCAGCTTGGTGAGGTCGATCTTCTGGAGATAGCCTTCATCCCAAAGCTTTTCGATCATGTAGTCGGAGGGGATGACGACGTCGAAATTGGCCGTGTCGTTGACGATCTTCTCTTCCATGAGTTCGTTCGACTCGGCGATCGTGATGTTGACCCGGACGTCGTATTCGTCCTCGAAGGCCGACACCATCTCGGGGTTGATGTATTCGCCCCAGTTCAAGAGTTGCAGGGTGGGTTTGGCTGAGCATCCGAATGCGACCATCGGAATCAGGGCTACCAACAACAACATGCACAGTTTCTTCATTTCGTTTTGCTTTTTTCTCCCATTTTATCTTCAGATTTTGTAAAACACGTTGTTAGGCATGACGGAGGTCATGCTTGAGGGCGGCGCGCTTTTTGGCGGCGCTGACGACATACATCGCGACCAGACCGAGGATGATGACGGTCGAGAGGATCGTGTTGTAGGCGTACACTTCGGGGGCGAGGCGGCGGTTGTATCCGCCGTAGATGTAGATCGACAGGTTGTTGACCTGGCCGGCGTTGAAGAAACTGATCAGGAAGTCGTCGATCGACATCGTGAACGCGATCAGCATGCCGGTGAGGATGCCGGGCATGATCGCCGGGATGATGACCTTGACGATGCCGGCGGAAGGCTTGCAGTAGAGGTCGAGGGCGGCGTCGTAGAGGTTCTCGTCGAGTTCGGCGAGCTTCGGCAGGATCGAGAGCACGACGTACGGCATGCAGAAGAACACGTGGGCGACGAGCAGGGACGGAATCCCGAAGACGCCGGGGATCAGTTCGGCGACGATCTTGAAGACGAACATCAGCGAGATGCCGGTGATGATGTCGGCGTTCAGGATCGGGACCTGGTTCAAGAACACCATGCCCTGACGCTTCTTCTTGGGCAGCGAGTGGATGCCGATCGCGACGAGCGTGCCGAGCACGGTCGAGATCGCGGTCGCGAGGACGGCGACGAGGAGGGTCGTCGTGATCGCCTTCGCCAGGCTCGAGTCGAGGTCGAAGGTGAGGACGTTCATCCAATGTTCGAAGGTGAATCCGTTGAACTGGTAGATGAGGCCGGTGCTCTGGTTGAAGGACTGGATCGCGATCACGAAGATCGGCAGGTACATCAGGAGCATGAAGAACGCGAAGAACGCATACTTGAGGAGATTGGCGATGGAGCCGACGACTTTCTCGACATCCGGGCGGCGGAAGAACAGGGTGATCCGGCCGGGCTCTTTTTTACGGACTCCCATGTCAGACCAGCGTCGCTCCTTCCTTGTCGACCTTGGCGACGATCATCATCGACCCGAAGATCAGGATCAGGATTACGATCGACAGCATCGAAACGAAGTTGATGTCGTGGATGAAGTTGGCTTCGATCAGCGACCCGAGCACGTAGACCGTTCCGCTCGAAAGCAGCTTCTGGATCGCGAATCCGGAGAAACAGGGCAGGAAGACCATGATGATGCCGGTCGTGACGCCCTTCATCGAGAGCGGGAAGGTCACCTTCGCGAAGGTCCTAACGCGGTTCGCGCCGAGGTCCATCGAGGCTTCGAGGAGCGATTCGTCGATCTTCTCGATGACGGTGTAGATCGGCAGGATCATGAAGGGAAGATAGGTGAGGACGAGGCCGATGATGATCGAGATGAAGGTCGCCTGGTCCTGGTTCGCGAAGGCGATCGAGAACGAGAGGCCGATCCTTGACAGCAGGTTGTCGAGGATGTTCGTCTCGGACAGGATGTTCTTGAGCGCGACGTTGCGCAAAAGCGAGTTCGACCACATCGGGATGATCGTCAGGATGAGGATGACGAACTTGTTGGAGAAGGGGCTGCGGGCGACGATGTAGGCCATCGGATAACCGATCAGAAAGCAGATCACGGTCGCAATCAGCGCGTACAGGAACGTGTCGCCGAGGATTTTGAGGTTGGTCGGGTCGGCGAAGGAGAACATCTTCTCCCAGGCCGCGGTCGTCCACGTCGCACCGACGAAGCTGACGCCGTCGGTGTTCATGAACGAGAGGATGAAAATCATCACAAGCGGAATCCCGACGAGGACGAGCATCCAGACGAGATACGGCAGCGCAAGCTTGCCGAGCTTCTTAATGTTCAACGTGCTCCACCTTCATCAAGTGGATTTCGTAGGAGTCGACGCGCAGTCCGACATGGTCGCCGACCTTGCGGTTTTCGTAGGTGTGGATCACGAACTCCTTGCCCTGGACCATCACGCACAGTTCGAAGTGGACGCCGCGGAAGATCGAGCTCGAGACTTCGCCGACCAGCTTCGCGCCGGCGGCGTCGATGATGTCGAGGTCTTCCGGACGGATCACGACGTCGACCGGTTCGCCGTCGGCGAACTGCGTGTCGACGCAGTCGAATTCGGCGCCCATGAAGCTGACGAGGTTCTGCCGGACGTACACGCCCTCGAGGATGTTCGACTCGCCGATGAAGCGGGCGACGAAACGGTTCTTCGGTTCGTTGTAGATGCCGGTCGGGGTGCCGATCTGCTGGATCACGCCGTCCTTCATGACGACGATCGTATCGGACATCGTGAGGGCTTCTTCCTGGTCGTGGGTGACATAGACGAAGGTGATGCCGAGTTTCCGCTGCATTTCCTTGAGTTCATATTGCATGTTCTGTCGCAGTTTCAGGTCGAGGGCAGCGAGCGGTTCGTCGAGCAGCAGGATTTTCGGCTTGTTCACGATCGCCCGGGCGATCGCGACGCGCTGCTGCTGGCCGCCGGAGAGGTTGGTGACCTTGCGGAGCGCGAAATTCGGGAGGGAGACCAATTTCAGGGCGTTCTCGACGCGTTCGGCGATCTCTTCCTTGGGAACCTTTTGGTTCCGAAGGCCGAAGGCGACGTTATCATAAACGTTCAAATGCGGGAAAAGCGCGTACCTCTGGAAGACCGTATTGATCGGCCGTTCGTACGGCGGGACGTCGTTCACGACGACGCCGTTCATGACGACGGTGCCGGAATCGGGTTTCTCGAATCCGCCGATCATTCTCAGGGTAGTTGTCTTTCCGCAGCCGGATGGACCCAGCAACGTGATGAATTCGTTTTCGTTGATGTACAGATTGATGTGATTGACGACCGCGGCTCCGTCATACATCTTGGTGATGTCGTTAAGCTCGATGAGCTTCTTTGCCATTCTTCTCCCTCTTCCGTTCGCAGTTGCCCTGCATAACTAGATATTCCATAGAAAAATCAAAGATTATTATAATCCCTTGGGGGGGGTTTGTAAACTGTTTTTATGATTTATTTTCAGGGATTCCGCAGCGGTCCGGCACCCTTGAAATTATCTATGTTTTACATAGATAGCGGAGTCCGGTTTCCAACAAAAAACCCCCGTTTTCACGAGGGTTTCGGGATCAGGCGGACAACACCGAAAGCACGGCGGCGACGACGTAGTAGAGACCGACCAAAAAGAGCAGCGCGCCCATGATCCGAGCCATCCATTTTTCCTCTTTCCGGGGTTCCGCAATCCGTCCGAACTTGCGTTTCTGGACCCATTGGACGACCCGCTTCCAGCGCAGGAAGAACGAAGCGCCGACGAAGCAGAAGAACAATCCCGAAAGCAACAACAGCAGTTTCATGAAAAGGTCCATCCGATCAACTCCGTTCGATGTCGTATCCATTGTATCAAAACCACCGGGGGGATGCAAGCGGTAACGCAAAACGCCCTCCGCGCCGGCCGTTTCGCCCGGGAGAGGGGGCGAAGACATAGGGGGGGTGCCGGCGAAAAAGGCGTTTTCGGACCATGGAACGGGTCCATCTTCATGATATCATTTGGGCGGGCATCGGCGCGGGTTTTTACAACCGCGCCGCACCCTTTTCGCAATCCTTTTACGGGCGCTTCGGCAGATCGATCGTGAAGCGGGCGCCGGCTTGCGGGGATTCGGAGGCGACGATCGTGCCGCCGTGGGCGGAGACGATCGCCCGGGTGATCGTGAGGCCGAGGCCGGTATGGCCCTTGTATCCGATGAAGTAGCGTTCGAAGACGCGTTCGCGGTCGGCGGGCGGGATGCCGGGACCGTCGTCGTCGATCGTCACGACGATCCGCTCGGGTTCAACCTTCACCTCGATGTCGATCGCCGTCTTCGCATAGCGGACGCCGTTGGAGAGGACGTTCACGAACGCCGCCTCGAGTTTCTCGGCGTCGGCGGTCAGATACGATTCCGCCGCGAGCGGATGGAGCCTTAGTTCGACGCTCGCCTCGTGGGCGGC
>CAIMSF010000063.1 GCA_903844055.1 uncultured bacterium
ATATCCCGTCCGCGTCGGATCCGCCGGCGCCGTCACCGCCGCCAGGTTCGATCCATACGCAAAGGAGCCGGTCTGCAGGTCCGTGCCGTCATGATCGCGGAATTCAAAAGTATAACTGTTGATCGCGTACTGCGCCGTGATCGTCACGTCGCTCGACGGCATCGTCGCCGGGATGCTCGCGCTCCAGCCGGTGAACGTATATCCGGCCCGCGTCGGATCCGCAGGTTCCACGATCGATGCGAGGCTCGTGTCGAACACATAGGTGTTGGTCCGGATGACGGTTCCGTCATGATCGACGAATGACAAGACGTAGGAGTTCACGATCCACTTGGCGTAGAGGCTGATGTTTTGCGGGGGAGTGGTCGCGAACGTGAAAGGCGTGGTGAAGGCGTTGGTGGTATACCATCCGCCGAAGGTGTAGCCGCTCCTCGTCGGATCCGCCGGAGCGGTGAAGGCAACGCCTTCCTGGCTGGTCTTGGGAGCGACATAGCTGCCGCCGTTGGAAAAGAAGGTGACGGTGTACTTCAGGACCGAATAGACCGCCCGCAGGGTGATGTCTTCGGCCGGCATCGTCGCGGGAAGCGCGACGTCCCATCGCTGGAACAGGTAACCGGCGCGTCCGGGAACGGTCGGCCCGACCAGACCCGACAAATCGGATCCGTAAGCGACTTCCAGCGTCTGTAGCGGCGTCCCGTCGTAATCGATGAAATGCAACCGGAACACGTCCGGCTCGTAGACGGCCGTGATCGTGACATCGTGGCCGGGCATCGTCTCGGGGATCGCGGCGCTCCAGCCGGTGAAGACATAGCCGGTCCGCGTCGGCGCCGAAGGCGGCAGGATGGCGGTCAGGTTGGTCCCATAGTCATGGGTCGAGACGCGGATCGGCGATCCGTCGTGGTCGACGAATGTCAGGTCGTAGGCGAGCACGGCATACTGCGCCACGATCGTCACGTTGTTCGCCGGCATCGTGGCCGGAACCTGAAGACTCCATCCGGTCGACGCATACCCCTCGCGAGCCGGCGCGACGGGTGTCGCGATGACGGACAGGTCGGCGCCGAAGGCGCGTTCATACGACGCCAGAACGGTTCCGTCAAATCCGGCGAAGACGAGTTGATAGACGTCGACCAGCCATTTCGCGTGCAAGGTCAGGTCCGCGGCGGGCATCGTCCCGTCAATGAACATTTGGGTCAAGCCGTCGTCGACGTACCAGCCGCCGAAGATGAATCCCACCCGGACGGGATCGGCCGGAAGCGTCACGGCCGTCCCGTAGGACAGGTTCAGCGGGGCAACGGCGCTGCCGCCCTCGGAATCGAAGGCGATCGTATAACTCACGATGTTCCATTTGGCATAGAGGGTGATGTCCTCGGCCGGCATCGTGGTGAACGCGAAGGCCGAGGTGAGGCCCGCGTCGCTGTACCATCCGGCGAAGGCATGGCCGGTCCGCTGGGGCGCGGCCGGAGCAGAAATCGCGACGCCGTACAGGGCTTCCTGGTTCTCGACCGTCGATCCGCCGTTTTCGACGTAATTGATTTCATATCGGTTGGCGATCCAACCCGCATATAGCGTGATGTCGGCGGCGGGCATCGTCGGGATATAATACGGTTCCGTGCCGAGTTCGTCGATGAACCATCCGCTGAACGTATATCCGGTGCGGACCGGATCGGCGGGTTGATCAACGTTCGTGTTGAACGGCTGCGTGATCGATGCGACGGGGGACCCGCCGTTGCTGTCGAAGGTGACGGTGACCACGTTGATGGTGAATCGGGCGAACAGGGACAGGTTGGTCGCCGGCATCGTGGTGGCGCTGAACGCCGTCTCGAACTCCGGATCGACATACCATCCGGAGAACGTATGTCCATAAAGGGTCGGCGTCGCGATGGGTACCAGCTCGGATCCGAATGACTGGACGATCGCGGCGATCAAGGCGTTGCCGTGATAATAACGGACCGTGTAATCCTTGACCTGATAATGGGCGTAGAGGACCGTGCGACCTTGGAGAACGTCGCCCTCCTCGACGGGAATCGTGAAGTCCTCGTCCGCATACCAACCGACGAAGACGTATCCTTCGCGTTCCGGCTCCGGCAATTCGCCGAGCCGCCGGCCTTCGATGTAGTCGATCCGTTCCGTCGTCAGGGAGCCGCCGTTGGGTTCGAGGATCACGTCGGATCCTTGAAAGCGGATTTCTTCGATGGTCGTATCGATCGCCTGCAAGAGCAGGATCACCGATACCGCGATGGAAAAGAGTCCGTAAATCCATACTCGCGCTTTATGCATGGGCTTCTCCTAGTAGGTGATGATGAAGACGACGGTGAGGACCGCGATGACGATCCAGAGCACTTTGAGCAGTTTCAGCTTTTTCTCCGCGGTGAGATAGCGGCCTCGTATGCGGTCGACCACCTTGGCCCGATGGGCGGTTTCCTTCTCGTCGACCGTCGTCGGCATCCGGGACCAGGCGTCGATCAATACCGGCGGATGGATGTCCGGAGCCGTTGCGAGGGGCGGTTCGGGGACCGCCGGCGACGCGTCGGCCGGTGGTGCCGACACCGTCCGAATCGACGTCGCGACGGTTTGCGGGCGAGTTTTGATCCGATGGATCCGCTCGGATTTCCGGGCCAGGCTGAACCCGAGGATGAACAGCTTCCCCTGGAGGAAGAACAAATAGACCGCCAGGAAGACGAGACAGGCGGAGAGGAAGATCTTGATGATGACGGGGTCGTCGAAAAACAGCACGCCGAACATGCCAAAGCCGCTCATTTGTTTTCGTCCTTCTTCGTTTCGGAAAGGATGATGAACCCGACCAGACCCCATAAAAGCGCGATGACGATCAATAGAACGGAATTGACGATGCCCATGGTGTTCCTCCTCGGATGCGTGCCGGTTGGTCAAATTACATTTGGCGAACCATAAAATGGTGCATGGAAAAAAAACAAGCATTCCATTTCATACGATCATGCTTTTCGCATCAATTATAGCGCATAGCGATCGAAATGATAAGCGGAATACTTGTCAAAAATGGATAATTCGAAAAATACCATTGCAAGCGCATACACCCGAAAAACGAACGTTCACTAATGTCGTTTTCCGTCGTTTTTCGGAGTGGATTCAGTCGATTTTCCCGAGTGCGTTCGTATCGATTTTTCCGACCACCGTGCGCGGCATCTTGTCGAGTTTGACGATCAGTTTGGGGACCGAGTAGACCGACAGGTGGTCGCGGATCAGCTTGCGGATCGACTCTTCGTCGGGACCCGGCTTGTGGTCGGGCTTGATCGTGATGAAGAGCTTGATCATGTTCCCGCGCTCCGGATCCGGCACGCCGATCGCGGCGGCCTCGAGGATCGCCGGCATCCCGGTCACGAGCGTTTCGATCTCCGAGGGCATCACCGGCATCCCGGAGACCTTGACGATCCGTTTCAGGCGCTGTTTGAAATGGATGTGCCCGTCGCCGTCGAGATAGCCGTAGTCGCCGGTGCGGAGATACCTGCCGTCCTTCAGCGGGATGATCGTCTGAGCGGTCGCGGCCGGGTCGTGGAGGTAGCCGATCATCATCGTCTCGCCGCTCACGGCGATTTCGCCGCAGACGCCCATCGGGACTTCCGACTGGTTGGCGACGTCGAGGATCTTCACGCCGATTCCGGGAAGCGGATGGCCGACGGTGTCGGGACGCTTGTTGGACGGCGTGTTGACGGAAAGCACGGTGACCATCTCGGTGAGCCCGTAGCCTTCAAGCAGTTCTGCGGTCGAACCCCATTCCCGGGCGACGCGGGAGAAATCCTCCTTGAGCTTGGCGGAAACGAAATCGCCGCCGACGTAGGCGCGCCGCAGGTTGACCAAATGCTTGCCTGCGAACTTCGGATGGTTCAACAGCGATTCGAACAGGGTCGGCACGCCGATCACGTAGTTGACGCGGTTCCGCTTGATGAGGTCGATCGTCTGGTCGGCCTTGAACTTCGGCATGAGCGTGTCGGTGCCGCCGACGCAGAGCATCGCATGGATGCCCATGCAGAGGCCGAAGCCGTGGAACATCGGCAGGACGCCGAGCATGTGGCGGCCGTTGAAGTCGGGTTCCTCCATGACGAACTGGACCTGGAAGGCGAGCGTGTTGATCGCGTACGCGGAGAGTTCGATCGTCTTCGGCTGGCCGCTCGTCCCGCCGCTGTGGAGGTAGACCGCGGCGGCCTTCGGATCGGTCTTGGCGGTCTTCGCCGCCGGCTGGCCGGCCGCGAAGGAAGAGAACGACTTGACCTTCTCGCCGTAGACGATGCCCGCGAGCTTCTTCCGGTTGATCAGGCGGTAGGCGAACGGCTTGATGCCGGCGAAGGTGGCGACCGGGCAGACGAGGACGAGCGTGATGCCGAGTTCCTCGACGAGGCCGCGGTAGACGGGATACATCGTGTCGAGGATGACGAGCATCTTCGAATCCGCGTGCTTCATGTATCCTTTCATCTGCGCGTAAGGCGTGAGCGGATGCACCATGTGCGCGACCGCGCCGATCTTCGAGAGCGCGTAGAAGGCGTAGATCGTCTCGAGGACGTTGGGCATGCAGACGGTGACGACGTCCTCGGCGCCGATCCCGGCGCCGACGAACCCGGCCGCGGCCTCGTCGATCTTGGCGATCAGGGCCGGATACTTGACGGCCTTGCCCATGAAGAAGAGGGCGTCGTTGTCCTGATGCAGCGACGCGGTGGTCACGACGGTTTCATACAGCGAATGGTTCGGGTTCATGGCGTCTCCTCCGTGAGATGTCAAATGTGGTATCCGGCAAGGTATGCGGCCAGGAAGACCAGTCCGGCCAGGATGATCTGATGGGTGACGAAGATGAAGAGAGTATGCCTGCCCGCGAAGACGAACGGGCGGTTCCAGGCGCCGTCGAGCTTCGGCACGAGGCTTCTCCTCGACTTGTAGAAGAGGTTGCCGACGACGGTGCCGAGCATGATCACGCCGGTGTAGGGCAGGATGCCGAAATGGTCCGCGCCGAAGGCGGCGGTGCCGAGCATGATCGGGATCGCGTTCTCCCAGGTGACCGACCCGTAGACGGGCACGTCCTTCCAGGCGAACAGGACGCCGAAGACGACGACCGCGGCGCCGACGGCCGCCATGAAGACGTCGTTGTCCCACAGTTTGCGGAGCGCCCAGGTGATCAGGGTGCCGATGGCGAACATGTGGATGATGCCGAAGAAGACGCTGACGCCGAGACCGGAGAACTCGTCGATCGTATACGTGACGACCGTGATCAAGATCGCGAAGGCGAGGAATTTCAGACCGCGCTTGAGGTTCGAGCGGGAGAACGTGAAGCTGATCCCGGAGACGACCAGGAAGAAGGCGACGAAGACGTAGTGGAGCGCGGCCCGCGGTTCGCCGTACCAGTAGTCGCGGGCGAAGTCGACCACCGCCTCGAAGCCGGGGCGGTCGAGGAGGGCGTAAGTGGAAAACCTGCCCGGGATGCTCTTGAGGTCGAACATGAGGTGGTCCCACACCATCATGATGATCGAAAAGCCGCGCAGGAAATCGACTTCCCATATCCTTGTCTGTCCCGAACGTTCCATCCGATCACCGCGCTTTTCCTCAATGTATTTATAATATATCACAAAATCAACGGTAAAAAAGGGGCTTGTTGCGAAAAATGTGGCACGATACCAATAATCCTCCCTTCCCGCGCGTATATCGTGTGAACACAAAAATCCCTATTGGAGGTATATCATGAAAAAGCTTCTGACCATCGCCCTCGCCGCCTTCGGCGTCATCGCCCTCGCGGCCTGCAATTCCGTTCCGGCGACGGAAACGTTCAACGCCACCGAAGACCTCGTCGGCTTCGAAGCCATCTCCGCGACCGAACTTCTCGCGGGAACGCTCGGAACGTCAACGGGCCTCGCCCAGCCGCTTTCCTTCACGCTGCTTGAGGAAACCACCACCGAAACGCCGTCCGACGACGCCGAAACCGCCGTCGACGATGAACTCGCCGAGGTCGACAAGTACCTCGCGATGATCGAGCAGTTCCTCGGCAACACGAACGGTCTGTCCGTCGTCGTCGAATCGTCCGATCTTCCCGAGTACACCTACAAGATGACCTATGTCACGAAGGACCTGCTCGGCAACGACATCACCTACGTCCTCTACTACACGGAAGTCTTGTACGAGGAACCGATCGACGAGGAACCCTCAATCACCACCACCGAGCAAGTGACGACCGCCGAACCGGAAGTCACGACCGAACCCGAGACCACCACCGAGGAAACCACCACCCTCCCGCTCTCCGACCAGGATCGCCAGGACGACGAGGATAAGCTCCGCAACCGCGACTATGAGTTTTCCGATGAGCATGACGACGACGTCGTCTACGCCCTCACCGGCATGCTTTTGATCGGCGACGTCCCCTTCTACCTCGAAGGCAAGAAGATCGTCGAGGACGACGGCGAAGTCATGCTGCTCCGCTCCTGGATCGACCACGACAACTTCGTCAAGGTCCGCTATCAGTCCGATACCGACGGCGACAAGAAGTTCTTCTATGAGATCGTCCAGGGCGGCGTCATCGTGAACCGCTCGAAGATCAAGGTCAACCTCGAGGATGACGGCGTCAAGGTCGACCTCTCCTTCATCGAAGGCGCCGCGAAGGGCCGCTACCAGTTCAAGATCGAAACCGTCGAAAACGTCACCTACATCGCCGTGCAGTACTCGACCGAAGACGCCGATGGCAACGAGGAGTCCGGCAAGATCCGGATCGTCGCCACCTACGACGAAGCGACCGGCATCACCACCTACACCTATGAGGTCATCCCGCAATATAAGAACGGCCACAAGGTCGACGGTGAGAAATCCCACGAGTTCGAAACCGGCCGCACCGGCCACGGCGGAAACGACCGCGGCGACAAGGATGACAAGGGCGATGGCGGAAACGGCGGAAAAAACGCCTGACGCATTCGCGTTTCCCTCTCCCCATCAAACTCGGAACATGATATAATGGTCATCGAAACGAGGTGTTCGCATGTTCGATTTCGATGGCCGCCTGGATGCCCTGCGCCGAAAGGACGAGGCGGTGTTCCGGGAAATCTATGACCAGACGAAGCACGGCGTCTACGCCGTCATCGTCGCGATCGTCCGCGACCGCGGGATCACCGAGGATCTCATGCAGGAAACCTACATGAAGATGCTTTCGCACCTCGATGCCTACGAACCGGGCCGCAACTTCAACGCCTGGCTGGTCCAGATCGCCAAGAACCTGGCGCTCGACCACTACCGCAAGGAACGCAAGACCGTTCCGCTCGACCCGCAGGAAGACGCCTACGTGTTCGACCGGGTCGAACCGGCGGAGCGAAGCGACTACGATCTGGAAACCCTGATCGCCCCGCTCGACACCGAAGAACGCGAGATCGTGCTCCTGCACGTCGTCTCGGACACCAAATTCAAAGACATCGCGCAGATCTTGGGAAAACCGCTCGGAACCGTCCTCTGGCTTTACAACCGGGCGATCCGGAAGATGCGTCAGGATGTCGGAAAGGAGCGGCCATGAACCGGTCTCAATTGAAAAAGTCCATCAAGCGCGCCGCCCTCGCCCAGATGCCCGACGTGTTCGACCGCATCGATCTGGAAAACGCCTACGTCGCGTCCCCCGAACGGGTCGTCCGGCGGATCCGTCCGTTCAATTACGCCCTCGTCCTCAAGGCGATGGTCGTCCTGATCCTCGTCGGCGTCACCGGCGTGTTCGTCTACGATCAGCTCAAACCCGAACCCCCCGTCGTCCTCGCGCTGGAGACCGAAGCCGAAATCTACGGATTCCAACTGGTCTCGGCCACCTCGCTGCTCTCGCAGATCACCGCCACCGAACTCGCCCTCGACGTGAAGTTCGGCGACCATGACACGACGACCGCCCCGATCGAG
>CAIMSF010000064.1 GCA_903844055.1 uncultured bacterium
GACTCGTGTCTGAGTAAAAGCAAAAATAGAAACATCAAAATACAATATAAAGAATCAAGTCGCTCATTGGATCATTCTGAAAAATCATATGTGTTCGTTAAAATCAGACGATAAATGATTTGTACAAGTTAAAAAGATGATCATTCAACTCGACTTTGACAAGGATGCCATAATTTTGATAATCGGTAGAGACGATATTGCAATTATCCTTTAAAAAACTGTAAATCTGGCCTTTATCATAGGGTAGCAAGAGTGTCACCAACAGGTTCTTTGAATACAAAGTCTCATCAATCGTCTTCATTAGTTTGTCAAAACCCTCGCCGGTCAGCGCACTGATGGTCAACCGCGGGTTCAGTTGCAGCGAAGGCTGGTCTTTCATCAGGTCCGACTTGTTGACGACGTAGATGACGGGCACATCTTTCACTTCCAGGCTTTTCAGCACTTCATCGACCACTTCGGCCTGATTCATGGCTTTTGGGTTCGATCCGTCCACAATATGGAGGATCAGCGAGGCCTCTTTGATCTCCTCCAAAGTCGATTTGAACGCTTCGACCAAGTGATGAGGCAGCTTCGAGATGAATCCGACGGTGTCGGTGACGAGGAATTGGTGCTTGTTCTGCAGCGCGATGTTGCGTGTCGCGGTTTCCAAAGTGGCGAAGAGCATATCCTTCTGAAAGACGTACTTTTCACTGTTCTGCGACGAGTACTCTAGCATCTTGTTCAGTATTGTCGATTTGCCCGAGTTGGTATATCCGGTGAGTGCGACGGTCGCGACCTGGTCCTTTTTACGCTTCTCGCGCTGGGTCCGACGGACCGAGACGATTTCTTTCAGTTCTTCTTGGATGTGGATGATCTTGTCGCGTAGAATGCGTTTGTCCATTTCCAACTTCGTTTCGCCGGGGCCCTTGGACCCGATGCCGCCGGACTGTCTGGAAAGCGATGAATACATCCCGACGGTGCGGGGAAGCATGTATTGGCTCTGGGCGAGCTCGACCTGGAGCATCGCCTCCTTCGTCCTTGCGCGTTTCGCGAAGATGTCGAGGATCAGAATCGTCCGGTCGATGACCTTGGCCTGGATTCCCTTCTCGAGATTCCGGATGTGGGTGGGCGACAGTTCATCGTCAAAAACGACGACGTCGGCTCCAAGCTCCACGACGGCGTCCTTCAGTTCGGCGACCTTTCCGGATCCGATGTACGTTGCCGCCGTCGGTCCGTCAAGCCGTTGTGTGACGGTTTCTAGCACTTGCAGGTTGCATGCATCGGCCAGGGCGGCCAGTTCCTTCATGTGGTAGTCGAATTCAAAACTCTTGTTTGTTTCCAAGCCAACCAGGATTGCTTTTTCCATTTTATATCACCACATTGTATTATATTACAATAAAGTCCTTTTCGCATTTGTTTTCTTAGGGAAAAGAGACTATCCCAAAGCGTGCGGGATATGATATAATTAAATGCACATTTTCGGTAGACGAGGTTCATAGATGGACGCACCCAAAACCAAATTCAGAGATCGCATCCGGACGAAATGGCACCGCTGGACTACCTTTTTCCGGTCCTTCATCGCCGCTACCTATGAAAGCCCCAAGCGGACTTTCCTCTTTTTGGGCCTGTTCGTCTTCACCGTCCTCTTCGTAATCCAAACCATGATCATCCTCACCCGCAACAGTTTTTACAACAACTTTTCCGACGACATCATCCAATATTACAGCATCATGTGCGATTTCGTCGACCAGATCAAAGAAGGCACGCTGTCCTTTTTCAATCTGAACAACTATCTCGGCGCATCGTTCTTTTCGGACATCTACTACATCCCGCTCGACATCTTCACGTTCATCACCATCCTGCTCAGTTACGTCTTCCCGACGGAACTCGCGTATTCCACCACCGAGCTCATCAAGATCCTGGCCGGCGTGATAGTCTTCGCCTATTACCTGAAGTTGACCGGGGCCAAGAACCGTACGATCTTCTGGATGGGCATCGTGTATTTCGTCAGCGGCGGATCGGTGAGCTTCATGGCGTTCCCGGTCTTCCTCTCGCTCGCCTTCTATCTTCCCGCGGCGCTGGTCGTCATCCAGTATTATTTCCGCGGCAAGAAATGGGTGGTCCCGCTGTTCGCGTTCGCGCTCGTCTTCTATGATTTCTATCTCGGGTACAGCGCGCTCGCCTTCATGAGCATCCTCTACATCGTCGAGGCCTTCAAACGTCCGGGATTCCGGGTCTGGCCGTTCCTTCGCGACGGCGCCGCCTTCCTCGGCCTGATCCTGCTCGGCGTGGCGATGTCAGGCATCATTCTCTACCCGAGCATCTTGTTCATCCTCGAAGACACCTATCGCACCGAGGGCAGCTTCAATGCCTGGGTCGTGACGATCTTCGGATACGACCTCAAGCTGTTCCAACCGGAAATCTACATCCGCGTGCTCGCCAAGATCTTCACCGAACAGAAGGGCATCGGCTTCTACGGCTTTGAGAACAACTACGGCCTCGAGCACGTCTCGCTCTACATCACCGTGGTCGGGATGGCATTCATGTCCTACGTCTATTTCATGAGGGGACGGGTCGCCCGCGTCTACAAGATCCTGATCCCGTTCGGGTTGGTCCTCATCTTCTTCCCGCTGTTCTCCTACGTCTTCTCCGGCACGACCGACTCGCCCTATACGCGCTGGATCAACATGCTGCCGCTGGTCGAGACGATGATCCTCGCATTCGTCTTTGACGAGCATGGGTTCGAAACCGAAAAGATGAAGTGGCTCACGATCCCGATCGTGATGATGCTCGGACTCGTGGGGTATCTCATCTACTATTACATCGACAAGCTTGGCATCGACACCTATTACGCCTCCCGCGACATCATGACCGCCGATACCGTCCTGATGTGCGTCTCCGCCCTCTTCATCCTGCTGGTCCTGATCTTCGGCTGGGTCAACCGGCGCCGCTGGATCCGCGTCGTCTTCTGGGTCGAATGCCTGGTCGCCGTGGTCTATGCCTACTCCGGGCCCTTCTCGATCGCCAACAAGATCGACACATTCGAGTCGATGCATGCGATCGACGCATTCCTCGAGGACCATCTCGATCAAGACGAATTCTTCCGCGTCTACGTCGACCTGTCGCGCTTCGACGTCGAACAGCTCAACTTCAACCGGATGACGTCCTTCCCGACGAACACCGAGATCTTCCATTCCTGGACCGACGCCGAGACCAACGAGATCAGCTGCCTGTTGTTCGACGCATGCAACTACTCCGGCGAGTACCAGACGAAACGGAAGCTCGACGTCCTGGCGCTCTATCTCAACCATACGCTCGGATACAAGTACGTGCTCGTATCCGCCGCCCGCAACTATTATCTGGACGGCGCCTATTTCACCCAGATCGCCGCCGACGACACCTACCGTCTCTACGAAATCACCGACGCCGAACCCTTCCAGGTCTATGAATCCTACATCACGTATTCCGATTTCCACAATTTCGTCGGGATCAACACGCGCATCGCCTCGCAGAAGCTGATGCTCATGAACGTCCTGATCGACGAGGAGCGGTACGACGTCGAACCGCTGAACCTGGTCGAGGCGGCGCCCGTGAACGAAGGCGCGCTCCGCACCCTGAACACCTATCGATACAACGATGACGGGGTGCTCGCCACGATCCCCGGCATCGCCGACACCACCCCGCGCGCGTTCTATCGCTACGACGAGGCGACGCTCGACATCGGCTTCTCCGCCGGGGCGCTCTACATCAACGTGCCGACCCTGACGCCGCTCGACTACGGTGAAATCATCATGACGTTCGAAGGCGGACTCACCGATTCCTGCGATGTCGTGGAAGGCCTGACCCATCAGGTCAAATGCGAATTCTGGCTGGAACCGACGGCCATCTACTTTGAGAAGACGGCGGGATTCAATCAGCCGAAGAACCTTCAGTACCGCATGGAAAACGCCATCGGCGGCGCCGCGTACCTGGTCTACGATTTCGATAACATCGTCTTCGAACGGCCCACCGGCATGCTCTATTTCCAGATGACGAACTCCTACGCCTTCGACCGCGTCTTCGTCGTCGACGAGCTGGGGACCGAAACCGAGTGCTTCGAGGGATACTACTATTTCGCGGAGACGCCGGAACGCATGTACGTCTTCAAGACGAACGACATGTACGAGTACTCCAACCCCTTCAACCTCTCGATCCGTTATGCCCTCGACGATTTGACCACCTACGACGAACACGCCGATACGTCGATCGCGGCGGACGAGACGATGACGATCGCGCACGGTCGGATCGATCTGTCCTACACGCGGACGAGCGACACTCCGCAGGACCAGATCGTGATGATCCCGGTCGCCTACTCCGAAGAATGGAAGATCATCTCCGGGCAGGATTACGAAACGCTCGCCGTTTCGGGAGGATTCCTCGGCATCATCATCCCGCACGGAATCACGGAGGTCGACCTCACGCTTCGCTTCGAACCGAAAGGCCTGGCGGTCGGCGCGCTCGCGACCGGCGGCGGCTTTTTGATCTTCGGACTCGTCTTCCTCATCCCCCATTTCATCAAACGCGGCCGCAAGCAAGCCGCGGATCCGATCCAGGAGGCTTCCGCCCATGAAGAAACTGACGATCATCATCCCGTCCTATAACGAAGAGAAGAACGTCCGCCCCTTTTATCTGGAGGCGGTGAAACATCTCGTCGATCCGGAATATACGTACGAACTGCTGTACGTCAACGACGGATCGCGGGACGCCACCCTGGCGGAGATCAAGGCCGTCGCGGCCGAAGATCCGCGCGTCCGCTACATCTCGTTTTCGCGCAACTTCGGCAAGGAGGCCGCGATGCACGCGGGACTCCGGCACGTCGCCGACAGCGACGCGGCGGTCGTCATCGACTGCGATTTGCAACAGCCGCCGTCGCTCATCCCCGAGATGCTCAAGTACCACAAGGAAGGATACAAGATCGTCTATACCAAAGGCCGCACGCGCAAGAACGAACCGAAACTGCGCGCGTTCTTCGCGAACCTCTACTACCGCTTCTACAACAGCTATGCCGACCGGCCGCTCGACAACGGCGCGAAGGACTTCCAGCTGCTCGACCGCGTCGTGATCGACGCGTTCCTCAAGATCAAGGACCAGAACCGGTTCATGAAGGGCATCTTCTCATGGGTCGGCTACTCGCGCAAATGCCTCGAGTACGATTTCATCCCGCGGATGCACGGCAAGAGCTCATGGAGTTTCAAGAGCCTGTTCCGCTACGGCTTCAACGGCATGAACCAGTTCTCCAACGTGATGATGGTCCTGCCGGCCGTCGGCTTCCTGTTCGGGATCCTGATGATGGCGGCGAACGTGGTCCTCTTCGCGCTCGACGTCTTCTCGCTCGACGGCTTCGTGGTCGCCGTCGAGATCAACGTCGTCTTCCTCTTCCTCACCCTCTTCACCTACGGCATCCTCTATCTGCTTTATCAGATCCGCCGCCAGGTGCTCGACCGTCCGCACTACCTGATCGAGGAAGCCTCCGAGGGCATCGACGTTGAATAGGCTTTGGCAGTTCGTCAAGACCCATTTCCTGACGAAGAAGTTCCTCAGTTTCGGCATCATCGGGGTCGTCAACACGGTCATCGACGCGCTCGTCTACCTGTTGTTCTACAACGAGATCCTGCCGGATGTCGCATTCGTCGCCAAAGGCGCCGCGTTCATCGTCGCCTCGGTCTTCTCGTACTTCGCGAACGCCGTCTTCACCTTCAAGCCGGCGTCGACGAACGCCAGGCAGTTCGGCGTCGTGATGGCGGTGTTTTTGGTCCGCATGCTCGTCACGATGGCCCTCGCCGAAGGCATCGACTACGGCGTGATCCATTGGCTCGGCGTCGACTACGACCTTTATCCGATCGCCCCGGCCATCACGGCGGTCCTCTCGTCGGCCATCATGATTCCCGTCGCCTACTTCGCGCTCGACGCCGTCTACAAGCGGTTCGATGCGAAACCGATCCGCTGAGCGGAATATTTTCATGCTTGCGGTTGGTTTTTCGACCGTAATGGATTACAATAGAACCGATGTGCGACGCACCTCGGCAAACCACTCCCGAAAGCGGTGATATCTTGAGCAACTTCGAACTGTCGCTTCTCATTTCCTACATCTTCGCGATCTTCCTTCTCGTGCTGCGCACCAAGGTCAGCCATAAGGCGATCCGGTTGTTCAAACTGCTCCTCGTCGCGCTCTTCGTCGTCACGGTCTACGCGCTCATCGCCGAACCCGAGGCGGGAATGGACCTCGCGGTCCGGATCATCGCGTTCGTCCCCCTGATCTACGTCCTCGTCATGATGTACATCAACGAGATCAACACCCTCTTCAAGAAAATCGGCGTCGGCAAGAAGAACAAGACGAAAGGCGGGACCAAGACCAACAACGATCTCGCCGCAAAGCTGGCGACGGCGGTCGAGTACATGGCGGCCCGCAAGATCGGCGCGCTCATCTCGATCGAACGCGACATCAAGCTGTCCGGCTACGTGAACAAGGCGATGCTCGTGAACGCCCCGGTGACCTCCGAACTGATCGCCTCGATCTTCTTCCCCAACACGCCGCTGCACGACGGCGCGATGATCATCCGCGACAACACGATCCTGTGCGCGAAAGCCTACTATCCGTCGACCGACCGCACCGACCTGCCGCTCCATTACGGAACCCGCCACCGCGCGGCGATCGGCATCTCCGAACAGACCGACGCGCTCACGATCGTGGTCTCCGAGGAGACCGGCTACGTCAGCGTCACGATCAACCGCCACATCGACTACAACGTCAGCAAGGAAACGCTCAACCTGTACTTTGAAAAATACCTCAAGATCAGATAAAAGTGCGCGAGCACTTTTTCTTTTCGCCGTTTTCATTTTGATGTGATTTGTGTTATAATCGGTACAGAAAACGGACCGCGGAAGGAGGGGGAATCATGGAACATTATGACGTTCTCGTCGTCGGCAACGACGTCGGGTCGCTCGCGATCGCCCTCTATCTCGCCCGCAAGATGCGGAAGGTCCTCGTGTTCGTCGAAGCGGGCGCCCGCTCGCTCAAAAAAGAGGTCGAGGAGTTCGGCGCCGAAGCCGGCGAACGCTTCGTGTTCCGGACGCCGCTCCTGCCCCCCGTCCCCGCGCTGGAAACGGGCGGCCTCCTGGCCCAGTATCTCGATGCCTTCGGCCTCGGCGGCGAACTGAAGTATGTGCCCGCGGTCGCCGACGCGGTCGTCGCCTCCGACCACGCGATCCGCCGCCGCGTCGTCCGCCTCGACCAGTTCATGATCTACCTCGTCCGCCAGTATCCCAAGCAGCGCGACCGCATCCACCGCTTCTTCAACGACCTCGAGCGCCATCGCCAGAACTACCGCGCCCAGCAGGACGGCCTGCTCGCCAACACCGACTACACGCTCACCTCGCTGATGATCGAGTGGGGCGACTACAGCCTTTCCGGCCTGCTCGGAAAATACTTCACCGATCCGGAGTTGTCCGCCGAGTTCGGGCTCTTCGCCGAGGTGAACGGCCTCTCGATCGACGAGGTCTCCTGTTACAACTTCTTCATCGCGTTCTTCAACGGCCTCACGGACGGCTACTACCACGTCACGACCTCCGAAGAGGAGATCATGAAGTCGCTTCTGGCAAAGCTGCAGATCGTCAGCCCGAAGATCGTCCAGAACCGCAAGCTCAAGGCGCTTTCTTCCGAAAACGGCAAGGTGGTCCGCGCCATCGACGAAGCGGGCAAGGAGATCACCGCCAAGTATTTCGTCGCCGGCGCCGACCCCGTCAGTTTCTACGCGACCCATTTCGCGTCGCTTGAGGACGAGCGCGCGGGCATCGCCCGTTTCTATCCCGGGCTCGCCACGAAGCGGCGGTTCGGAACCCTCATGATCGGACTGTCCGCCAAACCGGCATCCGCCGGGGTCGAAGAGAACGACTACCAGTTCGCGGCCGTTTTGGATGCGCCGGTCCGGATCGTCCGCCTCTTCAACCAGAGAACGGTCGACCCGGACGTCGCGTCCGCGAAGTCGGGCGCGCTCGCCTGCGGGTTCGTCTATGAGGAAGGGACGACCGTCACCGCCGAACAGGTTCTCGACCAGCTCGGCGCGGCGTTCCCGAAACTGCGGAAATACGTTGCCGCGACCAAATTCGCCAAACCGCGGCCGATCATGGCGATGCTGCCCGAGGAGTCGGTGCGCAAGGGCTTGTCGATCGACAGCCAGATCGAAGTCGAATCCGGCGACGCCTCCCGCATCTTCGACAACCTCTATCTCGTCGGCCGCTGGTTCCGTCCGGAAGCCGGCCTGTTCGGCATCTTCCAGAACGCGATGAACTTCGCCGACCAGATCGAGGAACGGATGTACCGCGGCGAGGACGACGACGAGTTCCGCTCGCTGTCCAACGACGAGATCATGATGATGATCCGTCAGAATTACGGGAATCCGACGCTCGGGAAGAGCGAGCGGCACGTCAACTTCCATATCGGCAAATCCGACTACTTCATCCGTACGAAGGACAAGAACATCACCCTCCACCGCGGCAGCTACGCCGAACCGGACGTGACGATCTACTCGACCAACGACAAGCTTGCCAACCTGCTCATGAAGAAGGTCGGCCTGCCGGACGTGATGGAATCGGGCGGCTTCAAGTACCAGGGCAAGGAATCCGACCTCTACGACGTCGTCGCCGCCTTCAAGCTCGACGATTTCCAGGACGAGGAAGAACCGCCCTACCAACCGAAAACGAAGATCTATTTCGCCGGCGTCAAGATCCTGTTCGGGCACTTGCTGGCATGGAGCGTCGCGGCGTTCCTCTCCAACCTGTTTCCGATGATCTGGATCGCGCCCTTCGCGCTCTTGCTTTCGGGCGCGCTCGTGTATCTCAAATACGTCATGTACAAGAAGATCAGCTGGTTCGAATACGGGCTCCTCGGCTTCGGCGTCGCCCTGACCGTCGCCGCGGCGGTCTGGCCGGCCTTCAACCGCCTCCTCCGCGACGACCCGATCCTCGGCGTCCTCGGACTGTCGTTCTTCGTTTCGTGGCTCGTCAACCGACCGATCGTCTATGACTTCCACCGTTACGATTTCCGCGGCGACTACGCCGCCACCGCCCTCTTCAAGGTCGTGAACAACGGCCTGAACCTGGTTTGGGCGCTCATCTTCTTCTTCATCCTCGGATACGCCTACGTCGCCGGGGAACGCTATGTGTCCGTGCTCTACGATATGGTCTTCCTCGGCATCTTCCTCACCTACTACTATCCATGGATGTACGTGAAGACCAACATCAAGAAGTAATTCGCCGGACGGAAAGGGGCTGAAACCATGACCGACATCCTCATCTACATCGAACTGGGTCTGTCGCTTCTGTTGATCGTCCTGAGTTCGCTCCTCTACCGCAAGTGGCGGATCTGGAAACTCGTCCTGTTCCCGATCGTCGTCGCGCCGTACGCGATCGCCCTCGCCATGCCTACGTGGATCCCCGTCCTCACCGTCGAGGAGTTCAAGTTCTACTACGAGATCTTCGCCCTCGCCGCGTCCGTCGCGTTCGCCGTCGGGTTCCGCTCGAAGATCCGGATCACCCGCAATCTGACCGATTACGATTTCTTCGAGCTCGAAAAGGAACTCGACGAGGTCAAGAACCAATCCGAACTGCTGCGGCTCCGCTACATCTCGACGATCGGCCTGCTCACCGAGGCGCTCGCCTTCCACGACGTGGCGAACGATTCGCTCTTCGTGACCGACCAGTTCAAGAAGATCGTCGAACTCGACAAGAGCGAGTTTTCGATCGACGAGTATTGCGCGCTGATCCATCAGGACGACCGCGCCCAATATCTCGCCGCCCTCAGGAAGGCGTCCAAGAAGGCGCCGACCTATGACGTCAAGTACCGCGTGGTCCGCAAGGGCGGCGCCGTCTGGGTCGAGGAGCGCGGCCGCGCGTTCGAGTTCGAAGGGACGGTCCACGTCGTCGCCGCGGTGCGCGCGATCGACATGAAGCTGTTCCCCGAGACGATGATCCACGAGCTCGATTCGATTCCCACCGAACAGCAGCTCGTGCAGTACCTCACGCAGATCCTGAAGGAACCCGAGACGTTCTACCTCGTCATGATCCAGCTCACCAACATCCCCGACGTGAACGCCCGCTTCGGCCGCGACGTCGGCAACCTGATGATCGCCGAGTACATCAAGAAGATGCGTTTCCACTTCGCCAAGGACGTCAACAGCATCTTCCGCATCACCGGCATCCAGTTCGCCCTCGTGATCAGCGAGCAGCGCAAGTACGACGTGCTGCTGCGCGCGCTTCAGAGCGGCGGCGACCTCGTCAACCTGATGATCAACATCGGCGGGATCCAGCAGGTCGTCTACCCCAACCTCGGCGTGATCAAGCACGAGCCGTGGTCGACATATTCGCTCAACGAGTACGTGAGCCTCGCCAACAAGGCGCTCGACGAGGCCATCCGCAATCCGAAGAAGAACTATTCGATCTTCGGCGAATGAGATCCGTTCCGCGTCTCTGACGCGTAAATCTGACGGCCGGGAGGCATGTATGTATTCGGCTCTGATCGTCGCCGCCGGCGGCGGCACCAGGATGCACCTGTCGTACAACAAGATCTTCTGTCTGATCCGCGGGAAGGCGATGCTCTTGTACAGCGTCGACGCCTTCCGCGCCGATCCCGATTTCGATGAAATCGTCATCGTCCACGCGCCGAGCGAGGCCGCCGAGGTCAAAACGCTCCTCGAAGGCCGCGAGGTCCGGCTCGTCCCGGGCGGCGCGACCCGCCAGGAGAGCGTCCGAAACGGGCTCGAGGCGATCAGCCATCCGATCGTGTTCATCCACGACGCGGCCCGTCCGAACCTCCGCCAGGCCGATCTCGACAAACTGAAAGCCCATCTGTCCGAGGCCCCGGCGCTGTCTCTGGGCGTCAAGTCCAAGGATACGCTGAAAACGGTGGAAAACGGCTTAATTACGGGCTCCGTCGACCGCGAAACGACCTATGCGATGCAGACCCCGCAGGTCTTTCCGACCGCGAAGATCAAACTGGCCCACGCCCGTTGCGCGAACGCGCCGGTTCCCTATACGGACGATACGTCGGTCTACTTCGCCGGCCTCGGCGAAGCGGTCGCGCTCGTCGAAGGCGATTACGGGAACATCAAGGTCACGACGATGTCGGACCTCAGGCTGTTGGAGGACATACTATGATCAGAATCGGTTTTTCGAAGGACATCCACCCGCTCGTGCCGGGCCGCCCGTTCATCCTGGGCGGCATCCATCTCGATTCGCCGTTCGGCCCGATGGGTCATTCCGACGCCGACTGCCTGATCCACGCGATCGCCGAGTCGATCCTCGGCGCGCTCGCTTTGGGCGATCTCGGCAAGTTCTTCCCGGACACCGACCCGCGCTACAAGAACTACGATTCGACGCTGATCTTGAAGGAAGTCTACGATTACGTGTCCAAGAAGGGCTACACCGTCTCCAACCTCGACTGCATGGTCTCGCTCGAAGCCCCGAAACTCCGTCCGTACGTCGACGACATGCGCAAGCGGATCGCCGGCATCCTCGATATCGAACCCTCGCGGGTCAGCGTCAAGGCGACCACCTTCGAGGGACTCGGGATCGTCGGCGAAGGCAAGGCGATCATCTGCGAGGCGGTCGTGCTGCTCGAAACCGACATGTTCATGATGCTTTGACGGGCGAAACGCCCGTTTTCTTTTCGAGGGGTTCATTTCATTGCATTTGGGGGAAATGTGGTACAATAGTAATGCACGCGAAGGAGGCGACGACATGCTGGAAACGGCCCATGGCGAATTCGAATTGATCAAGAACTACCGGGATGCGTTCATCCTCGACGATTTCAACAAACGCTACCTCGACGTCTTCAACGTCTTCCCCTATCTCGTCGGCGACTACGCCTCCGGCATGCTTCGGCTGAAGGGGTTCACCAAGAGCGGCAAGACCAACGGCGTCCGCCTGATTCCCGACTACCTGATGGAATCGTGCGCGCTCAACTGTCCCTACTTCATCCTCAAAAACCCGCATTTCGATCCGAATACGAAACGCGACTCCTGAAAGGCGCATCCCCATGACTTACGAAGAGATCATCCAGGAAATCCATAGCGTCATCAACCTCGTCCGTCCCTACATCCAGCGCGACGGCGGGGACGTCCGGTTCGTCCGCTTCGAGGACGGCATCGTCTACATCGAAATGACCGGCGCCTGCGTCGGCTGCGGCGGCTTCGAAAGCACGCTTCGGGAACTCGTCGAGGACACCCTCCTCGAGCGCGTCCCCGGCGTCATCGGCGTCGAGCACGTTTGAAAGGAACCCCTATGATCGTCACGAAGGAATACATGAAGACCCGCTGCCTCGAGCTCCTCAAGGAACGCGGCGTCGAGATCGCCGACATCACCCAGATCGTCTATGATCTGCAGAAGAAATACATCCCCACGCTCACGATGGCCGTCTGCGAGGAAGCCGTCGACCGCGTCCTTTCGAAGCGCGAGGTCCACAACGCGATCCTGACCGGGGTCGAACTCGACGTCCTCGCCGAACAGGGGAAACTCTCCGAACCGCTCCAGACGCTCGTCGCCTCCGACAATCCGCTCTTCGGGATCGACGAGATCCTCGTGCTCTCGATCTGCAACCTGTACGGCTCGATCGGCCTCACCAACTTCGGCTACGTCGACAAGACGAAGCCCGGCATCATCGGAAGGCTCGACAAGCTCGGCAAGGAGACCGGCCACTGCCACACCTTCATGGACGACATCATCGGCGCCGTCGCCGCGGCCGCCGCGAGTTCCGTCGCCCACAACAACGCCGTCTGACCGCATCCGCCCCGATGCGGTTTTCTTTTTTGCGGGGATGAAAACGACCTTTCGATGTGTTATACTGGAATCAAGCAACCATCGCGAGGTTATCAACCATGAATAAGGGGGATCTGGTCAAGGGACGGATCACCGGCATCAAGTCGTACGGCGCGTTCGTCAAGATCGGCGAGGACGTCGACGGGTTGATCCACATCTCCGAGGTGAGCGACGGGTTCGTCCGCCGCATCGACGACTTCTTCAAGGTCGGCGACATCGTCGATCTCGAAGTCCTGGGCGTCACCGAGGAGGGCAAGGTCAGTCTCAGCTACAAGCGCACCAACCGCATCCATCGGAAGAAGTATGTGACGATCACCCTGAAAAGCGGCTTCAAGCCGCTCGGGGAGATGCTTCCGAAGTGGATCGCGCACTATCGCAAGGGCGGCGGCGAATGAAGGTTCGCCGCTTTCCTTTTTTTCGAAGAAAGCGTTATATCGGACGATATTGCTTTCCAAAAAAAGCGATTATGTTATAATATAGAAGGTTTTTCAACCATTTTGGAGGGTTTTTGATGGAAAAGCAAATTCGTCTTGACGTGAGCCGCGCGCTTCCGTTCGTCCCGCAAGGGGCGTTGAAACAGATTCAGAAGGAAATCACCGGAGCCGCCAAGGCGCTCCGCTCGGGGACCGGCAAGGGGGCCGAATTCACCGGCTGGCTCAACCTGCCGGACACCTACGACAAGGATGAGTTCACCCGCATCGAGCATGCGGCGAAAAAGATCCGCCGGCAGGCGGACGTCCTCGTCGTCATCGGCATCGGCGGGTCGTACCTCGGCGCGAAGGCCGCGATCGACATGCTGTCCCCGTATTTCGAAAAGAAGAAGAAACTCGAGGTCGTCTTCGCCGGCCAGCAGATGTCCTCGACCTATCTCGCCGACCTCGTCGACTATGTCGCGACCAAGGATTTCGCGGTCAACGTCATCTCCAAGTCCGGCACCACCACCGAACCGGCGATCGCCTTCCGCGTCTTCAAGAACCTCCTGCAGGAGAAATACGGCGTCGAAGGCGCGAAGGACCGCATCTACGCCACGACCGACAAGGCCAAGGGCGCGCTCCGCACGCTCGCCGTCGACCAGGGCTTCGAGACCTTCGTCGTCCCCGACGACGTCGGCGGCCGCTTTAGCGTCCTGACGGCCGTCGGGCTGCTTCCGATCGCCGCCGCCGGGATCAACATCCGCCAGATCATGAAGGGCGCCAAGGCCGCCAAGCGGGCCTACAAGACCAACTCCGTCCTGAAGAACGACGCGCACCTCTACGCCGCTATGCGCAACCTGCTCTACCGCGGCAACAAGGCGATCGAACTGATGGTCGACTACGAACCCGCGCTCGCCTCGTTCGCCGGATGGTGGAAGCAGCTCTTCGGCGAATCCGAAGGCAAGAACCGGATGGGCATCTTCCCCGCCGCCGCCTCCTTCACGACCGAACTGCATTCGCTCGGCCAGTACGTCCAGGACGGCCGCCGGATCTTCTTCGAGACCGTGCTGAAGGTCGAATCGCCGCGCCGCGCAGTCGTGATCGGCACCGAGAAGACCGATCTCGACGGGCTCAACTACCTCGCCGGCAAGACCGTCGACTACGTCAACGGCAAGGCCCTCGAAGGCACCCTCCTCGCCCACGAGGAAGGGATGGTCCCCAACCTCGTCCTCTCGATCCCGGAACTCACCCCGTACGTCTTCGGCGAACTCGTCTACTTCTTCGAATACGCCTGCGGCATCTCCGCCTACGTCCTCGGCGTCAACCCGTTCGACCAACCCGGCGTCGAAGCCTACAAGAAGAACATGTTCGCCCTCCTCGGCAAGCCCGGCTACGAGAAGCTGAAGGCCGAACTCGAAGCGAAGCTGAACAAGTAACCATCCAAACAAAAGCGTCCCCTCACGATTCGCAACCGAATCGAATTGGGGACGCTTTTTTTTCCATCAGTTGGGTGAAAACCGAAATCAAGGTTTGAGACAACCCAGAGGAATCACCATGACGCCGTCATCTCGTAAGTACGCATACTCCGTCGCCGAAACGATTGCCAGGAAGGCAGGCGATCCCATTCGATCGACATCGATTCGAGCTGCGAAATCCAGCAGCTTTTTAGCTGCTTCATCAAACAGGTGAGAACCCATTTTCACTTGGACCGCGCCCCACCGACCATCATTCAGTTGGATGACGGCATCGATTTCAAGCCCGTTTCTGTCTTTATATCTCATCACGCTGCCGCCGAGGCTTTCGGCGTAGATGCGCAAATCACGGATCGCCATCGCTTCAAAGAACAAACCGAACGTCTCAAAATCATTCAGCAGCCTTCGGCTTGTCAAACCGAGCGCACTGGCGCCGATCGAGGGATCGACGAAGAACCGCGCCGGGGTACTCCGAACGATGGTCTTGCTTCGCAGATTGGGATTCCACGCTTTCAGATCCTCGATGATGTACAGTTTGTTCAACGCGTCCAGGTAATCGATCAAAGTGTTTTCGGCAGTCGAAGAATCCAAAGACTTCAAGTCCGACAGGATGCACGCATTCGTCGCTTCCGACGCCGTATGCCTTGCCAAAGACTCAAGGATTTTCATCGTTCGATTCTCGTTGTATTTCTTCCCGCTGACCTTGTTCATGTCTTCTTTTCTTAGCGCCTCAAGATATGAGTGCATGCGCCGAAGCGCCTGTTGCTCGTTATCGTTGATTCCTTCCGGCCACCCACCTTTGATGATCCACAACGCGTAATCTGC
>CAIMSF010000065.1 GCA_903844055.1 uncultured bacterium
CGAAGTCGACGGCCTCCCCATCACGGTCGTCTCCGCCACGGAGATCAAGGCCGTCTTCGCCTCGCTCCGCGTCCTCGGCATCAGCGATTTCGCGAACATGGGCTTTGACGCCGGCATCCTCGCCAACCTCGAGGGATCCACCCCCGGCGAACTCTCCGATGCGAAGATCGCGACTCTTTTCGGCTCTGACATCCTCCACGCGACGATGTCGCAGATGATCCTGAACGCCACCGCGGAAGCGGGTTCGATCATGACCGTCCCGTATTATGACGCCGACGGCGTCGCGATCCGCGAAACGCTCGGCGCGACGGTCGTGATCAAGACCTCCGAACTCGGCAACGTCCTCAAGGCGATCTACGCCCTCGGCGTCGGCGACTTCGCCAACTTCAACTCGCTCGATGCCTCGATGATCCTCGACAAGATGCCGGTCATGCTCGACTCGGCGATCCTCCACGCCACCATCTCCGCCCAGCTGTTCTCGATCGCCGGCGGCGCGATCACGATCCCCTACGTCGAAGAAGACGGCACGACCGAGGTCCGCGTCACGGTCGGCGCCGGGATCGAAGAGACCGCCTACATCACCCAGGGCGAACTCGAAGCCGTGATCGCAGCGCTCGACGCCCTCGACATCACCGATCCGGCCGCCTTTGGCGGGACGATCGGCGCCTCGTTCTTCAGCGACGCCGAAGTCCGCGCCGCCCTCCTCGATTCGGCGATCATGCAGGCGACGATCTCCGACCAGCTGCTCGGCCTCGGCGCCGGGATCCTGACGATCCCCGCGAAGGACGTCGACGACAACGACGTCATCGTCACCGTCGGGCCCCTCGGCAATACCACCACCTACGTCGTGGAGAGCGAACTCGAAGCGATCCTCGACGCCCTGTCGATCCTCGGCGTCACCGACGTCGAAGGCGTCACCTCGGGCGAATTCACGCTCGCCGGCCTGCTCGCCGACGGCAACCTCGCCACCCTCCTCGCCTCCGCGTCGATGCATGCGACGATCTCCAAGCAGCTCCTCGAGACCGCGTCCGGGACGCTCCTCATCCCCGACGTCGACATCGAGGACGGCAACACCCCGCTGCGCATCACCCGCGGTCCCGTCGAATACGTCGCGAAGGACGAGATCACCGCGCTCTTCGACGCCCTCGACATGCTCGGCCTCGCCGGCTTCGACGCGCTCGACTTCTCGATCATCACCCTGTTCTCCAACGTCACCGACTTCGACGCCCTCCTCGCCTCGGCCTCGATCCAGGCAACCATCTCCGACCTCCTGCTTCCCGGCACCCCGACCGAACTCACGATGGTCGCGGGCAACGCGGCGCTCGTCGTCCCGACCGTCTTCCGCGACGCGATCACCGTCGACGGCGTCGGCAAGACCCAGATCGACGGAACGGAACTCGCCAGGCTGCTCGAAGGGATGAACGCGCTCGGCCTCGGCTCCTACGACGACGCCCTCAATCCGGCGACGGTCACCGACCTGAGCGGCGCCACGATCGACACGATCCTCGCCTCGGGGTCCTTGCACGTCTCGCTCTTCAACATGCTCGACGGCAACGTCAACATCACCACCCCGGACCTCGCGAAGGAAGTCAACCTGTACGGCGTCGCCGGGATCACGAAGGCCGCCGAACTGCGCAACTTCATCGTCGCCGTGAACGCCTTCGGCGGAAACGACTTCAGTTCCGCCGCCTTCGACATCAACGGGCTGTTGCTCCTCACGCCGGGCGACCGCGCCATCGTCGCAACCTCGATGATCGTCCGCGATTCGATCACCGACGAGATCGAGACGCTCGACGGGGTCGACCCGTTCTTCACCCTCGTCGCCTCCGACTACATGGAGGACAACGTCGCGCTGTTCCTCACCGCCGCCGGCGTGCTGCGCTATCTCTCCTACGCCGACACCCTGTAATCCATCGTTTCC
>CAIMSF010000066.1 GCA_903844055.1 uncultured bacterium
AATATGAAAGACTTGGTATGATTATAAAGAATTATTAAATAATGGTAATTTACACACAATTAGAAATCAAATAAAAATTCTATAAATATCGATATAACATCAAAATAATATCACATCGAATATTTGAAAAATCCGCAAGAAAAAGCGACTTCGGGATCCGGAGTCGCCTTCTTGATATGTATCATGGTCATTTTCGACCGTTCATGATGGTTTTGAGCCACTTTCTGACTTCGAGACGGTTGTGAAGGATGATGACATCCAGGGTTTCCTTCGGCTTGAACAACTCTCGATAGCGTCCGCGGTTGTTTCGATTGAAGTTCCAAATCCACGTCAGAAATTCGCGATCGATCTTCTCGGGACATCCTTCGCCCATGTCGGGACGCGTTTTTCCGCGCCAGACGCAAGTTCGCCGCAAGACGCCCACCAGAGCGGTCAATCGCGGAAAGTCGAGCCAGATGACCGTATCCGCGCGTTGAAGCCGCATCTCGATCGTCCGGTTGTAGTTCCCGTCGATGATCCACTCATCCTTCCCGACTTCTTCTGCCAGCAAGGCGTCGAATTCGGCGTTTGGCACGCTTTTCCAGCCCGGCCGCCAGAACAGCCGGTCGAGATGGACGACGGGCAGGCCGAGGATGTTTCCGAGCTTGACGGCGATGGTCGACTTCCCGGTGCCGCCGTTGCCGACGATGATGATCCGCTTCATGACCGTCCTCCTTGTCCGCTGGTTGACGCGATTCCTAATGTATCACGGATCGGACGCAAAAGCAAGACGGTTCGATCCGGGGGACGACGACGTGCGACGGAATTCGTGTTCATGGAAAAGGGACCCGAAGGTCCCGATTCCGACGCGATCGCGAATGGTCCGACCTCTTCTGGATCGTCGCGGCGTCTGTAGCCGCATCAACTCTCGGGGAATTCCGCGGCGGCCGCCAGATCGACCACCCAGTCGGGCAAGAACGCCTTTGCCCCATCCCACGGATTTCCGTCCAGGAGGTCCACATCGTCCCATACCATGCGGCTTTCGACCGCCGCGAAGGCGTCGTCCTTGTAGGATTGGAGCACGGCATTGTCCACGATCGCCCCGAAGAATGCGAGGCCGAAGGCGGACAGGTCGAGGACGTCATCGGTGAAGGCCGCGGCTTCCGCATCCATGGTGAAGTAGACATACCCGGTGGTATCCAGGAAGTGCACTTCATCGATCAGGAGGGAGTCGCCGTCATACAGCGCTCCTTGATGGATATCGACCTGGCGAACGGAGTCCCAGCCGGAGGCGTAATGCAGGTTCCAGGTGGCATTCCAGGTCGAGTCGGGACCGCTTAAGTCCATCATGTCGACGGTGAGTACCTGGTAGCCGTCTTCCAGGAACTTGACGATGAACCGATCGAAGAGGCCTTCCTTGACATAGACGGTCGTTTCGACGTTTTCACCCGCCGCGCGGTATCTGACGCCGTACGTACCGCCGTAGACCTCTTCGCCGTCGCAGGACTCGGGGGTCGCGTAGATCTCG
>CAIMSF010000067.1 GCA_903844055.1 uncultured bacterium
GGCCTGCCGATCTCGATCGGTTCGATGCTGTACTGGGTGATCGCCCTGTATGTCGGCGATGCGGTGCGGAAGCAGTACGAAGAACCGCATCTCCTCTACGCCGTCCTCACCGGCGTCGGACTCGTCCTGTCGGCGGTCGTCGTCTATACCGTCCCCTACGTCCTGACCCTCGCCATCGTGACCGGACCGAGCCGGTTGCTCGTCTTCCATCCCGCGTATTACCTGATGTACGCGGCGGTCCTCTTCAATCCGGTCACCTGGGTGACGGACTTCAGCTTCTGGCTTTTGTTATGGCTCGTCTCGATCGGCATCGGGACGTACCTCGGCGTCCGCAAGACCACGCAACGGATTTACTAAAAAATCTACATAGACAAAGGAGAAACAAACATGCCAAACATCACCAGCGTACACGCGAGGGAAGTCCTCGACTCGCGCGGCAATCCGACCATCGAAGTCGAAGTCTACACCGAATCGGGAGCCTTCGGACGCGCGATCGTGCCGAGCGGGGCGTCGACCGGCGAATACGAAGCCATCGAACTCCGTGACGGCGACAAGGGCCGCTACCTCGGCAAGGGCGTCCTCAAGGCCGTCAAGAACGTCAACGAGATCATCGCTCCCGCCGTCGTCGGCTACGACTGCACGATGCAGCCGTTCCTCGACAAGCTCATGATCGACCTCGACGGCACTCCGAACAAGGGCAAACTCGGCGCCAACGCCATCCTCGGCGTCTCGCTCGCCGTCGCCCGCGCCGCGGCCGACTATGTCGGACTCCCGCTGTACAAGTACCTCGGCGGCTTCAACGCCAAGGTCCTCCCGACACCGATGATGAACATCATCAACGGCGGCTCGCATGCGGACAACTCGATCGACTTCCAGGAGTTCATGATCCTGCCGGTCGGCGCTACCTCGTTCAAGGAAGCGCTCCGGATGGGCGCCGAAGTCTTCCACAACCTGAAGAAGGTGCTCCATGCCAAGGGCTTCAACACCGCCGTCGGCGACGAGGGCGGCTTCGCCCCCGACCTCTCCAGTAACGAGGCCGGCATCGAAGCGATCATGGAAGCGATCAAGAAGGCCGGCTACGTGCCCGGCAAGGACGTCTGCATCGGCATGGACGTCGCCGCCTCGGAATTCTACGATGCGGAAAAGAAACTGTATGTCCTCGAAGGCGAGAAGAAGGAAATGACGAACAAGGAACTCGTCGACTTCTACGCCGGCCTCGTCGACAAGTACCCGATCATCTCGATCGAGGACGGCCTCGACCAAAACGACTGGGAAGGCTGGGCGATGATCACCAAGAAGCTCGGCAAGAAGATCCAGCTCGTCGGCGACGACCTCTTCGTCACCAACACCGAACGCCTCGCCCGCGGCATCAAGGAAGGCATCGCCAACTCGATCCTGATCAAGGTCAACCAGATCGGCTCGCTCACGGAAACCTTCAACGCCATCGAAATGGCGAAGAAGGCCGGCTACACCGCCGTCGTCAGCCATCGTTCCGGCGAAACGGAAGACTCGACGATCGCCGACATCTCGGTCGCGACCAACGCCGGCCAGATCAAGACCGGTTCGCTCTCCCGCACCGACCGCATCGCGAAATACAACCAGCTCCTGCGGATCGAAGAGGAACTCGGAGAAATCGCCGAGTACCAGGGCATGAAGTCGTTCTACAGCGTCAAGAAGTAGGGAACCGAATGAAAACAAAAGCTTTTGGGTCTTCCCAAAGGCTTTTTTTATGTTATAATATCATAGGTATATTAGCCGCTGATTCCGGAACGTTCTTCCGGCAGCACTCGGAGGGATTCTCATGGGATTTCTGGATTGGCTGTTGTTTGTCGTATCGGTACTCCTCATCGCCTTGGTGATGCTTCAGGAGTCGAAGGACGATGTCAAAAATACGTTCTCGGGAGAAAAGTCGGAGCTCTTCAAAAACCAGAAGCAGCGCGGACCGGAACTGTTCCTGAACCGCCTGACCATCGGTTTGACCGTGGTCTTCGCCGTCGTAACGATTTTGGCAATCATCCTTTAAGGACACGACCGAGTGTCCTTTTTTTTACCCCGTCCGATGGACACGAACCGCTTCGAAGGGAGGCAGTGACATGAAGAACGACATCATGAAGATCGTGAACGACGAAGCCTATGTCGCTTCCGACCTCGAAACGCTCGCCCGGCTTCTGCACCTGAAGGGCGATGCGGAAACACAATCGCTCAAACAGGCGCTGAACGCGCTCGAAGCCGAAGGCCTGCTCGCCCGCAACAAGCGCGAGCGCTACAACACCGTCGAACGCCTCGGCCTCCTCAAGGGACCGATCGACCTGAAGCGCCAGGGATACGGCTTCGTCAAGCCCGAGGGCACCGACGGACCCGACGTCTTCATCCCGCGCGGCAACGTCGGCGATTCGATGGACAACGATCGTGTGCTCGTCAAGGTCACCCGCCGTTCCGAGGACGGTCGCCTCGAAGGCGCCGTCGTCAGGATCCTCGAACGCGCCCTCAAGTACGTCGTGGGCGACTATTTCCAGGGCGCCGTGTTCCCGAAGAACCCGATCGGCGACTACCTCTTCAAGGTCAAGCCGCCGTTCCGCGCCGATCTGAAGGACCATACCGTGATCAAGGCGGAGATCATCCGCTATACCGCCAGCAAGATCCTCGACGTCAAGCCCGTCGAGGTCATCGGCCATCCGACCGACCCCGGCATCGAGATCCTCACGATCGTCGCCGAACACGGCCTCAAGGTCGCCTTCCCCGCGGACGTCATGAACGAAGTCGCGACGTCGATCCCTTCCGAAGTGACCGCCGCGGAACGCAAGAACCGCCGTGATTTCACGAAAGACCTGGTTTTCACGATCGACGGCGAGGACACGAAGGACATCGACGACGCCGTCTCGCTCGACGTGCTTCCGGACGGAAACTACCGACTCGGCGTGCACATCGCCGACGTCTCGCACTACGTCACCGAAGGCTCCCCGCTCGACGTCGAAGCCTATCGCCGCGGCACCTCGGTCTATCTCGCCGACCGCGTCATCCCGATGCTTCCGCGCGAACTGTCCAACGGCATCTGCTCGCTCAATCCGAAGGTCGACCGGCTCGTCCTGTCGTGCCTCATGACGATCGATGCAAACGGCGACGTCAAGGACTACGAGATCGTCGAGGGCGTGATCAACAGCGTCGCCCAGATGACCTACACCAAGATCAACAAGATCCTCGCCGGCGACCTTCCGACGATCGCCCAATATCCGGCGATCGCGGCCGTCTCGCCGACGATGCGGAAGCTTTCGAAGATCCTCTACGACAAGCGCGCCAAGGCCGGGTCGATCAACTTCGAGACGATCGAACCGAAACTCGTCTTTGACGAGGACGGCAAGGTCAAGGACATCGTCGTGAAGGACCGCGGGATCTCCGAAGGGATCATCGAGGAATTCATGCTGATCGCCAACGAGACCGTCGCCGGCCACTTCATGAAGCTCGGCCTGCCGGGCTTGTTCCGGATCCACGAGAACCCCGACACCGACAAGCTCGCCACCCTCTTCAAGCTCGCCAAGGAACTCGGGTATCAGAAAAAGATCCCGAAGAAGATCACCCCCGTCGACCTCCAGCAGCTGTTGGTCGCGGTCGACGGCACGAAGTTCGACAAGGTCATCAACATGCTCATGCTCAGGTCGATGGCGAAGGCGCGGTATTCGGAGAACAACGACGGCCACTACGGCCTCGCGTTTACGAACTACACCCACTTCACCAGCCCGATCCGGCGGTATCCGGACACCACCGTCCACCGCCTGCTAAGGAGTTACCTCTTCGCCGGTCCCGTCGACCGAAACGTCGTCTCCCACTTCAAGGGCGTGTTGCCGGACATCGCCGATGCGACGAGCAAGGCCGAACGCGTCGCGATGCTCTGCGAACGCGAAGTGATGGACATGAAGAAGGCCGAGTTCATGATCCCGCACGTCGGCGAGATCTTCGAAGGCGTCGTCTCGACGCTCACCCGCTTCGGGATGTTCATCGAACTGCCGAACACGGTCGAAGGCCTCGTGCACATCTCCAGTTTCAGGGAAGCGATGGAGTTCATCGAGGAGAAAATGACGTATCTTGGCATTTCCTCGCGGAAAGAGTATACTATAGGCATGGTCGTGAAGGTGAAACTCCTCGGGGCCAATCCCCTGAAGGGACAAGTCGATTTCGAACTCGTCTGAGAGGAGCGGTAACGTGAAACTGATCGCCAGCAACAAGAAAGCGTCCCACGAATACTTCTTCCTCGAGTCCTACGAGTGCGGCATCGTCCTCACCGGCACGGAGATCAAGTCGATCCGCGCCGGAAAGGTCTCGATCGCCGACAGCTACTGCCGCGTCAAGAACGGCGAGATGTTCGTCATCAACATGAACATCGCGAAGTACGACTACGGGAACATCTTCAACCACGAGGAGTTGCGCGAGCGAAAACTCCTGATGCGGAAGCACGAGATCGTCAAGCTCGGGCAGCGTCAGAAGGTCGACGGACTCACCCTGGTGCCGACGAAGGTGTACCTCAAGGAAGGCCTTTGCAAGGTGGAGATCGCGCTCGCCAAGGGCAAGAAGCAGTATGACAAGCGCGAAGTCCAGAAAGAAGCCGACTCCAAGCGGCGGATCCAGAAGGCGATGAAGAACATCCATCTCGACTGATCCGCATCCAAAGCAGGCGAAAAGCAAGGAAAGACGTGTCACCCCATGGGGCTGTTCTGGATTCGACAGGGCAGTTCGAGTCGAGCAAGCATGCAGTCGGCGGACTTTAAAACGCACCGGCAAATAACTGCCAACCAGAATTACGCTTTCGCCGCCTAAGCATAGGTAGCGGGGTCCCTCCTTCCAGCCTGCGGGTTTGAGGGACCTCCAGCTAGCAGGATAGCAAAACGGGTCGCCGCCTTAGGCTCGTTCGCGAAATCAACAAGGCTGGTCAACGGATCGTGGGTCTCCTGGCAGTCCGTTGATGAGATTTACAGGAAACTAAGCATGTAGAAAACTCGACGATCGGCTGTTTTGGACCGGGGTTCAAATCCCCGCAGCTCCACCAAAAGAAAACAGAGCATACGAATATTCTTGTATGCTTTTTTCTTTTTATTCAGTTTTGATTGGATACAGATTAAGTGATGCGTCTTCCTTTTGAATGGGTTAGGTGA
>CAIMSF010000068.1 GCA_903844055.1 uncultured bacterium
AGATCAACAACGTCCTCGGCCAGGCCCTGCTCGCGAAGCGGATGGGGAAGAGACGGATCATCGCCGAGACCGGCGCCGGGCAGCACGGCGTCGCGACCGCGACGGCGTGCGCCCTCTTCGGTCTCGAATGCGAGATCTACATGGGGGCGGAGGACACCGTCCGCCAGGCCCTCAACGTGGCGCGGATGGAGTTCCTCGGCGCGAAGGTCCATCCGGTCGACACCGGGACGAAGACGCTCAAGGACGCCGTCGACGCGGCCTTCATGGACTTCGCGGCTCATCTCGACACGACCTACTACCTGATCGGCTCCGCGGTCGGTCCGCATCCCTATCCGACGATGGTCCGCGACTTCCAGAAGGTCATCGGCGAAGAGATCAGGATGCAGATCCTCGCCGCCGAAGGACGGCTTCCCGACCTCGTCGTCGCCTGCGTCGGCGGCGGGTCGAACGCGATCGGCGCGTTCTACGATTTTTTGCAGGACAAGGAAGTCGGACTGCTCGGCTGCGAAGCCGCCGGCAAGGGCATCGATACGCCGTACCATGCGGCGACGCTCACCTTGGGGAAAGACGGCGTCTTCCACGGGATGTACACGCGCTACATCCAGGACGCCGAAGGCAACGCCCTCCCCGTCTATTCGCTCTCGCCCGGACTCGACTATCCCGGCGTCGGACCGGAACATGTCCATCTCGAAGCGACCCGCCGGGCAAACTATGTGGCCATCACCGACGACGAGGCGGTCGAGGCGTTCCGCTATCTCTCCCGCACGGAAGGGATCATCCCGGCGATCGAATCCGCCCACGCGCTGGCGGGGGCGATGAAGCTTGCGCCGAAGATGAGGAAGGACCAGATCGTCGTCGTCAACCTCTCTGGACGCGGCGACAAGGACGTCGAGCAGATCACGGAGTACCTGAAACAAAAACCCGTCCCGGTCGGCTTCTGAGACCGCGCCTGAAAGAAAGCGAGCCGTCGGCACCCTGCCGGCGGCTCTTCGATTATCTGGTCTTGAGATTCGGGGGGACTCTCCGCACGGCGGACTTTTCATAGAGGCTCGCGACCCGGATCAGATCGGCTTCCCTCCACTTCTTCCCGATCAGGTTCAGGTTGCGGGGGGTCTCGTCGGTAAGGGGACGGGCCGGGATGGACATCGATGGCAGTCCGGAGATCGGCGAATAGCCGGTCCGCTTGGCCGAGACGATGAGGTCGAGTCGATGCTCCCTCATCAGATCGTCCGGCAGGTGCGCCTGACCGAGCAGGATGCGCCGCGCTTCGAGGTACTCCGGATCGTCGGGTCCGCCTTCGTACGCCTGGGCTTCGAGGAGGATGTTCTGCCCATGGGGGAGGCAGCGATCCGCATGGGTTTCGTTGAAGGCGATGACGTCGGAGAGCGACTTAATCGGCGTCTTGCCTTCGACCGATTTCAGATAGTTGTTGAGATCGGCCTTGAACTCGCGGATCATCGTGTAGTAGTTGTTCATCCGGACCGCTTCGACGGACAGCGGGACGACGCTCGCGCCGGCTTGTTCGAACAGGGCCTTCGCTTCCGCGAGGATGTCCTTCTCGACGTCGTCGTCGGGATAGTTCGTGAAGGAGAGCATCCCGATCCGCATCCCTTCGATCGGTTTTCCGCATGCTTCGGAATAGCGTTCCCGCTTCTTCGCCGCGTTCTTCGTCATGCGGTCGCGCGGGTCGCTGCCGGCGAGCGCCTCGAGCAAGAGCGCGCAGTCCTTCACGGTCCGTCCGAGCGGACCGGCGGTGTCCTGCAGGTGGGTGATCGGGATGATGCCGGTGCGCGAGACGAGGCCGAGGGTCGGCTTGATCGTACAAATCATGTTCTGTTTCGCGGGAGCGGTGAGCGAGCCGTTCGTCTCCGTGCCCACCGCGACGGGGATCAGGTTCGCGGCGACCGCGACCGCCGACCCGGTCGAGGAACCGAGCGGATCGATCTTGTCGCTGTAGGGATGCTTCACCTGGCCGTTGAGCGACCCGAAGCCGGAAGGCATCTTGTCGGTCGACATGAAGTACGCCCATTCCGAGAGGTTGGTCTTCCCGAGGATGACCGCGCCGGCCTTTTTGAGTTTCTTCACGATGTACGCGTCGTCGTCCGTGTAGAGGTCGGAAAGGGCGAAGGAAGACGCCGTCGTCGGCATCCCGCCCTTCGTGTCGATGTTGTCCTTCAAGAGGACCGGGATGCCGTGGAGCGGACCGCGGACACGCCCCTTGGCGCGTTCGCGGTCGAGCCGGTCGGCGTCCTTGTAGGCGTCGGGATTCGTGCAGGCCACGGCGTTCAGCTTGGGGCCCTTCTTGTCGTATCTGTCGATTCGTCGCAAGTACATGCGGACGAGGTCGCGCGAGGTGACGGTGCCGCGCGCGAGTTTTTTGCGCAGTTGATCCAGCGTGTATTCCTTCATCGGTTTCATCTCCCATGTCAATCCACACTCTAACATTATAGCGATTAATTGACGATTCCGCATCCCTTCGCAAAAAAATATCGGATCGTTCGATTGAATCCATGGATGCTCCATCGCTTGCCCCTGTTCGCTCGCCCTGGCGCGGGCGCGACCCGCTCGGCGTTTTCCGTGGCCGCGATGGCGTTTTCACCGGGGACACACCGAAATTGAAATAGACATTCGATAGGGGATGGGCTATAATGATGGTGGCTCGCGCCTCGCATGAAAACATCCGCGCGGCGGGTATCCTCTTCGTCCCTCTAGACGATACGCTGATTTCTTCTCTGAAATCGGATGACATAGAGATGATTCCTCTAGCTCCTTTTCGACCGAAGTCAAACCGTGTGATGAGGTACTGCATGACATTCATCGAATTCCTGCAAGCGTTCGCCGGGAACTGGATCCTCGCCGTGACCGTCATCTTGGTCCTGCTCGTGATCATGATCAACGGCTGGACCGACGCGCCCAACGCGATCGCGACGGTCGTCTCGACGAAGGCGATGACCCCGAAGCGGGCGGTCCTGATGGCCGCGGTCTTCAACTTCCTCGGCGTCCTCGTCATGACCGCGGTGAACGCCTCCGTGGCCGCGACCCTGTACAAGATCGTCGATTTCGGGAGCGATCCCGCCACCGCCCTTTCCGCCTTGTGCGCCGCCTTGATCGGAATCCTGATCTGGGCGACGGTCGCGTGGTATTTCGGGATCCCGACCTCGGAATCGCACGCGCTCATCGCCGGCATCTCCGGCGCGGCGATCGCCCTTCAGGGCGGAATCGCCGGGATCAACGGCGCCGAATGGGTCAAGGTCCTCTACGGCCTCGGGCTCTCGACGGTGCTCGGATTCGGGACCGGCTGGATCTTCGTGAAAATCATCGAACTGGTCTGCCGGCGCATGAACCGCCGCAAGACGACCGCCTTCTTCCGGAAGGCGCAGGTCGTCGGCGGGGCCTCGATGGCCTTCATGCACGGCGCCCAGGACGGGCAGAAGTTCATGGGCGTGTTCCTCCTCGGCATCGCCCTCGCGCAAGGCAACGCCGGCATCGGCAGCTTCGCGGTCCCGCTCTGGCTGATGGTCCTCGCCTCGCTCGTGATGGGCCTCGGCACCTCGGTCGGCGGCTACCGCATCATCAAGACGGTCGGGATGGACATGGTCAAGCTCAAGGAATACGAAGGCTTCGCCTCCGACATGTCGGCGGCCGGCGGACTGCTCCTGTCATCCCTCTTCGGGATCCCCGTCAGCACCACCCACATGAAGACGACCGCGATCATGGGCGTCGGCGCCGCGAAGCGCCTCTCGAACGTGAAGTGGGCCGTCGTCCGCGATCTCGCGCTCACCTGGGTGCTCACCTTCCCCGGCTGCGGCTTGATCGGCTTCCTCATGGCAAAACTGTTCATCAACCTCTTTTAAAGGAGAACCGCCCAATGGATAAGCTGAAAGAGAACTATTACTTCACGTCCTTCGTCGATCTTTCCGTCTTCTGCGTCAAGGCCTCCCAGTACCTCACCGAGATCATGAACGACTTCAAGCCGTCCGGCCTGCTCGAGAACAAGCGGGCGATGCACCACATCGAACATACCGCCGACGTCGAACGGCACACCGTCGTCGCCAACCTCTTCAAGGAATTCATCACGCCGATCGAGCGCGAGGACATCCTCGCGATCCTGCGGGCGATCGACGACGTCACCGATTCGATCGAAGAGGTCGTCCTCCGGATGTACATGTACAACGTGACGGAGATCCGTCCCGAGGCCCGGCTCTTCACCGACATCATCCAGAAGAGCACCGTCTCGCTCAAGGCGCTCCTCGAGGAATTCGCCCATTTCAAGAAATCCGCCAAGATGAAGGACCTCATCTTCGACGTCCTAAGGCTCGAAGAGGACTGCGACGTCGTCTACTCCGAGACCGTCCACAAGCTCTTCGTCAACGAGAAGGACCCGATCAAGCTCTTCATCTGGGAGGACCTGTTCCTCCGGCTGGAGAACTGCTGCGACGCCTGCGGCCACGTTTCGAAGGAAATCGAAACGGCCATGTTCAAGAATCTCTAAGTCTCCCATAGGAAGGTGAACCCATGAACAACGTCATGATCAATACGATCGAGAAGGTCGGGAAGGCCTTGAACGAATCGAAGATCCGCTGGGCGATCGGCGGCTCGGTGCTGCTTCAGGCGAACGGCTTCGCGGTCGAGCCGAACGACCTCGACGTCATCTTCGAAACCCGCGACGCCGAGGAAGCCCTCGAGGTGTTCGAGGCGATCGGCGCGAAACACGCCTCCGACCCCTCCTACCACTACCAGTCCTATTCCTTCACCGAGATGATGGTGGGGGCCGTCGAGGTCGACCTGATGGCCGGCCTCAAGATCATCAAGGACCGGACCCCCTATCTTTATCCGTTCGACGAGACGACCCCCGTCGAGCTCAGGACGATCGGCACCGTCACCGTCCCGTTCATGTCGCTCGACGACTGGCTCGTCCTGTATTTCCTGATGCCCGGGAAGACCTGGAAGGCGAAACTGATCGCCGAGCAGTTCAAGAAGACCGGACCGACCCGCCCCGGCCGCATCGACCAGCTGATCCGCCTGATGGGGATCGACGCCGAGAAGGCGGAAGCGATCCGCGCCTTGCTGAAATAACCCTTCCATCGACACGATTCCGTAGGGAGTCGTGTTTTTCAAAGAACCGATCGATCGAAGATGAACCAAGAGAGGCGGATACGATCATGAAGATTCTGCGTAGCGTTTTATCGCTTTTGCTTTCCTTCGGTCTCTTCGCATGCGTTCCGCTCGGCTATGTGCGCTACCGGCCCGAAACCACCCCGTCGCGCGCCGACCGCGTCGGGTTCAACGTCGTCAGTTTGCCGATCACGCCGCTCGGATCCGAAGAACCGGCGGATTTCCTTTCGCATACGGCCTGGTTCGACGACTACGAGACCTTCGCCGCTTGGTATGAGACAACCATCGCGACGCTCGAAGGCGACGCGCTCGATGATTTCGTCGATGCGTATCGTCACTACGGCGAACAGTACTTCGACCTGCACGGCCTCGCCTTCGTCAGTTTCTTCGAGACGTCCGGTTCGATCCTGCCGGCGATCTGGCGGACCTATCTTTCCGACGACGGAATCCTCAGTGTGCTGATCGAAGAGCTGCGGCCGCTTTCCGGCATGACCGACGACATGCGAAGCCACGCCTACGCGTTCGAGTTCGACCGCAACGTCGAGGTCACGGAGATCATGCTGGTTTTTCCGGATCCCGCATGAACGAAAACGACCAGATCGGTTTCATCGGAATTCGTTCGAAAAAGGATTGCGTTTTTTTTCCGAACTGTTATAATGGTTGTAGTTTAGGTCCTTTAATCGACGCCCGTGAGCGTCGCAAGGGTTTCATCTTTCATCATACCCTCGAAGGACACCGGCGTGTCCTTTTATTTTTTCCGGGCCGAGACTAAAAATGAGAGAACAAAAAGGAGAAGAACCATGGCAAACGTCAAGAACCAAGCAACGGTCGGGTATCTCCCCGACGAACGTCCGTCCCTTGGACGCCTGATCCTATTCGCGTTCCAGCAGATCCTGGTCATGTTCCCGGCGACGGTCCTCGTCGCGCTTCTGACCGGGTTCCACATCTCGACCACCATTTTCGCGTCCGGCTTCGCCACCCTCTGCTTCATCCTCGTCACCAAGGGCAAGATCCCGCTCTACTACGGGTCGAGCTTCTCCTACATCGCCGCGATCGTCGGGATCACCGGCGCGACCTACGGCACGCCGGCCTCCGACGCGCTGATCGGCCAGGCCCAGTTCGGCATCATCCTCTCCGGCCTCGTCTCGATCGCCGCCGGCCTCGTGATCGTCAAGTGGGGTTCGAAGATCATCGACCGCGTCCTGCCGCCGGTCGTCACCGGTCCGATCGCGATGATCATCGGCTTCTCGCTCGCCGGCGTCGCCCTCACCCAGGCCGCCGGGCTCAACGGCGGCGTCGCCAGTTCCGCCTCGTGGGTCGTCGCCCTGATCACCCTCGTCGCCATCCTGATCCTCACCGTCGCCCTCAAGAAAGGCGTCGCCAGCCAGCTGCCGATCCTCTTCGGGATCCTGATCGGCTACGTCGTCGCGCTGTTCTCCGACCTCGTCTTCCAGACCAACCTCGTCGACTTCTCGCGCGTCTTCACCGAAGGCGTCGTGAACGTCCCGCACTTCACCCTGCCGATCCCGTCCTGGACCGCGGTGCTCGCGATCATGCCGATCGCGCTCGCCACGATCCCCGAGTCGACCGCCCACCTCTATCAGCTCGATCTCTATGTGAACAACCTCGCCCGCGAGAAGGGTGCCAAGGAATACGACATCCAGAACAAGCTCGGCATCAACCTGATCGGCGACGGCGTCGGCGACATGGTCTCCGCGCTCGTCGGCGGCCCCGCCGGCACGAACTACGGCGAGAACATCTCGACGATGGCGATCACCAAGAACTTCTCGATCTGGGTGCTTGGCGCCGCGGCCATCCTGACGATGGCGCTCTCCTTCCTCACCCCGCTCGCCAACCTGATCGGCACGATCCCGTCGGCCGTCATGGGCGGCGCCTCGGTGTACCTGTTCGGCGTCATCGGCGCGCAGGGCATCGCGATCATGATCGAAAAGAAGGTCAACCTCTTCAGCGCCCGGAACCTCGGCGTCATCGCCGTGATCCTCGTGATCGGGATCGGCGGAACCTACGGCTTCGCCGGCGGGATGATCGACATCTTCGGCGTCAAGCTGCCGGCGATCGCGACCGCCTCGATCGTCGGGATCGTGCTCAACCTGGCGCTCTCGCTCTTCGACCGCCGTCCCGCACAAGCCGAGGAAATCTGATCCCCGCATGATGAAAACGCCCTTTCATCCACCCGAAAAACATTAGGGGGTGGAAAAAAAGGGCGTTTTGTGTTTATATTAATCTAGTGAGTCATCATTCACCCCGGGGGATCCGCACGATGAGCAAAACCAGCTTCCTTGCCAACTTCTACCAATACCGCGAATGGGATTTCGACAAGCCCGTCGTGATCAATCCAAACGAGACGATGGGACCGGTCGACCCGGTCGCGCTCTGGCGTTCGGACGACCGCATCGTCCTCGACGTCGCGCCCGAACTGGTCGCGAAAGTCGAATCCGCGAACATCACGCCGGAGCTCTCCGACCGCGAGATCGCCAAACGCATCCTCGGGAACGAACGCTTCGCCCTCTACCGCGGCGTCATCACCTATACCGAGTCGCCGATCCCGCAGCCGCCGTGCTGCGAACACGCGAAGATCCGCGTGCTCACCCGCAAGGACAAGCGCGCGCTCGAACTGATGAAGACGACGTGTTCCGAACCGGAACTGGCCCACGGCCAGGTCGCGATCGACGACGACCTCGTCCTCGGCGTGTTCAAGGACGAACAACTGGTCGGGGCGGCCTCGCTGTGGTTCTGGGGCGACCATATCGCCGACATCGGCGTCATCACCGGACCGAACTTCAGGAACAACGGCGCGGCCTCCGCGGTCGTCGCCGAGATCTCCAACCGCGCCCTCGCGATGGGCCGCACGCCGATCTTCCGCTGCGACGACGACAACATCGCCTCGGTGAAGCTCGCGCTCGCGCTCGGCTTCGAAGTCGCGATCGTCGGTACCGACATCGTCATCGAGGAATAACGATTCAAGACACGATCCGGGAACGGACGCGCGGAATTCCGCGCGTCCGTCTTCTTTTTGACCGAATGTGGGATTTTTGTGAGGATTCGGGGCTTTCCCAATAAGGCATCGGACGAGGCCGTATATCTTGCAGTAAAACCAAACAGGAGGTTTACCACCATGAAAAAGAACATCGTCAAAACGCTCATCGTCACCGGCGTCCTCGGCCTCATCGGCCTGGGCGCAACCCTGACCGCGGTCAACGCGGAACCGGTCGACTTCGCCGTCAGCCCCGAAGTCATCACCGAGCTCGGAATCGACGGCTACACCCTCGAAGAGATGCTCACGGCAGCGATTCAGGACGAATGGCTCGCCCTCGCCGAGTACCAGGCGATCATCGACGCCTATGGCGCCGTCCGTCCGTTCACCAACATCATCTTGGCCGAACAGACCCACGTCGCGCTGCTCCTCCCGCTCTTCGAAGCTTATGGCATCGCCATCCCCGAGAACACCGCGGCTTCGCAAGTCGTCGTTCCCGACTCGATCACCCAGGCGTTGTCCACGGGTGTCGCGGCGGAACAGGCCAACATCGCGATGTATGAGGTCTTCCTCGCCCAGGAAGGATTGCCCGAAGATGTCACGAGCGTCTTCACATGTCTGAAGGACGGATCCGTCAAGCACCTCGCCGCCTTCTCCAAAGATCGTTACGCCTTCGTCGGCGAAGATATGATGAACGGCTTCAAGAAGATCTTCCGCAATCGTTATAGCAACGGCGGAAGCGGTCAAGGCGGAAACGGCCAGGGCGGAAACCGTCAAGGCACGCAGAACGCTCAAACCCGATCGCAGTACAGCGACGGAACCTGCCCGAACGCCTGAGTTCAAACCATCCAACAAAAAACTCGTACTTTTCATAAGTGCGAGTTTTTTTGGTCTATAGGTTGGCGCGGATCGCGTCGCGGAGGAACGCCGCGGCGCCGGGACGGTACTTGTCGTAGAAGGCGCGGAAGCGCTCGTCTTCGACGTAGGCGTCCCCAAGGTTCTTGTGCGCTTCCGGCGTGTATTCGGTCCAGAAGATCATGAGCCAGTCCTTGTGCAGACGGACCAGCCGCTTGGCGGTGTCGCCCCTCTCGTCGCCTTCGTCCATCGCCTGAAGCAAAAGGCGGATGATCTCCGAGGACATCGTCTGCATCTTCGCGTACGCATCCGGGTTCATCCCGGCGTACTTCGCGTTCGCGTCTTCGACGACGGCGTCGCCGTATCGATCGCGGACCTCCTTGCCGTACTTGCGTTCGTTCTCCTCGAGATCTTGTTTCTTCAAGGCCTTGAACTTGTCTTCATCCTTCATGATGAGTTCTCCTTTCCTGGTGCGGAGGACGTCCGCCACGGTGGCGATCAGCCGGTCCAGCCGATCGCGGCGCGCCAGCAGCGCCTCGCGGTGGCTGATGAGTGCGGCGTCGGCGTCGAACGCCGGCGAACCGACGATCCGCTTGATGTCAGCGAGCGCGAAGCCGAGCTCGCGGTAGAAGAGGATCTGCTGCAGCAAATCGACTTCCCCGGGACCGTACAGCCGCACGCCGCCCGGCTTTGCGCCGACGGGCTTGAGGAGGCCGTAGACGTCGTAATACCTGAGGGTGCGGGTGCTCACGCCGGCGAGGCGGGACAGTTCGGTGATCGTGTAATTCATGCTTTCGCCTCCATGGTTCCATCCTACACCTTGACGCAACGTCAATGTCAATCCCATTGTATCATGTTTTGGCTTTTTTTCTGATCGAATGAAAAGACCCCCGTCGAAACGGGGGTCCGGGCGGCAATCAGAATCAGGATTCGGGTTTCGGTTCGACGGGGGCCGGTTCGGCGGGGGTCGGCTCGATCGGCGTCGCCTTGACGATGACGGGCTGGTTCTCGATCGGCTCGACGGGGGCCGGCTCGAAGTGCACGGGGTCGGAAAGCGGCGGTTCGGGGGGTACCGGGGCGGCGGGCTTTTCGACGATCGGTTCCGGATGCGCGGGCGCCGGCTCGACGGGCGGCGAGGCGACGGGTTGGGGTTCGACGGCGATCGGGTCCACCGGAGCGGGCGCGACGGCCGCCGCGGGTTCAGGATGCAGCACCTGCGGCGGAACCAGCTTGGCGATGACCTTCTCGATCAAGTGCGTGAAGAAGACCGAGATCACGAGCAGACCGAGCAGGATCAGCATCAGCCAGAAACCGAACGACAGGCCGACCGTGACGTCGGGATTGCCGGCGATTTCCTGAAGGACCATGCTGTAGGTGATCAGGATCAAGCCGAGGTAGATGACGATGAAGGCGAGCTGGACGATGGCGACGATCTTGACGGTCTTCGCGTTCTTGAGCAGGCTGAACGCGACGAACAGAAGCATCAGGATCCACCAGATGAAGACGAAGGTCCTGCCGACGCCACCGAGGTCGGTGACATTGAAGATGTTGGGGCCGTTGATCCCGCGCGCGGTGAAAGCGGCGAGGTAAAACGCGATCCAGAAGAGGAACATGAAGAAGAAGCGGGTGCAGGCGAGGAAGAATCCGGGGCGATCGGCGTAGAAACCGGACAGAAGCGATTTGATCTTGGCCATTCCATACCTCCATTGAATTATTTTGAACATCTAAATAAAAAACACCACGAAAGGCCCGATCTGCCAAGTCGTGATGCGGAAATGATGGATTTTTTTCGAAAAAAGTAGTATGACCGTCATCCTGCTTCGCTTTCGGAACCAAAACGGTCCGATTCGCGAAAAGCGAAGTCGGACCGTTCGTTTCGATTGGATTCAGGCGATGCGGTCCTTGCGGCCGCGGATCAGGAAGTAGACGAGATAGATGAGATGGAACAGGATGAAGACGAATCCGACGAATCCGGCGAGCCACCAATCGCCGAAGGCGGTCTGGATCGCTGCGGCCGGTCCGGGAAGATGGGAGAGGAAGAGATGATTCGTGCCGTACGCCCGATTGAAGAAGTAAACCGGGACGGCGAGTCCGATCAGCACGCCGCCGGACATCCAGAGGCTCTTGTAACTGATCGTGTAGCCCCTCACGACCATCATGTAGAGGACGCCGAACAGGAACATGCCGTGATTGCCGAAATAGTGGATATAACGGAAATGGGGGAACTCGAAAGTGAGGTCGGCGATCACGAGCGACAACAGCGCGCCGATGATCGCCCACGGGAAGACGATCCGGAAGAGCGTCTTCGATTGCGTCAGAAGCGTCGCCGATGTCATGTACATCGCCAGATGGCAGAGCCCGAACGGAAGCAGTTCGAGCGTCGCCGCGCCGCGCCAGAAGGTCCATAGATAGAAAACGAGCTGGAACGATAGCATCGCGATCGCCAGAAACGGGCGGATGAACCGGTCGAACCGCGGCATCCCTCTCAATTTCCTCCGGAAGACGATCATGAGGGTGATCGCCACGATCCAGAAGAGGTCGGCCAATAGATGGGACACGGAAAACATTTCGAACGTTTCGAGACTTTCATCGAAGAAGAACATCGGGGCACCTCTTTTCGGTGATTCCAACCATACTATACAGTAGCCCGATTCGCTTGTCAACCGTACCAAAGCGGAATCAAAACGATGGAAATGCCGATTCATGAAAATGGTGAAACCATGTTACAATATAGAAGGAACATGACATGACACCAAAGGAGGGCGGGACATGCACGCCTATCTCGACATCCATTACGGCCCCGAGGCCATGCGGCATCTCATCCTCGCCGACAAGGCCCTCGCGCCCTATATCGAAAAATTCGGCCGGGTCAGCGCCAAGCGCGATCCCGACATTTTCGCCGTGCTCGTTTCCTCGATCATCGCCGACGGCGTCGCGGCCGCGACCGCCCTTGGCGTCGAGCGTCGTTTGATCGCGCACTGCGGCGCCATCACCGCGGAAAACATCCTGAAGGCGGATCTTGGCAAGTTGCGCGAGACCGGACTCTCCCAGACCAAGATCGCGACGATCCGGGATATCGCACAAAAGATCGCGTCAAAACAGCTCGACTTGAACGATACCCTGCATTTCGACGACGACGAGTACGTCGCCTTCCTCGCAGGCATCAAGGGCGTCGGCCGTCACGCGGCCGAAGCGACGGCGATCTTCGGCGAAGGCCGCCTCGACGTGTTCGTCTACGCCGATCCCCTCGTGCAGAAAGCCGTCATGAAGGTGCACGGCTACACCTCGTATTCGCTCGAACGGCACGAACGGCTGAAAAAGCAGTATTCGCCCTATGGGACGCTCGCCACGCTGTATTATTACGCCATCGCGGAGGGGCTGCCCCAAGGGGTCGGGAGAAAAGGATAATCTTCGCTTTTCCTTGACACGAAGGATACAAAGATAGTAGAATTGTAGTGCCGGCAAAACGCCGGTTTTGCAAACGCGGCTTGTTGGAGAAACGGTTAACTCACATGCCTTTCACGCATGCATTCACGGGTTCGAATCCCGTACAAGTCACCATGGAGGCTTAGCTCAGTTGGCAGAGCACCTGGATCACAGCCAGGGGGTCGTCGGTTCAAGCCCGGCAGTCTCCACCACGCCGGAATAGCTCAATGGCAGAGCAACTGATTTGTAATCAGTAGGTTGCAGGTTCAAGTCCTGTTTTCGGCACCAGCGGCCATGCAGACTTTGGGATGGATCATCCCTCAGTTCGAATATCGTGCGGACCTCCGGGTCCGTTTTTTGTTTTCGATCGATCCTTTTATATGCGACGCCTTACGCGCGTACATGAGAGAACCTCCGATGGAACGTGTCGTCGGGACCGATGGCGCCGCATCGAATGCGGAATCGGCCATCCGCGATATCGATTTATCGATTGTTTTCATTTCATTCTGGAGCACCTCATAGACAAAGAAGCGGAATTGTAATATAATGATTTAACAACTTTTATCCAGGGGGTATCCACATGAAAAAACTGATCTTCATTCTGGCTCTTCTGTCGTTCGCCTTGGTCGGGTGCGACCGACCGGCCACGACGACCGCCGAGCAGCGCTATATCGTCGTCTTCGACAGCGACGGCGGAAACTCGGTTCCCAGCCAGAGCGTCCTGCACGGCCAGACCGTGGTCCAGCCGCTCAACCCCACGAAGGACGGCTATACGTTCGAATACTGGTATTCCA
>CAIMSF010000069.1 GCA_903844055.1 uncultured bacterium
AAAATCCAATCAAAATCGGCTTTCGGGATGTCCGAAAGCCGATCCAGAGTGTAGACAAACCCAGTCCTAGGAAGCGATTCCGAAGACTGGGTTTCGTTTTTTCGGGATTCGAATGCCGATTTTGTGGAAAAGCGAAGTGATGGCGATACCGATGCGCGTGAATTCCCCTTTGAACTGCGCAATCAAGAGGGCCAACTTCTTGATGTTGGCCGCAGCGAACACGATCAGGTTCCGGTCCCGGTTCTTGGGAAGCCCCCGGACCAGCGTGAACCCCAGGCAGTTGCTGATCTTGCCGAGGGCGAACGCCCGTTCCACCGTGAACTTCCGCATCGGGTAGAGTTCCCGTCCCCAGTCGCTCAGCCGGATTTCCCGCACGATTTTCTTCGTGTATTCGAGGAAGTGGAGGCTGATGCTCTTCGTGTCGCCGTTGGTGCACTTGTATTTGTACGGGCAGTTCATGCAGTCTTTCTTCGACGTCTTGTACAGCTTGTATCCCTGCGAATCGATTCCCTTGTACATCAGTTTCTTGAGCCACGGGCAGATGAAGTAGTTCCCGTCTTCCTGGTAATGGAACGATTGCCGGGAATACCGCGTCTCCGTTTCTCCCGTTTCGGGATTGACCAGCTTCGTTCCCTTCGGCTTGGCATACGGCACGACCGGCGCGACGCCCTTCTTCAAAAGAAGGTCATGCAGTACCGGCGAGGTATATCCCGCGTCCATCACCGCCGCCGTCACCTTCGGATGCGCTTCCTTCAATTCGTCCAGAAAGGGCATCGCGGCGTTGTTGTCGTTTTCACTCCCGGGGGTCGTCTCGCATCCCACCACCCAGCCGTGCTCGTCCACCGCCGTCTGAACCGCGTACGCCAGCTGCTTTTCCTTTTCCCCCTTGTGAAACATCCCCGCATCCGGGTCGACGTCGCTCACCGCGACCTGCTTCGTCGCCGTGAAGTCGATCGGCTCATGGTTCTCGGCGATCCGTTCCTTGTTGATCTCGTCGTGCAGCGCCGTCACGTACTTGTTGTAGTCCACATTCAGGTACTCGTTGTGCACGTTCCGCTTGTTCGCGTACGCCTTGATGTGCGTCGAATCGACGAACATCGTTTCTTCCTTGACGAACCCCTGGGTAATGAGTTGCGCCAGGATCATCTTGAAGATCTTCTCGAAGACTTTGCTTTCCGCGAACCTTCTCACATAGTTCTTCCCGAACGTCGAGAAGTGCGGCACCGGATCCGTCACGCCCAAACCGAGGAACCACCGATACGCGATGTTCACTTCGATTTCCTTGATCGTCTGCCGCATCGATCGGATTCCGAACAGGAACTGGATGAACACGATCTTGATTAAGACAACCGGGTCGATAGATGGTCTGCCGTTGTCCTCGCAATACAGCTCCTTGACCATCGGCCGCACGAACTCGAAGTCGATCACCGCGTCCACCTTGCGGACAAGGTGGTCCTTCGGGATCAAAGAGCCCATGTCGATGACTTGCATCTCGTTTCGGCGTTTGTCGTCCTGTTTTGTCATCATTTCGCATCACCTAATCGCATATTATCACTTTACTATATACTTGTATATAGTAACTCGATATTTTCCGGAAAGTTGTGGAAAACTCATACAAAAAGTACCCAACCGTTTCCGATTGGATACTTTGTCTACAGTCTGAATCGGCTTTCGGGATGTCCGAAAGCCGATCTTTTTTCATCTTGATGGCTGGACTCGGTCGGATCGCGGGGAGCGGATTCCTTCCGCGTCATGCATGCAGTCTGCCTTCGATGCGGAGGATCAGGAAGGTGAGCCAGTCCGACGGATCCCCCTTCTTCGCGAATCCGGCGTCGGCCCACGGCTTCCAGTCGGATTCCGGCGCGTAGCTCCCGTCGGGGAGGGCTTTGGAACGGATCACGCCGAGCATCTCGTGGAGCCGTACGTCGTTTTGGACGGACGGAAGGCGCGAAAGCGCATCGGCGACGTTCACGACGTCGTACCAGACGAACGGCACCTTCAGTTTGCGGAAATTCGTGCCCATGTAGAACATATAGGGGTGGAGTTCGCGGCTGTGTTCCCACAGGTCGAGCAGGATCTTCGCCCCCGCTTCGGCTTCCGCGGACGAGGCCAAGGCGGGAACCGCCGCGCACAGTTTCAACATCGCCAACGTCGCGAACGGGCAGGGGTCCTGCTTGCGGCCGGGACCGCGCCACGGCGCCGCATGCGCCGACAGCCGGCACGGCCATCCGTTGTCGCGTCCGAGTTTGACGAGGGTCATCGCCGCACGCACGAAATCGGGTTGTGATGCCATCCCCATCCGGGCGACGGCGGCCATCGTGACCGGCGCATCGCAAAGCGCCCAGATGTTCTTCGTTTCGGATGCTCCATCCGGCTTGAGGGTCGTTCTCGTGCCGAGGCAAAGGATGCCGTCTTCGTCGGAAAGCGCGAGGATCCGGTCAAGGATCTCCGGCATGCCGGGATCCTCGGTCCGGACCCCGATGTCGGACAGGAAGGCGAGCTTGTGGAAGAGTTGCGACGAGCTCTTGTGGCTGCTCAGCGCGGGTCCCGGCCAGCCGCGCAATTCCATTATGATGGATTGGACGAGCGGGTCGGCGAGCATGGCGGCGCGCGCCGAAAGCACCTCGGGATCGTCGGCCGGTCGGCCGCACAGGTCGATCAGGGTCCGATATCTGGTCCAGGGTTCGGGCGAGACGGTCAGGCGGACGAGCAACGCATCCATCGATCGATCGATCACGCCGCGGCGCCGGCGGGACGGCGGACGAGCAGATAGGCCGCAAACGGCCCGGCCGCGACCAGGAGCAGGAACACATAGAACCCGTATCCGCCGAAAATGAAGGAAAGCGTGCCGTTCAAAAGACCGACGGCGAAGATGTCGAGCAGTTGGATCCCGCCCCAGATCGAAGCGCGCCGCACGGCGTCCGCGACGGTCCGCGTCTTGAGCAGGAATGCGGCCAACGCCGTCAACAGCCCGGCGGGGAGGGCGCTCGTCACATACATCAGGCTGACGAGCCGCAGCCGTTCCTCCGGATGCTGGTCGAGGTCGATGCCGGTGTCGTAGAGAAACGAGATGAACAACTCCAGGATCATGAGGACGACGATGAAGGCGATGCCGATCAAAACATCGATGATGACTTTCCGCATGATGATACCTCCTTACGGATTATCTGAGGTCGGGATGGACGTAGCGGCGCCGTCCCGGCGTTCCCTTGCCGTATTCGATCGCCTGGACCGGGCAGCGGTTGATGCAGCCGAGGCACTGCGTGCAGGCTTTTCCCCAACGGGGGAGCGGATCGAGCTTGATCGTATGGACCGGACAGATCCGCGCGCAAAGCCCGCACTCGATGCACGCATCGGTCACCCGGAAGGGGGCGGTGCGGATCGCGAATCGGCTGAACAGCGGATGGATGAAGTTCGATTTGAACGGCGCGCCGTCGCCGCGCAGCGGCATGCGGGCGCCCTTCTCGCGCCTGGCGATGCGGTCGGCGATTTCCGCGATCCGCGGTTCGGCGTCCGCCAGGACGCGGTCGCGCAACGCCGGTTCCTTCGTATCCATGCCGATCACATAGTTGTCGGGCATCGCGACGGAAAAGGCGCCGTCCAGCGACAATCCCTTTTTCCGAAGGAGTTTTTCGACCTTGGCGGGCGTATCGCCCTCCTCCGCGCCGCAGGTGGAGACGGCGAAGACGTAGGCGGGTTTTCCGTCGACCTTCAGATCGCGGATGAAGTCGGAGACGAAGCGGGGCATCCCCCAGGCATGGATCGGGAACACGAAACCGATGGTCTCCCCGGCGGCCGGACCGAAGGCGGGATGCTTGCCCGCATGATCCCGCGCTTCGGCGATCGGGATGATGAAATCGGCGGTCCGTGCGGCGATCACCTTGGCCGCGTGAAGCGAATTGCCCGTTCCGGAAAAGACGTAGATCATCGGTGGTCCTCCTGGGAAAGACTCATGACAGGTAGTGCGTGACTTGCGGCAGTTCGGTCAGGGTGAACGTCGCGGAGTTGATCCGGTAGGTGTTGGAACCGACCATCTCGACTTGTTCGGGGTTCGTGAAGTACAGTTGCGAGATGCCCTTCACCTTGACGCCGAGCAGGCTCGTGATGCTCATGTGGAGGACGATCTTGGAGAAGGCGTTGATCTTCTCGGAGAGGAAGAAGTCGGCGTCGCGCGGCGTGATCAGGTTGATGATGACGTTGTTCCGCTTCGTCGTCTCGTTGTAGAGGATGAACACGCCCGTCTCCGCCGCCCCGGAGCAGGGGATGAAGTCGAAGCGGAATCCGTTGCGTTCAAATGAAAGGCGTTCGATGGCGATGCGCGAAACGTACTTCCCTTCCAGGACGCGGAACGGGATCTTCATCGAGGTGAAACGGTACCGCTCGTTGTTCGGGCAGACCTCCGCGGGATTGACGCGGGCGTCGAGCATGTGGAACTCCATCGATTTCGGTTCGACGTAGCGGGCCACGTACCGCTCGGATTCATCATAGATGAGCATGCGGTCGATGAACTCGATGATCGAGTAGTTGCTCGAGGCGAAGGTCTGTTCGCGGAACAGTTCCGCCCGTCGGTTGGTGTCGTCGTTGATCCGGCTGACGGTGCGGTTGTGCTGGTAGATCATCATCGAGAACAGGGAACTGGAGCAAAACGAGGCGAACGCGACGACGAGCATCGCGATGCGGATTCCGATGACGTCGAAGGTGTCGGCCAAAAAATCGCCAAAGGCGAGCGATAGGATGGACAAGACGAAGACGACGGCGCTGACGATGACGATGATGCTGGGCAATGAGAGTTTCTTCTGGTTCATGGACGATCCCTGTTCTTCCCGATATGGTCCGCTGAAAGCGGTTGTCAAATGCCATTATATCATGATTGCTCGACGATTGGGAGAACCCCCTGAATGTTTTCATGCGGTTTATCAGTGACCGTCATCCCCACATGCGAACGAAGAAAAAGCACCGTCCGTGGGACGATGCGGCGGCATGCTAGAAAGTCGGTTCGGCTCCGGCGGCGATCCGGGCGATCACCGCGTCGAGCAGGTGTTGATAATCGTCGTCGGAGAAGCGGGTCGTGTCCACGACGAGCGCGTCGGCACCGTAGAGCGCCGGATCGAACGGCGCCGCGATCGCGCGGAACATCTCCGGCGGGATCGTCCCGGTCGACGTGTGGACCGGATGGCGATGCGGTTGCCGATCGAGATAGCGTTCATACAGGACGTCCGGGTCGCCGGTCATGAAGATCGTGACGAGACCGATGCCTTGTTCCTTGGCGTCGGCCTTCAGCGCCTCATACTCGTTCTTCCGGAAATTGCTTTCGAGGATGACGAGGTCGTCCGCCGCCAGCACGTTTCGCATCAATCGACGCAGGAGCATGTAGGTCGCGAAGGAGAGTTTGAGGTTCTCCTCGCGGTTCGTAAAGCCGATCGTGTCGCCGAGCGTTTCCTTCAGGTCGTCCTTGTTCAGGCAGACGGCGGAAAGATCGGCCGCGAGCCGCTTCGCGACGGTCGACTTCAGGGCGGCCAGATGGCCGGTGACGATGATCGCTTGTTTCATGGTTTCACCTCGCATCGTTCACTCCAACCGTATCATACCACGACAAGCTCGGTTTTGTCGCGGCAGGTGAAAAAAGATGTGCGCTTGGATTCCGGATTTGATATAATGGATGCGATTGAGGATGGCGTCTCACCGCATATCCGTATTGGGAGGATCAACATGAAACAGATCAAGCCCGGCAGGGGCATGTCGCAAATGGGTTATCAGGGTTCCGTCATCGCGATCGCGTTCGGCGTCCTTTGGACGATCATCGCCGCCGCCATCGGCATCGGCGCGTTCGCCTCCGTCGGGGGCCCCTTCGCGATCATCGGCTTCATCTTTCCGCTCTTCGGCATCCTCTTCATCGCCCTCGCCGTGAAGCAGGCGCGCTTCCACAAGCACAACGCGACTTCCGCACAGCCGCACTCGATCGTCGACATCACCGATACCAAGGAAGACGCCGATCCGTTCGCCAAGTTCGACCAGGCCGAAGCCGCCCGACGCGCGCAGGAAGAGTCTTCCGCGACATCCGCCTTCTGCACCGCGTGCGGGACCGCCGTCGAACCGGGCGACCGCTTCTGTCCCAAGTGCGGGAACCGCCTGCGCTGAACCGCCGACCAAACACAAGGACGATCCCCCGCCTCGGGAGATCGTCCTTGTTCGTTTCAAAGTTCGACAAACACCTTTCCGCCCTCGATCGTGGCGGGAAGGACCTTCGCTTTCGCCGTCGGCAGCTTCAGGAACAGGATCTTGGCGCGTTCGTTCACTTCGCCGGTCTTGACGTCGAAGGTGGCGTGATGGACCGGACAGACGATTCTGCCGTTTTCAAACGTGCCGTCCGACAGTCTTCCGCCCATATGCGGACAAATGTCGGACATCGCGTAGGCCGCGCCGTCAAAATAGGTGACCAAGAGCGGCTTCCCCTCGATTTCGATGCGCAACTTACGGGCATTTTCCAACCGTTCCAATTCGCAGACCAGTCGTTTCATGGGATCCCTCCTCGATGGATGCTTCCGCTTTCATTCTACCCCATGCGAAGCGACAATGACAGCGGTTGATTGATTTTTATTCGTTCGACGTGAGGTTGGGATAGAGGTCGTCGATAAGGTCGACCAACTCGGCGCGTGCGATGCCCAGCGAGGCATAATAGGGAAGTTCCGTCTTCAGTCGTTCCGCCGCGAGTGATAGCCGCCGGTCGGCGGCCGCCTGCGAGGGATGTTCGGAGACAAAGCAACCCTTTCCGGCTCGCGTGTAGATGAACCCCTTCGCCTCGAGTTGTTCCCAGGCCTTCTTGATCGTGATGACGCTGCATCCGAGTTCGCCGGCGACGACCCGGATCGATGGCAGGCAGGCATGCGCCGGGAGTTCACCGGTCACGATCTGCGCCGCGATCTGGTCGAAGAGTTGCTCGTAGATGGGAATGTCCGACTTCGCCTGGATGACGAGATTCATTTACAGACTGACCTTGTCGAACCGCTTGACCGACAGCCGGTACGACCAGAGCATCCCGACCGCGTAGAAAACGACACCGACGAACAGGACCACGAACTGCGGCACATAAGTTACGGGATGGAGGCCGTCGATGACCGCCTTCACGCCGGGGAAGACGTTCACGACGAGCTCGACGCCGAGGACGAAGCCGAGGTAGGCGGCCATCCCGACCGCCAGCGGCGTGCCGACCTTGTAACCTGTCTTGAAATACTTCGGCAGGAAGATCACGTTGAAGATCGCATAGCCGAGCAAGGTGAAGCCGAAGAAGGCGAAGTTGGCATCCATCCCGACGACGTTCCCGCCAGGATTGAGGAGCAAGGAGGAGACCAGCGCGGCCGGGATCGCGACGAGGATCGTGACGCCTTCGAGGATCAGGACGTGGAGGTGCTTCGCGAGTACGATCTGGTTGCGCGGCACCGGCAGCATCGCCGTGAACTCATGGTCCTGGTTGTCGCGGGCGACGCCGAAATTGATCAGAAACGACATCACCGTGTAACTGACGCCGACGAAATACGGGTACGCCGGTACCAGGAGCAACAGCGCGCAGGCGGCGAAGAAATAGGTGCCGGGGGTGATGACGAGCTTCAGCTCCTTATACAGCAGGTTTTTCATTTCGACGCCCCCTTGTCGTAATAGACCATGATGTCTTCGAGGTTCGGCGTCTCGCGGACGACGGGATCGCCGTCCATGAGCCGTTCGCGGCGCATCAGGCCGGTGAAGCCGAAGGCGTTTTGGCGCACGCCAACGAGCCGCGATTGGAGCCCGTCGGACAACTCGGAGCGCTTGCCGGAGACGAGCACGTGCTCGGCGATCAGATCGTCCTTCGTGGTGTTGGCGATGATTTCGCCGTCGCGGATGAAGACGATGAAATCGGCGCACTTGTCGAGGTCGGAGGTGATGTGGGTCGAGAAGAGGATGCTCTTTTCGCCGTCTTCGACGATCTCGTGGAAGAGGTCGAGCAGTTCGGCGCGCGCCACCGGGTCGAGGCCGCTCGTCGGTTCGTCGAAGATGAAGAGGTCGGCGTGGTGCGAGAGCGCGAGCGTGAGGGCGAGCTTGACCTTCATCCCGGAGGAGAGTTCGGAAATCTGCTTCTTCTCGTCGAGGCCGAACCGGTCAAGGTACCCACGGTAGGCGACATCGTCCCATTCCCGGAAGAACCGCTTGTAGACGTCGACGACGACGCCGACGCGCTTGTGCTTGTAGTAGTCGGCTTCGCCGTACATGAAGCCGATCCGCTGCTTCAGCGCGGTCTCGTTTCCGACGATGTCCTGACCGAAGATCGTGACCGTCCCGGAATCGGGCTTCACGATGTTGAGCATCGACTTGAGGGTCGTCGTCTTGCCGGCGCCATTCGCGCCGATGAAGCCCATGATGTAGCCTTTCGGCAATTCGAACGAGACGTTCTTGAGTCGAAAGGAAGGATAGGTTTTACAGAGATTTTCGATTTTCAGCATGGAATCCTCCAACTGTGCATATGAAACATACACAGTATAAGACGAATCCATCGGATTGTCAACGGTCAATCGACCGCAACCGCACGGATTCCGCTTGCATTCGTCCATGGTTTTGGGTATTGTAATGGTGACGTTTCATCTTCGGGAGGAAATCGAATGGCCGGATGGGATCGCATCGAAGTCATGCTGCAACACGAGTTCACGCAACTGCGCGAGGAAGGCCGATTCATCGATCCCGCGCTCGTCGAACGCGCGAAGACCCTTCGCGGCGACGCCGCGATCGAAGCGTTCTTCGAGGAGCTCCGCCCTCTTCCGATGGACCCGACCTATCCCTATGCGGAGCCGGACGCGTTCGCAAAGATCACCGCGAAGGCCATCGCCCTCGATCCGGTGAAGGCGATTCCGTTCGCGTTCTTCTTCGGCGCGCTGCTCGGCCGCTGCATCGGCTGTGCCCTCGGGAAACCGCTTGAAACGGGCCCCTACTTCTGGGAATCCACGAAGGCGAACCCGGGCTGGAAGAACGTCCGCCGCTGGTTCGAAGGCGCGGATGCCTATCCGATCCGCGACTACGTTCCCGCCCATTCGCGCGCCGAGAAGGACGGACTATACGTCGTCTGCCCCGACTCGCAGAAGGACCATATCAAGTTCATGGAGACCGACGACGACATCCGCTATACGCTGATCGGCCTCGAACTCGTCGAACGGCATGGTTCCGGGTTCACTCCCTACCAGGTCGGGAAACGCTGGCACGACATGCTGCCGTACCAGTTCGTCTGCACCGCCGAGACGCAGGCCTATCTCAATTTCGCGCACGTCACGCGCCATCTCTCCTGGTCGGACGACTTCCTGCATCCGGAGGACGCCGACTACGTCCGCACCCACGTCAATCCCTACCGCGAATGGATCGGCGCGCAGATCCGCTGCGACGGCTTCGCCTACGCCGCCGCCGGCGATCCGCTGCTCGCCGCACGCATGGCATGGCAGGACGCGACCTTCTCGCACGTCAAGAACGGCGTCTACGGCGAGATGTTCTTCGCCGCCCTGATTTCCGCCGCCTTCGTCGAAAAGGACGTCGACCGCTGTCTGGAAATCGCCCTCTCGGTCATCCCCGAGCGCTCGCGTCTATATGCCTATCTGACCCGCACGATCGCGGTCGCGAAGGCGTCCAAAACGCAGATTGGTCTGTTGGAATCCGTCTGGGAGTATCTGCTCGATTTCAACTGCACGCATACGATCAACAACGCCTGCGCCTGCGTCGCGAGCATCGTCTTCGCGAAGGGGGATTTCAGTCTCGCGGTCACGACGGCGGTCCACTTCGGACTCGACACCGACTGCAACGGCGCGACCGTCGGCTCCTTCATGGGAGCGTTGCTCGGGACCTCGAAAATCCCCCCGCATTGGACCGAGCCGCTGCACGACACGCTGTACGCGCAGCTTCCCGGCTATCACCCGATCGCCATCTCGGAGGTCGCAAGGCGGTTCCAACGAGCCTGGTCGAAGATCCGTTTTGCGAAATGAAGACAGGTCGCCGTTCCCCGCGGGGAAGGCGACCTGTCGTTTTTTCTATCGTTTCTTGACGATCTTTCCGAGCACGAAGGTTTCGTCGTACTCGACGTTCCCTTCGCGGTCGTAGCGGATCCACGCTCCGTCCTTTTGTCCTTCTCGGAATCCGCCGGTCTGCCAGAGCCTGCCGTCATCGCGGTTGAAGATCCATTCCCCGTCCATGACGCCGTCCTTCAACGGACCGCTCGCCTTGACGATGCCGGTCTGGAAGAAATAGGTGAACACCCCATCCTTCAGGCGAGAGACGATCTGGCCGTTTTTGTAGGTTCCGCCCTTCATTCCCCCGCGCGCCTTTTTCCACGCGGCGGCGGATGCCCGGAAGACGTCCATCGCGAAGACGCGCGGCACCGCGGATCCCGGTTCATCGATCGACCCGGTACGCTGAAAACCCAGTTTGGTCAACAACCGGATCGACCGTTCATGACCGGACTCGGTATAGGCCTCGACCGCTTCCAGGGCCAGATCGACGAATGCGAACCCGAGGAGGGCCGAGAGCGCCTCCTGCATGTACCCGCGACCCCAAGCGTCGGGGATGAGGCCGTACCCGAACTCCGCACACGTGCCTTCCGCGTTGAAGTTCCAAAGGCTCGCGCTGCCGAGCAGCCGACCGTCCGCAATCGATTCGATCCCCCAGACGATCCACTTGCCCCCGGCATGGCCCGCAAGCATCCGGTCCAGATAGGCCTCCGTGTCCGAAATCGATGCGTCGACCGTCTGGTCGGTATGATCGACCATCCGCGGATCGGACCGCATCCCATACAGGGCGGGAAGATCGGCGCGGGTGAGGCCGCGCAAATGCAGCCGCTCGGTGCGGATGTCGGGCGCCGGGAAACAATGCTCGGCGATGTGTTGGCGCAGATCCATCAACGCTTCTCCAGCAAAGCCCGGAAACGCGGAAGGTGATGCCATCCCGGAGCCGATGTCCCGGCTTCGATTTCCCTCACGATCGTCACGACCAGGTCGTCGAAGGGAGTGTCGAACCCGACCGCGTCTCCCTGGGCGGCGATCGCGCCGTTGATCGCGCCGATCTCGCACTTCTTCCCGCGCTCGAGGTCCTGCAGCATGCTCGGGCGGATCGCCCGGTGCTTCTTGATCGCGATCGGGATCAGGATCAGGCCGAGCTTCCGCTTGAACCATCCATGGTAGTCGAACAGCTTGACGATGTCCTTGCCCTGGATCGGTTCGATCGTGACGCCCGACTGGCGGGCGACGTCGATCCCTTCCTTGATGATGCGCTGCGCCGCGGAGAGCGCGGTCCGGTTGTCGGAAACGCCGCCGAAGGTGCAGCCGAAACAGGTGCCGAGGCCGCTGAAGGCGGCGTTCACGAGCAGCTTCGCCCAGCGCGCGCCCATCAGGTTTTGCTCGATCGTGACTTGTCCCATGACGCCGAGGATGCGCGCGATCTCATCGAGAACGTCATCCTTGCGTCCCGTCATCGTCCCGAGATTGAAGGCGAGCGACGCGCGCGTCGGCTCGCTCGTCAGTTCGACGACGCCCGGTTCCTTGAGGGTGGCGCCCCAGCCGACCGTACATCCGAAGGTCCGTTCGGGTCCGACGACCGAGGCGACCGACGGTTCGGGCAGGCCGTTCTGCATCGTGCACACGACGCTCTGCGGACCAAGGTGCGGCAGGATGCCTTCGAGGACGCGGCGGTTGTCGAGCTGCTTCGTCATGAGGAAGACGACGTCGTAGATTCCCGTCATCTCGTCCGGCAAGAACGCGGCGACGGGAACGGTGACGTCGACGGTCCCGACGATCCGCGCGCCGTTCTTCTTCAGCGCTTCGACGTGCGGGCGGTTGTGGTTGAAGAGGTCGATGGCGACGCCGGATTGGGTCAGATAGGCGCCGAGAACGGTGCCGATCGAACCGGCGCCGTAAATCGCGAGTCTCATGGATGTGTCCTCCTTGATCGGATCATGCGTTGCGGACATAGGCGCGCCCGTCCCGCGAACGCGAGAGCAGGCCGCAATCGATCAGGGCGCGGCGGTGCGTCGCATAGTCCGGATCGACTTGTTTCACCAATTCGTTCACTTCGGTTTCGGAATACGTCGTGCCAAGTTTGAACTTCGAGGCGAGGTACATGTGGAAGACCGCCTTGTTCTTGTTCTTCGCGGGCGTCATCAGCAGCCGTCCGTCCGCGCCGATGTATTTGGGGACGGTCTCGGCAAAATAGGCTTCGTCGATCCCGAAGCGCTCCATCAGGATCTTTTCGATGCTCGTGCGGAAGACGACGGGTCCAAACAGCGTCGCGACGACTTCCGCGGCGGGGACGACCGCCGCGAGTCTCACCCACTCCTCGCGGTTGTGGCGTTCGATGGTCGCGCTCGCCTTCGCTTCGGCCGTATCGATCGTGGTATGGCCGTCGGAGACGACGGTCACATGATACCCGAGGGCCGCGGCGGCCTTCGTGGTGGCGTTCACGCACCATTCGGTCTGACAGCCGGTGAGGATCAGGGAGTTCACGCCGCGATCGTCGAGATAGGCTTTGAGGCCGGTGTCCTCAAAGGCGGAGGGAACGCTTTTTTGGAAGATTCGCTCGCCCGCGTTGGGCACGATTTCATCGATGATCTCCCAGCCGCGGGTGCCTTGTTCCATGTCGCTTCCGGGACCTTCGCCGTGCTGGACGAAGATCACTTCGACGCCCGCATAGCGGGCGGCGGCGATCAGCTGGTTCACTGTCCCGACGACGGACGTCGCCGCAAAGGGATGGTAGTCGAAGATGGCTTTCTGCATGTCGATGACGAGCAACGCGTTCTTCATGATGGAATCCTCCGGTTTCATATCGATTTGACAATCCGATAGCGGAGGATCGTCCGCATCTTCGCGGGTTCGGTCTTGCGCGCATCGGAAAGGTAGATCTCGCGGTGGACGAGGGTTCGTTTCCCATACCCCGCGAGAGCGAGATAGGCGTCCATCTTGGAAAACGACGCCGGTTCGTCATCATAGGGCCCGTGATGCATGATCTGGACCGAAAGCCCGTCCTCGACCGTGTCGAAATACGCTTCCTTCAGCAACGCGCTCGGTTTCCTCTTCGCGACCGCCGCGAAGGCGCGGGCGGCGACGTCTTCGGTGACGAAGTCGGGCTGGCGGATCATCAGCGTGTAGACGAGCTCGTCCTTGGCGAAGACGCCGGCTTTTTTTGCCTCGTCGGAGAGATCCCACAGGCCTTCGAGCGGGTAGACGACGTACTCCTCGTAGCCCTCCGGCGTGAACCCGCCCTTCGGCATCATCCGCACCGCGTAGGCGAGGGAATACAGCACGCCGAGACGCTCCGCGAAATCGGCTCCGTTGGGATTCCCGTTGCCCTTGATGCAGAAAAAGCGGAGCGGCGGGACCGTCACGATCGTCGGTTCGTCCTTCGGGAGATACAGGTTCTTCTCGTCCTTCTTGAAATCACGCGGCATGGCGGCCCTCCGAAACGGATGCGGGTCAGATGACGCCGAGCGGGATCAGGATCAGCAGCAGGACCGCGACAAGTCCCCAGACGACCGCGAGGAACCGTTTCTGCGTCTTGACCGCAAGGTCGGGGACGAGGAAGGCGGCGAGGAAGAACGGGATGTAGGTCGTCACGAAGACGGGAATCGCGCCCCACCAGGGGTAGGTCCAGAGGAACGCCGGGGTGCCGGCGAGGAAGATTTCGAAGATGGCGAAGAAGGCGGCGTTCGCGATCGCAAAGAGGATGCGGTTGTTCATCCCGAGGAGTTTCTTTTTCGGATCGTCGGGAAGCAGCTTCGACATCGCGAGGCCGGCGATCGAGAACATCAGGGAGAGTTCCCAGGAGACGCCGACGAGCAGGATGAAGGACGTGCTTTCCGGCGAGACGGTCCAGAGCGCGTAGCCGGCCGCCGAGCCGATCACGGCGTTGGCGATCTCATAGAGCCAGTGCACGCCGTACAGCGACAGCGCGGCGACGATGCCCTTGTAGTTCTTGTTCCTAAGCTCCGTGCCGTAGATGTAGACGATCACGGCGAACAGGGCGATGAAGGTCCAGTTGAAATGATCCGTGGAACGGACGGCGGCGTTGGCGGCGTCGGCGAAGATCTCGTTTGCCGGATCGCCCCAGAAGACGAAATAATCGTTTCCGTTCCCAAGGAGCGAAAGCAGGAAAAGGAACAGACAGATACCGACCGTCAACCCGACGATCGGGAGGGAGTTCGCGATGAAACGTTTCAAATCGGTCTTCTTCATGTCCATTGTGGATTCTCCTTTTTGGTCATCATCTCATCGCTACGGCCGCAGGTGGCGCGCGAGCGTTGATTTGGTTTCGTTGGACAACGGGCGGGAACGGGATGTCTCGGGATCGACGTGGACGATGACCGTCTCGCCGGTCGCGACCATGAGGCCGTTCTGGAAAAGGGCTTGCGAGAGCGTGATCGAACTCGTGCCGACGCGGGTGACCGCCGTGCCGATCTCGACGGTCCCCGGCCAGACGATCTCCTTCAGATACTCGACCTTGGAGGAGGCGATGACGAACGTGCAGCCGACGTCGTGAAGCGGGCGGGCGGGAGCATAGAGCAGTTCGACCCGGCCGGTCTCGAGGCACTGGCTGAAGACCGCGTTGTTCACGTGGCCCTGGCGATCGGTGTCCGCATAACGGATCTTGTCATGGGATTGGAGCGGAAAGTCGGTGAGTTTCATGGTCTTCTGGATGTCCATCGGGTCGTGTCTCCTTCTTGAAGCGTTTGATCGAGGCTGGTTATCTCCAAAACGTCTTGCAATCCGCCTTCTCGAACATGTTGTAGCGGATGATCTCGTCGAGCAGCGCTTCATCGACGGGATCGTCCCACTTGATGCGGAAAAGCATCATGCTCTGCTCATACCCCGCCTTGGCGATCGCGTCGTGAAAATGGATCATCCCCGCCTGTTCCGGCGCGACGGCGAAATGCTTCTTGGACACGCTGAAGGCGATGATGAACGTGCCGTGGTCGGTGAACATGGGTTGATTCCAGGCGATCCGACGACCCAGCGTCGGAAACCGCTCGCCGATCCCGGCGAGTACGCCTGCCAGTTTGGCACGGTGTTGCGGATCTTCGATCTGATTCAGAAAAACATCGAATGTTTCCATCTTGTCCCCTTTCCGCGGTCGGAGTCAGACCGATCCGCCGTTGATTTGTTCCAATGCATCGGTCATGACCGCCAACGCGGTCCGAAGCGCCGCGGTCTGTTCATCAAGCATGACGGCCTGCCAAGAGCCCGCCGAAAGTTTCATCCGTGCCTTTTCCGATTTGTGAAGAAGCGAAGTCAACGGCGCGACCGCGTTCCGCATATCCTCATCCGGAACGTTCGATACGGGACGTTCCCCCGTCTGCATCGATAGCAGGACCGAGGCGGTTTGGAGCGCCCGGATGCGATGGATCAGCAAGGAATGATGCGATGTCCCCGGCGCAAACCGGACGATCGCCTGTTGGGACCGACGGATCGCCGTCGCGATCGCGGCGATGGCCGCGGTCATTGCCTTCGCACCTGCGTCGCCCGCGGATCCGTGCGTCATCGCGGCCATGCGTAGAGGAGCGAGACGACGACGCTCATGGCGATCGCGAGACCGAAGAGCCAATGTCGGCGAAACCGGACGACGATGAAGATCGAGCCGGCAACCAGCGCGGCAAACACCGCCGCCGCGGCCAGCGGGCGCATGTACAGGTCGAGCACGATCGTGATCAGCATCATCGTGAGCGGGGCGACGAAGAGGGTCGCCTTGACGACGGCGGGCATGCGCAACCGCGATACCACGAGATAGAAGAGGAACAGCACGACCGCGGATCCGGTGCGGATCTGGTCGGCCGGGACCGACTGCGGGTCGGTCGGAAAGAACACGGTCTCGAAGAACATGTAGATGCCGTAATAGAGGAGCCAGGAGAGGGCGACGAGCAGCATTCCGCCGATCAGGACGGCGAGTGCGGGAAGCAGGATAAAACGGATGGACCGAGCCATGGCGATGACCTCCGGATCGAACTGTCTATAAGTATTATAAAGGGAGTCGGCCCATTTTACCATATGCGGGTCCATGAATCGCTCGACGGATTGAATGGACAATCGTCCTCATGCTTTCGGATCGCTCGCAATCAATATCACATTTTATGATTGCAATATCATATTTTGTGTGATATGATGGTCGCGAGGTGATTCGAATGACCGAAGACATCCGATTTCTGACGTTCTTGCAGGAGAAGCTGTCCATCCAGAACGACGATCTGGCGGATTTTCTCTTCATCGACAAGCGGACGCTTTACAATTACAAGAATTTCACGATCGACCAACTGCCCAGCAAGGTCAAGGAGAAACTCGTCGTCTTCTTCCAGGGGCATGCGGAGTTCTATGCGGAAAACCTCGACGTACGCACCCTCTCCCATAAACTGAGCGATGCCGATCCGACGGTCCTCGACTACATCCGGGGCAAGTTCCTCGACGTGGCCGCGATTCGCAAGAAGACCTATGTCGTCACCAGCACGCCGGAGCTGCTCCGGAAGACGGACGTCAAGCGCGACGTTCGCTCGCTCGACGAATTCCTGGAGGATTTCCGCATCCTCGTGGAATACTCCAATCTTTCGAAGGGATATCTCTATACGATCTTCGAGATCATCATCACCAAGGTGGGCGCGGAAAACGACTACCGGTTCCTCGACTACATCCACAAGTATCAAAAAGAGGTCAAGCCATGATCGAGATCAAGGAAGGGCTCTCCTCCTATTATCGGATGTTCGACTCCTACGACGTATTCCAGAACTTTTTGAAATACGCGATCCGGGACCTGGCGCCGCGGATCTTCGTCGATGCCCTCGATCATCCCCGCTGCGTCGCGCTCCAATCGTTTCCGGCGTACTTCCTCCTGGGCGAACCGGATGAAACCGAGGTATCGGACGTGTTTTCGCTGTTCGATCGGAATTCCTGGATCGTCGCGTCCTCGAACGCGTGGAGACGGCCGATCGAAACTCATTTCAAGGAGAACGTCATGACGCATCCGCGCGTGCTCTTCCGTTCCGACACCCTGTCGCTCGAACACGTGCGGTCGAAGCGATCAAAGCTTCCCGAGGGGCTCGCCATCGTTCCGATCGAATCGAAACACCTGTCGGACGGGATGATCGTGGATGACGTCGTCGCGCGGTTCTTCACCGTGAGCGACTTCATGAAGAACGGGTTCGGATTCGCGCTCGTCGACGGACGGCAGACTTGTTTGGGCTTCTGCCTGACGAATTACCCGATCGTCGGGACGGAGGTCGAACTCTATGTCAGGGTCGAATACGATTTCAACGCGGAACACCGTCTGCGCGGGATCGGAACGACGTTGTGCGCGCATTTCATCGAAGAATCCTTGAAACGGGGATACACGCCGATTTGGGATGCGGCGAACGACGTCTCCGCCCATATCGCGAAGAAACTGGGCTATGTCGCAGCGAAGGAATGGTTCATGTATCACGTCCTGTAATCAACGAAGAGAGGAAGGGCGAATCATGTCGGTTCGCTTTCAGGATCCACATAAAACCGCAGACGGCGCTCCTCACAAGGGAGACTGTCTGCGGTTTTTTGGTTGGTGGGATGTGGTGTTTGCGGTCAAACCGCCTCGGGATGCAAGGAGTCCTTGAACAGCGAAACCAACAGTTCTCGATGCAAAGGTTGGTCATAGCGGATCTGCATGTTGTGCTTCTCGGTGAATCGATAGTCGGACAACTGCGGTTCGTATGTTCGATTGGCTTGCGCGAACACGTTCAAATGATCCTTGAAGAACGTCAGCATCACCGATGGCCGGTGATGCGATTTCACGGTTTCGTAGCGGGCGGAATAGAAATACGGCTGATGGACGAACAGCGTTCCGCGGACCTCCGGGTCCGCTTCGCGGATGAGCGATTCCAGTTCGTGGAAATAGGCTTTTCCTTGTTCGGACAATGTTTCGACATACTCGGTCAGATTCGATGGTTTTTCCATGAGGCGATCCTTTCCGGGACAAGACCCGCGTGGTTGCCGTCGCGTGCGGCGGAATGGACGGCCGGCTTCATGACGATGGGCCGGTCGCGATGAGAACCCCTGGTCGAGGGGGGTCAGTCGGGGATGAAAAAAGAACCGTTGAACCAAGTCCAGAGGAGGATCGACAGTCCCACGATGAACGCGATCGCCGAAAACGCGATTTTTTGGGGATCGTTCGTTCCGGGTCCGAACGACCTACGGTCCTTGATGATGCGAACCAGCCGAAATGCGCCCAGCACGCATAACGCCCACCCGACGACAGTGATGAATAATAGAACGAGCATACCCGGATTACGTAAGAAGTAATTCATGACATTCCTCCATGGAACGCATCCTTTATATCTATCTTGATTTCGCTTTGTGAACCTGATTGACGAATACGGTGGCGAGTTCGGGATCTCCGTCCCCTTGAGCCCTTTCGGATATTCCTTCCTGTCCCAACGCTCATGATGCGACAAGGCGTATTCCGCAAGTCCGGAATACTCGTCCGCGGCTTTCGGGATCTGATATTCGACGAGTGGATTCGTCCAATCGAAAACGGCCTTGTCATGCGAGGCGAACCGCATAGAACGAGCGGATCCGTTCGGCCTTCAAAGAGACGAATCGACTGGGTTGTCCCACCGTTTCCATGGCGAAGTGCACGTTCCCCGGATGCGAATATTCCAGCGTCCAGGTGCCGTCGTCGCGCCATTTCCGAATCAGCCACGACAGCGCGCCATGCATCCGTTCGTCGTAGGCGATTTCGCGCTTGGCGCAATAGTCGAGGATGCGCAAAAGATCATAGCGATAACGGAAGGGATACGTCAAGCGTCGATAGCGACGGTCGTCATGGTCCACGAACAGACGATTCCTCAGGAAATAATCCAGCATGCGCCGTTCGGCCGCGAGCACTTCGTCGAACCGGTGCGTCAGGCCTTGGCGAAGATATTCGCCGAAGCCGTCCAGGACGCACATGGTGACGTGCTGCGTGGCGTCGGCGGAAGTACCGGGTTGCACGTACGATCCGTCTTCCCGCTGGGCCGAAAGCAGCCAGTCGATCAACGGCGGGATGCCGGATTGGTGAGGATCGAAGTAGACGCCGTACTCCAGGACCATGCCGTTGATGGCGATGTCGCTCGGAAGATCGGACTTGGATAGATCCAGGCTTCCGTCCGGCCTTTGACACTCCCGAAACGTCCTGGCAACCATCTCTTTGCAGGCGGGCTCGTCGGGTTCGATTCCAAGGCTCTTGAGGTCGAGGAGGGTATAGTGGGTGCACGTCCATTTCGGTTGATAATAATGGATCCCCCAGTGTCCGCTCTCCGTGCGGCAAGTCAAAAACCGGGCGCCGAAGCCTTCCTTGGAGATGCGTTGCTGGAGGTTTTCGAGCGTACGCGCGTCCGAATGTAGGAAATCGCGATGCGTGAGATATTGGAGGGATACGTCCCCTTCCAATAGCCAAGATAAGAAATCCATTCCTTCGCCACCTCCAATCTGGGCCGTGAAAGACCCGGGCCTCATCATCCATTTCAATCAAAAAAGGATTGCACCGCAATCATTTCGTAGCAATTTTTGTCGTAGCTTCATCAATCATGATACTAATGCAAGCAGCCTTTTTTTCAATCCATTTTGGGGATGGATATGTCAGAATGCCGACTCACTTGACAAGATAATGGACACGGTATGTCCACATGACGTGTTTGCGTCCGGTCTTGCGGATCTCGTCAATCGCCCGCTGTCCAAAGATGAAACCGTAGGTCGAGATCATGTGTTCTGCGGACGCGTAGGTTTGGACCGCCTCGTAATCGAAATAGGCGAAACCGAATTCATCTCTTAGGATTCGATCGACCACCCCTTCGGTATCCTCTTCGGTGACTTTCGCGTCGCCCAAGATGGTTTCCGCGAGATCGCCTCCATAACAGAATGGAGCGATTCCCAAGTTGATCACATATCCCCCTGTTTTGGTGACGCGCATCGCCTCCCGGATGTAGGTCCGAATCTCATCCTCGAGGAAAAGCGGCAGGGTGATCGCAACCGACGCGTCCACGGTTTGATCCGGCAGGCGAATGTCGAGGGCCGTCCCCTTGATGAAGGTGACGTTGGTCATGTTCAAATCGATGGCCTTCCGCTCGGCGATCCTTCTCATGTGATCCTCAAGCTCAAGTCCGATCACCCGTTTCGAGATGGTTGAAAGCTGGAACGATGAGTCCCCGGCCCCCGATCCGATATCGAGGATCAGTTTCTCTTTCAGGTCGAAATGGCTTTTCAGCACTTCGACCATCTGCGGCTGTTTGGGTACAGAGACAAAAGCGTCATATACCTCGGGGTACTCGACATAGAGGATATCCCATCTGTTTTCAATCGTGGCCGGCTTTGATTCTCGCATGCTTCCTCCTGTGCGTTTTCCGCGGTTCTTCTCATTATGACTTAAGCGACAGCAAGCAGACTTTCTCGACGTGCGTGGAGTGTTTCGCTGCGCTCGCCGAAATCATCATGTACGTCAGAAGGTTTTCGAAATGCGTACAATACCTGTTCGACCGCCGTACAATGCAGTACCATTCGTCATCGTCGTTACTTCGAACATCGTTTGCGACCACGATGACCTGTTTTGACTTTCGGTTGAGCTGGGTGTTACTCTAGATGGGGCACCGTGTCATGATTGTGGTAGTTCTCACTGAGCCGCACGATTTCGCGGATCCAATCCACGGATTTTGAATCGATGCCAATGGCTGCGGCGATCGACTCGTCGTCCATCCCGTGCTCTAGTCCCCAGATGATCATGTCGATCTTCTGGTAGTCCATATCGAAATAGCCGATGTACTTGTCGGTGATGCCCGGGAGGATATCGGGATTCGGCGAGCGGCCCAAAATCTCTTTCGGGATTCCAAGACATTCGCCCAGTTGAAGCGTCTGGCTGCGGTAAATGTTTTTGAGTGGCATGATGTCGGCGCAATCGTCGACCCCGAATTTGACGAACAGGCCGACCGTGCCTTCCGTCTTGTGGGCGGATCCGGCGACGAGATAGTTGTGTTCGTCGGCGAATTTGTACTCCGCCAAGAGCCGTGCCCGTTGCTTGGCATTGACTTTGGCGATCAGTTTTCTTCCACCTTCATCAAGCGTTCCTTTGAGGAATTCCTCGTATTGTCTTGCTGCCGATTTCCCCCGCTTCGCCAAACTCTTGTTGACTCCGGCTTTCCAGAACTCGCGTCCGGATATCGCCGCCAGGAAAAAATCCGCGGTTCCCAACCCGCGCAGGATGGAACTGATATTGAATTTGACCGTCTTGATATCCAGATGATCGGCGATCAGGCGACCGTATATGTTCGCTTCGGGATTTCCAAGCAGTTCGGGCAACATCATTCCGACCACTTTGTCCTTCCCGACGGCGCGGACGCATAAGGCGGCGGTCACGCTGGAATCCAGTCCACCAGAAATGCTTACGACGATGCCATCACGATGCGAGGAGCAGAACTTGTCGCGGATGAAGGCTTCGATTTGGCTGCACCAACCCAATGCATTGATGCGAAAGACATCCGGTGTCAAACTTGTTTTGTCGTTCATGTCCCAACCTCATTAGTCAGTTGTCATGGAAAGCAATACGATCGTCTCCACGTGCGTGGAGGAGGGCAGATTGCTATGAAAATCAACGCATATTGTTGAGAAGTAAAAAGTTTTAGCACAAGTGGTGTTCCCCTCAACCACAGATATTGTAGCAAAGATAAATTGTAGAGCAAGTAAACGGAAGTGAATGCAAATTGATTCGCTGTCGATCCGACGCCCTGGTTCCCATCCGCCTATACAAGTTATATTGCCAACCACTCATCATTTTTTTTGCCAATCCACAATCGATCAAACTAATTCCCCGTATTTTCCGCATGCTTAATCCGAATCTCATTAAGTTCATCTAGGGTATAGTCTAGATTATATTTTTCTTTTTCTTTACTTTTTGGGTAATAGAAATGCTTATATATTGGATACATTAAAAATCCCGAAATCCAAAAGATCGAAACAAAACCTACCATGACATACCCTATTATCATTTCATCATGCAAGCCCAATTGCATTGTATCATTATCAAAATAGGCTACTCCAGAGATTTCCGCGTAATATACATTTCTTTCCACAAGGCTATCTTTCCCATCGACGAACAACACTACGTCGTCTCCAGCCTGCGTGTTGTCAATCATCGGCATTGAGTCTATATATTTGGCATATAGAGGATCAACGATGTACCTTGTCGAATCGTTCTCTAATTTAAAGATGATTGCATCGTTATTGAAAACATAAATATGATCAAGATTGCCAGTAATAGTAGTTAACGATGAATAATCGTGAAGATTTCCTCCATAGACGATAAAAACAACTAAAAAAACAATAAGCATAGATGATGACAAGCACGTCAGAATAAATCCGTCTTTTTTCATCTTTCTTTTGATTTTATCACTTCTACCAACAACGCCTGGGTCTCGGTCCATAAAGAACAATCCGATTGTGTAATCAGTCTGACTTTTAAGCTTAATAAACTCTTTCGCCTTTTTCACATAGTCAACAATCATACTTAAAATGATAATAGGAACGAAGAAAACCCCGAGTATAAAGATGTTTCTGTTAATAAAAAGCATTGACCAAATAATAACGCTTGTAAATACAAACACAACGATATTTGTTATAACAATATTTTTTAATTCATTATCGATTTTTGTTCTCCAATCGGAGCCAATCGTCGTGATGAGGTCGATTTGCCGGTCGGTGTAGTCTTTTTCATCAGTCTTCATAATTCCCTCCAGGGTTGGTATTGCCACCCATTTTCGGACTGTCGTACCCAAGTTACTGCTTTCCTAACCAAAATGAATTTTTTACAAAAACGCCTAGATGAACTGATTATGCCTTGTCATTCGTAAGTTTTACTAATGGGTTTAGCGGTTTCTGAGAATTTGCATTTATTACGATATGAGCGAAAGCAATGAGACGGTCTCCACGTGGGCGGTCTGGCAGAACATGTCGACCGGCTGCACGCGGCGGAGCGCATACCCGTTCGCGACGAATTGTTTGACGTCGCGGGCCAGCGTCGACGGGTCGCAGGAGATGTA
>CAIMSF010000070.1 GCA_903844055.1 uncultured bacterium
CGGCTTTTCGGTCCCGCTCGACACGCTCTTCCTCTCGATCGCGCTGTTCGTCGTGGTCCCGCTTCTCTTCGGCGCGCTGACGCGCTCGCTCGTCCTCAAGAAACGCGGGCTAACGTATCTGAACGACGTCGTGATCAAGCGCTTCGAACCGATCACCACGATCGGCCTGCTTCTGACGCTCGTGATCATCTTCACCCTGCAGGCCGACACGATCCTCGCCCATCCGCTCCACATCCTCCTGATCGCGATCCCGCTCGTCCTGCAGACCTTCCTGATCTTCTTCCTCACGTATTTCGCCGCGAAGGCGCTCCGGCTGCCCCATGCGATCGCCTCCCCGGCGGCGATGGTCGGCGCCTCGAACTTCTTCGAACTCGCGGTCGCCGTGGCGATCGCGCTCTTCCCGCTCTCCCCCGCCGTCGCGCTCGCGACGATCGTCGGGGTCTTGGTCGAGGTCCCGACGATGCTCATTCTCGTCAAGATTTCCAACCACACGAAGGGATGGTTCCCCCATGAAGCAAAAGATTAAAGTCGGGTTCGTCTGCACCCACAACTCCTGCCGCAGCCAGATCGCCGAAGCGCTCACGCGAAAACTGGCTTCCTCCGAGATCGAACCGTATTCCGCCGGCACGCACGTCGCCCCGCGCATCAATCCCGATGCCGTGCGCCGCATGAAGGCGCTGCACGGGGTCGACATGACCCTGACCCAATCGCCCAAGACGACTGACGACCTTCCGGAGATCGACGTCCTCGTGACGATGGGCTGCGGCGTCGTCTGTCCCTGGATCCCGAACCGCCACCTCGAAGACTGGGGTCTTGAAGACCCGTCCGGCAAGGGAGACGCGGCGATGGACGAGACGATCCGCCTGATCGAAGCGAAAGTCGCCGATCTCGCCAAGCGGATCCGTTCCGGCATCGTTCCCAAACAATGAGAAAAGTCCTTCCGAATCGGCGTTGCCGCTTCGGAAGGACTTTTTTGATTGATCAGATGAACAGGTTGTGGTTCGATTCGGTGGTGTCGCCGAGATAGGTGGCGACGCCGGCGATCTCGATGCCGTCGATCAGTTCTTCCGGCTTGATGCCCATGATGTCCATCGACATCGCGCAGGCGATGATCTTGACGCCCATCTCCTTCGCGCTCTTCATCAGGCATTGGAGCGAGTCGACGTTTTTCTTCTTCATGATGCCCTTGATCATGAGCGGACCGATGCCCGCCATGTTCATGTTGGAGATCGGCAGCTTGTTCGCGCCGCGTGGCATCATGAACCCGAACATGCGTTCGATGAAGGATTTATTGACCTTGACGCGTTTCGGCTTGCGGAGGATGTTGAGACCCCAGAAGGTGAAGAAGAGGGAGACCTTCTTGCCCATCGAAGCGGCCCCGGAGGCGATGATGAAGGCGGCGATCGCCTTGTCGAGGTCCTGCGAGAAGACGACGATCGTCGTGCCGTTCTTGTTCTCCGTCACGGCGACGTCCTTGTTCTTCGCAAAATCGCCGACGCCCTTCTGGAGTTTGGCGGTGACGACCTTATCCTGGAGGTTGGCGGAGATCAGGGTGTTGCCGGTCTTCGCGGCCCAGGATCCGATGTCCTTCAAAAAGCCGGGATCGGTGGCCGTGATCTCGAGGACCTGGCCTTCCTTCATGTCTTTCATCGCTTTGTAGAGCTGGACGATCGGGCCGGGGCACTGGAGGCCGCAGGCGTCGACCTTGAGGATCGCGTCGGGTTGGTTCATGGGAGTCGTTCCTTCTTTCGTGGCTTCGGCCTTCATGGCGCCGGAGTCGTCGATCTCCGCCTTGAGGACGGGTTCGCAGGTTGCGTAGAGACATTGCCAGGTCTTGTATCCGCCGTCGAGGTTCTTCGCGGTCAAGCCGTGTTGGGCGAGGATGCGGAGGGCGGAATGGGAGCGGATCCCGGAGAGGCAGTAGACATGGATGGTCTTGTCCTTCGGAAGTTCGCCGATCCGTTCGCGGATCGATCCAAGCGGGATGTTCACGGCGCCGGGCAGCGCGCCGAGTTCGAACTCGACCGGTTCGCGGACGTCGAGGAAGTACGCGCCGTCGGCCGCCAGGCCGGCGACCTCGTGCCACTGGTAGGTCTCGTCGAGACCGCCGAGGATGTTCTCGCCGTAGTAGCCGAGCATGTTCACCGGGTCCTTCGCCGAGGAATACGGCGGGGCGTAGGCGAGGTCGAGGTCGGCGAGGTCGGTGACCTTGAGTTTGGCGTAGATGGCGGTGGCGATCACGTCGATGCGCTTGCATCCGCCTTCGCCCCCGACCGCCTGCGCGCCGTAGATCGCGCCGGTTTCGGGGTGGAAGAGGAGTTTCATCGAGATCGTCTCCGCGCCGGGGTAGTAGCCGGCGTGGGAGCCGGGATGGGTGTGGAGCGCGCGGTAGGGAAGTCCGGCGGCCTTGAGGGCCTTCTCGTTCATCCCGGTGGCGGCGACGGTGAGGTCGAAGACCTTCGCGACGGAGGTGCCGAGGGCGCCTTCGTAGCGGTCATCCTTGCCGCAGATGGCGTCGGCGACGATGCGGGCCTGCTTGTTCGCGGGTCCGGCGAGGGCGATCATCGTCTTTCCGCCGGAGACATAGTCGGTGATCTCGGCCGCGTCGCCGACCGCGTAGATGTCGGGATCGGAGGTCGTCATACGGTGGTCGGTGACGATTCCGCCGCGGGCGCCGATCACGAGTCCCGCCGCCTTGGCGAGCTGGTTCTCGGGACGGACGCCGACCGCGAAGACGATCAGGTCGGTCGCGACGGTCCTTCCGCTGGCCAGGACGACGGTCTTCCCGGCGTCGGCGAACGACTTGACGCCGTCCTTCAGGATTAGCGTCACGCCCATGTCGCCGATGTGGCGGTGGACGATCGAGGCCATTTCGAAATCGACGGGAGCCATCACCTGGTCGGCCATCTCGACGATCGTGACGTCGATGCCCAGGCCGTGGAGGTTCTCGGCCATCTCGAGGCCGATGAAGCCGCCGCCGATGACGGCCGCGCGGGCGGGTTTTTCCCTCTCGATGAATTCATGGATCGCGTCGGTGTCGGGGATGGTGCGCAGGGTGAAGAGGTTCTTCGCCTCGCGGATCCCGGGGATCGGCGGGAAGACCGGCGCCGCGCCGGTCGACAGGACGAGCTTGTCGTAGGCTTCGACGTAGGTGGTGCCGTCCGCTTTCTTCACGGTCACCGCATGGTTCGCGCGGTCGATTGCGGTGATCTCGCTTTGAATGCGGATGTCGAGGGCGAACTTCGACGTCATCTCTTCGACCGTTTGGACGATCAGGCTTTCGCGGTTCTTGATGACGCCGCCGATATAATAGGGAAGACCGCAGTTGGCGAACGAGATGTACTCGCCGCGTTCGAAGACGACGATCTTCGCGGTTTCGTCGAGCCGGCGCAGACGCGCCGCGACGGTCGCGCCGCCGGCGACGCCGCCGACGACGAGGATGGTTTTGGGCATGGGTGGATACCTCCGAATGAATCTATCATATCAACTATACAATATTTGGTGAAAGTGTCAAGGGATTCGCGCAAGAAGAAAACGCGCCCGCAGGCGCGTTTTCGCATGGAAATCAGTCTTCGTCGGGATGACCGGCGGCTCTCCCTTTGCCGGACTTGTTCGATTTGATCCGGTTCCAGGCGTAGAGTTTCAGGGCGCCGAGGGCGATGACGCCCACGACGATGAGAACATATCCCCACCACGGCATGACGATACCTCCTACTTGAGACCTGACTTGCGGATGAAGGCGCGCATCGCAAGAAGACCGAGCGCGAGCGGATACAATGTGCCGATCAGCATGTACCACCAGAAGCCGAGATCGGCGGGATTGGACGTGGACAAGGCCAGGTTGAGCAGCGCCTTGACCGGCCAGAAGTTCGGCGCGATGCCGAGAAAATACTGTTTCCAGCCCATGAGCGAATCGAGCAGGGCGAGCATCGGGATCATCACGATGAGGGCGCCCCCCTTGACGAAGGCGAATCCTTCGATCTTGTTCCTGGCGACGCCAGCGAAGACGGCGCCGATGAAGGGGACGATGATCGAGGAGACGAAGGAGAAGACGACGATCTGGAAGTACGTGATGTTGTCGAAGAGGCCGATCGTGACGCCCCCGTACTCAACGGTAAAGGCGTCGGCGAAGAAGAGTTTGAGCCCGCCCGTCATCACGAGGTTGCCGAGGAAGGCGAAGACGAACGCGTAGGCCGTCTTGAACCAGGCGTAGCCGGCGACCGTGATCGGCGTCACGGCGATCGACCAGAGCGTCTTCTCGTCCTTGTTCTCAAGGAGCGAGAAGCCGAGGAGCGCCCCCATCATGTAGCCGCCGAGCGAGATGGCGACGACGAAACCGATCAACAGGGTGATCGTCCGGGCGTTCGAGGCGGCGCCGCTCTTGTCGAGGATCGCCGGCAACAGCCAGCCCATGATCAAGAGCATCATCACCGGATAGAACAGCATGAAGGCGTTCATCGGGTCGTGGAGCAGCGTCTTCAGTTCATATTTTAGGAGTTTCGCGAAGGCTTTCATGGTTTCACCCCTCGATCGCTTTCGCCCGGAAGCGCGGATAGACGACAAGCGGATAGACGGTCCCGCCGATGATGAAGAGCCAGACCGCGGCGATGGCGACCCTGACGGGTTCGACGGCCTCGAAGAGGCTTTCGATCAGCACGTCGGTCGCATACATCGGCGACAGCATGCCGAGGTAGATCCAGTTGCCCGGCAGCAGATCGAGCGGGACGAGGATCAGCGGCACGATGAACAGGATGACCATGCCCATGTATTTCATCAAGAAGCTCATGAAGTCGCGCGAGGCGAGGGCGAGCACGTAGCCGATCGCGGTGTGGGCGACGACGGCGAGGATGGTATAGGAGATGATCGCGACGACGTTCACGGTCAATCCGTGGAAGGCCCACGCCGCCACCATGATGCAGATCGACGAGATGATCCCCGAGGCGATCGCGGCGAGTACCTTCGCGGCGAGCACCTGCGAGAGCGAGACGGGCGCGACGAGCAGCGTCTTGAGGGTGCTTTCCTGCTTCTCGAAGAAGAAGGAGGCGCCGAGCAGGGCGATCGACATCATGCCGGTGTCGGTGACGACGAGCAGGGGAAAGAGCATTTCCGCCTCCGCGGGGGCGGACAGGCCGAGGATCAGGATCCAGATCGCCGAGACCAAGAGACCGAAGAAGAGGATGCGGTACTTGACGAGGCGGTGGAATTCCCCGGCGAGGAGCCGGAAGAAGTTATTCATACTTGGCTTCACCCGTCACTTTGATGAAGATGTCCTCCATCGTCGTCTCGCCCGAGTGGATCGTCACGACGCGTTCTTGCTTGAGGACGTCGAGGAAGGCGGCGTTCTCGCCGATGCCCTCGAGCGGATAGACCGTCCTGCGTTCGCCCGCCAAGGCGATCGACTCGACGACGACCTCCTTCTTGCCGTAGCGCAGCTTGAGCTCGCGCGGCGAGGACACTTCGGAGATCGCGCCCTTCGTCATGAAGGCGACCTCGTCGCAAAGCTGCTCGACGTCGCCCATCAGATGGGTCGTGATGAAGATCGTCTTCCCGGCGGCCTTCATCTCGAGGATCATGTCCTTCAGGATCTTCGCGTTCGACGGGTCGAGCCCGTTCGTCGGTTCGTCGAGGAAGAGGAAGTCGGGGTCGTTCAAGAGCGCGCGGACGAAGTTCATCCGGACCTTCATGCCCTTCGAGAATTCGCCGACCGGCTTGTCGATGTCGTTTTTCAGCCCGACGCGCGTCAGAAGCTGAACCCAGTCGACCTTGGTCTTGTACAAACCCGCGAAATAGGTCAGGTTCTCGCGCGCCGTGAGGCGGTTGAAGTGGACCGGCATCTCGAAGCCGACGCCGACCCGCTCGTAGAATTCCTTCCCGAAGTCGCGCAGGTCGCGGCCGAAGTACTTGACTTCGCCCTGATAGTCCCAGAGCAGTTTCGCGAGGATCTTCTGGGTCGTCGACTTGCCGGCGCCGGAAGGGCCGAGCAAACCGAAGATGGTGCCTTTCTTGACCGCGAACGAAATGCCCTTGATCGTCGTTTCCTTCGCGGTCGGGTACGTGAACGTCAAATCCTTGATCTCAAACGCCTTGTCCATCTTGCTGCTCCATTCCCCGGATCACCGTCTTCATGAAGGCGATGCTGTCGTTCCGGATCGATTCCATGTAACGCACGTCGATGCCCGCCCGCACGTAAGTCGCCTGCAGGCCGTTCGCGGCGGTTTCGAGGATGCGGTAGACCTGTTCCCTTGACAATTCCGGCCGAAACCGGCTCCAGTCGAGTTCTCCGAAGAAGCGGCGGATGCTCACCTTCGCGAGGTCGGCGGCGCGGCCGCGGATCGCTTCGGCGCATCCGCCCGGCGGCGCCGAGAACGCCTCGAGCAGCAGTTTGGTCGCCTCCGGGTGGCCGGCGGCGTAGCGTGCCTTCCAGGCGAGGACGTCGACGATCCGTTCGAAAACCGGCGCGTCGGCGGTC
>CAIMSF010000071.1 GCA_903844055.1 uncultured bacterium
CGGGATCGACCCCCAGCCGATGCCGGTGATCACCACCGAGATCGCCTCCGGCCGCTTCGAGGACGATATCCGCCGGATGCGGATGGCCGCCTGGCACGGGGCCGACCACATCATGGTCATCCGCACCGCCGGCCAGTCCCACTTCGACGGTCTCGTCGAAGGGACGCCACAAGGCGTCGGCGGCGTGCCGATCACCCGCAAGCAGGTGCGCGCCTCGCGCAAAGCCCTCGACCTGATCGAGGACGAAGTCGGTCGTCCGATCAACTTCCATTCCTACGTTTCCGGCGTCGCCGGACCCGAGATCGCCGTGATGTACGCCGAAGAGGGCGTCAACGGCGCCCACCAGGACCCGCAGTACAACGTCCTCTACCGCAACATCAACATGGTCCGCTCGTTCGTCGACGCGGCCGAATCGAAGAAGATCATGGCCGGCGCGGACATGCTGCAGATCGACGGCGCGCACAACGCCAACGCGACCGCCAAGGTCGCGTGGAACGTGATGCCCGAACTGCTCGTCCAGCACGCCGTCAACTGCGCCTATTCGGTCAAGGCGGGGATGAAGAAGGAAAACATCGCCCTCTCCACCGTGCCGCCGGCGGCCTCTCCCGCCCCCGACCTCAAACTGAACCTGCCCTATGCGGTCGCGATCCGCGACCTGTTCGACGGATACCGGATGCGGGCGCAGATGAACACGAAATACATGGAGTCCTCGACGCGCGAGGCGACCGTCACGCACGTCCTCAACATGGTCGTCTCGAAACTGACGTCCGCCGACATCCAGTCGACGATCACCCCCGACGAAGGGCGCAACGTCCCCTGGCACATGTACAACATCGAAGCCTGCGACACCGCGAAACAAGCGCTCGTCGGGATGGACGGATTGCTCGACTGCGTCGCCGTCCGCACCGACGGCTACATGCAGGAACGGGTCCGCGAAATCAAGGAACGGGCGGTCTTGTTCTTCGAGGACATGCTCGAAACCGGCGGATACTTCGCCGGGGTCGAGGCCGGTTTCTTCATCGATTCGGGGATCTATCCGGAACGCAACGGCGACGGGATGGTCCGCAAGCTGGGCGGGGGCATCGGCGCCGGGACGGTCTTTGAGCGCGATCCCGACTATTTCGCCCCGGTCCCGTTCCATTTCGGAAACAACAACGTCGCCCAGTATGGGCTCAGCGAAAGCGACGACCCCTCCGTCACGATCGGCGGATCGACCTTCACCGACCGGAACAAGATCGTCTATGTCGACGAACTCGATCCCGAAGACAACGTCGAACGCCGCATGAAGGATGTCGAGCGGTATCGCGGCGGGTCCGTCCTGCGGCCTGAAGTCCAGTGGTCCGGCGACGGCACCGTGGTCGTCGACCTGACGATTCCGGCCGCCGAGGCCATCGCGGCCGCGGCCGCCCTGGAAATCGGCCGCCGGATGAACCTATCCGATGTCGAGGTCATCCACCGCGAGATCCTTCATCCCGCCGAAGCCACGCGCGTCCAGATCAAGGGCACCTACGCCTTCGACGTCGATGTGGCGTCGCTGTCGATCCCGCTCCCGCCGGACCTCCTGTCCGACGCGGAGATCACGGCGTTCGTGAAGGATCGCCCCGTCAAGGTCGTCGCCGCCACCGTCGGCGAGGACGAACATTCCGTCGGACTCCGGGAAATCATCGACATCAAGCACGGCGGCATCGAGAAGTACGGCATCCAGTGCGAGTATCTCGGCACCTCCGTCCCCGTCGACAAGCTGGTCGACGCGGCGATCGAGTCCGACGCCGACGCAATCCTCCTGTCGACGATCATCTCGCATGACGACGTCCATTACCGCAACATGAAGAAAATCTGCGACTATGCGATCGAGAAGGGCGTCCGCGACCGCTTCGTCATCATCGGCGGCGGCACCCAGGTCACTCCCGATCTGGCCGTGAAACAGGGACTCGACGCCGGATTCGGCCGCGGCACCCACGGCGTCCACGTCGCTTCCTTCCTGGTGCGCCGGCTCCGCGAGAAGCGCAAACCATGAAGATCGACGTCCTCGTCGCCGAGATCGGCAGCACCACGACGAAAGCGACGGCGATCGACGGCATCGCCGGCATCCCGCGCTGCCTCGGTCAGGGACGGGCACCGACGTCCGTCCTCCAGGGGGACGTCAACGTCGGCCTCGCCGACGCGATCGAAGACCTGCGGATCCGCCTGGGGGCCGACCGCATCGAAGCGCGCGAGACGTTCGCATGCTCGAGCGCCGCGGGCGGGCTCAAGATGAGCGTCCACGGCCTCGTCCACGACATGACCGCGCGCGCCGCCAAGGAAGCGGCGCTCGGAGCCGGCGCGAACCTCAAGCTCGTCACCTCGGGATTGCTGGAGGACCACGACCTCAAACGCATCCGCGCGCTCGGGCTCAACATCGTCATGATCGCCGGCGGCGTCGAACACGGCGACCGCCGGACGGCGATCGCGAACGCGGCGGCGATCGCCTCGCTTCGGCTTCCCGTACCCGTCGTCTTCGCCGGCAACATCGACGCGCGCGACGCCGTCATGCAAGCCTTCGCGGACCACGGGATGGAATGCTGGCTGACGATCGCGGAGAACGTCTATCCGCGGATCGACCAGCTTCGCGTCGACGACGCGCGGCGCATCATCCAGGACGTCTTCGAACGCCACATCATCCAGGCTCCCGGCATGGAAAGGATCCGCGAACGCATCGGCGGGACGATCCTGCCCACGCCCGGCGCGGTGATGAACGCATCCCTTCTCCTCCAAAAGGCGATCGGGGACCTCGTGGTCGCCGACGTCGGCGGCGCGACGACGGACATCCATTCCGTCACCGCCGGCGGCGCCGAAGCATCGAGCCGGTCGATCGCGCCC
>CAIMSF010000072.1 GCA_903844055.1 uncultured bacterium
TCTCCGAGATGGCCATCGACGAGGTCCGTCTGCTCGTGGAAGAGGGACGCGAGCAGGGGTACCTGGCCGGCGATCACATCGCCGAGGCCCTGCAGGACGTCGAGCTCACGCCCGACCAGATAGACAACATCTACAACATCTTCGCCGAGGCCAACATCGACATCATCGAGGGCGATGTGGTGGCCGGCGAAGAGCCCGCCGAGGCCAAGGCGGAGGAAGAGGTCCCGATCAAGCTCGACCTCTCGGTCAAGACGCCCACCAACGACCCGGTCCGCATGTACCTGAAGGAGATCGGCCGCGTCGAACTGTTGTCCAATGACGAGGAATACGAACTCGCGACGCTCATCTCGCGGGCCCGCAAGGCGAAGGAAGCCTATGATGTCCGCATCCAGGCCGGCGAGACGGTCCCCGACGAAGAACGCGTCGAGGTCGAAGAACTCTACAAGCGCGGCCAGTTTTCGGAAAAGAAGCTCGTCGAGGCGAACCTCCGCCTCGTCGTCTCGATCGCCAAACGCTACGTCGGCCGCGGCATGCAGTTCCTCGACCTGATCCAGGAAGGCAACATGGGCCTGATGAAGGCCGTCTACAAGTTCGACCACACGAAGGGCTTCAAGTTCTCCACCTACGCCACCTGGTGGATCCGCCAGGCCATCACCCGCGCGATCGCCGACCAGGCGCGCACGATCCGGATCCCGGTCCACATGGTCGAGACCATCAACAAGCTCGTGCGCACCCAGCGCACGCTGACCCAGAAGCTGCGCCGCGAGCCCTATCCGGACGAAGTCGCCGCCGAGATGCACATCTCGGTCGAGAAGGTCCAGATCATCCAGAAGGTCGCGCAGGAGCCGATCTCGCTCGAAAGCCCCGTCGGCGAGGAGGAAGATTCCTCGCTCGGCGACTTCATCGCCGACCCCGACACCCTCACGCCCTACGAATACACCTCGAAGGAAATGTTGAAGCGCGAGCTCGACGCCGTCCTCGAGACGCTCACGGACCGCGAAGAGAAGGTCCTCCGCATGCGCTTCGGGCTGCTCGACGGCCGCACCCGCACCCTCGAAGAGGTCGGGAAGGAATTCGGCGTGACGCGCGAGCGCATCCGCCAGATCGAAGCCAAGGCGCTGCGCAAGCTGCGCCATCCGTCGCGCTCCAAGAAACTCAAGGATTTCACGAACAACCACTAGGGCCATGAGCGACCTCGGTCCCCGGCTCGAAGCCGCCCTCGCCTTCCTCACCGGTGCGGAGTGCCTCGCCGACGTCGGCGCCGACCACGGCTTCTTTTCGATCGAAGCGGTCCGGCGCGGCCTCGCCAAGCGCGCCGTCGCGATCGACGACAAGCCCGGCCCGCTTGCCCGCGCCCGCGAGAACATCGCGGCCGCCGGCCTCGAATCCTCGATCCGTCCGGTGCTGGCCGACGGCCTCCCGCCGGACCACGGCTGCGACGTCGTCGCCGTCCTCGGCCTCGGCGGGATCACGATCGCCGAGATCCTCGGCGCCGCCGACCTCCAGAATGTCAGGCGGCTGATCCTCGGCCCCCATTCGGAACCCGCCGCGACGCGCCTTTGGCTCGAGCGGAACGGCTTTTCGATCACGGCCGAGGCGTTCGTCCGCGAGCGCGGTAAACACTACCAGATCGTCACCGCCGTCAAGGGCCCGATGAAGCTTACGGACGCCGAGCGCGCCTTCGGTCCGTACATCCTGCAAGCCGGGAATCCGGTGTTCCGCGCCTATCTGGCGATGCGCCTGCATCAACTCGAAAGCGGCCGCAAACGCACCCTCGACCCCGCCCGCGCGGAAGACCTCGAGCGGCGCATCGCGGCCCTGAAGGAGCTCCTATGATCAATCTCGTCGATGTCGTCAAGCATCTGGAAACGAAGTACCCCAAAACGCTCGCCTACGAATGGGACAACGTCGGCCTGCAGGTCGGCTCGCTCAACCGCAGGGCCTCCGTCGTCCTCGTCACGCTCGACGTGACGAAGGACGTCGTGAAGGAAGCGATCGCGCTCAAGGCCGACCTGGTCGTCACCCACCATCCGCTCATCTTCAAGCCGGTTTCTTCGGTCGCGACCGAAAGCCCGCGCGGCTGGATGATCGACAAGCTGATCAAGAACGACATCGCGCTCTATGCGATGCACACCAACTACGACCTCGCCGACGGCGGGATGAACGACCGGCTCGCCAAACTGCTCGGGATCCGCGATCCGAAGCTGCTCGACGAGACGGAGAACATCGGCCGCTATGGCACGATCGACCCGCAGTCGATGTCGTCCTACATCCTGAAGGTCAAGAACGCGCTCGGGATCGGCTCCGCCCGCTTCATCGGGCAGCTCGACAAGAACGTCGCGACGGTCGGCGTCTCGGGCGGCTCCGGGTCCAACCACGTCGGCCAGGCGAAACGCCAGGGATGCGACCTCTACGTCACCGGCGACGTCACCTACCACACCGCGCTCGACTGCGCGCAGATGGGACTGTCGGTCCTCGACGTCGGCCATTACGCCGAGAAGATCTTCAAGAGCGCCGTCGCCGAAGAGCTTTCCGAAGCGTTTCCCGACGTCAAAGTCGTCGTTTCCGCCATCGATACCGATCCGTACGTGACTCTTTGAGAAATCGCATTCATTGCTCTTGCATTTCCGCTCCGGGCATGATATATTATTGTTTGAAATTCAAAGCAATGTCAGACAATGACGACAAGGAGCGAAACTAATGAGCAAAATCGGCATCGCCGTGTGCGGCAACTCGGGCATCGATTACGCCGTCCACGACAAACGCATCCGGGTCTATCGATCGGTACTCATGGTCGAAGACAAGGAGTACGAGGATTTCGTCGACATCAACGCGGATGACTTCTACGCCATGTTGATCAAAAACCCCGAGTTGAACGTGCGCACCGCGCAGACGTCGACCGGGAACATCCTGAAGATGTACGAAGAGATGAAGGCGGCGGGCTGCGATGAGATCATCGCGATCTCGATCTCCGAAAAGCTCTCCGGCACCTACCAGAACGCCGTGCTGGCGGCGAAGATGATCGAAGGCGTCAAGGTCCACGTGTTCGACTCGAAGACCGTGAGCTATCCGGAAGCGAAGATGGCGAACCTCGCGCAGAAGCTCGCCGACCAGAACGTCCCCGCCGAGAAGATCCTCGAAGAACTCGGGAAGATCCGCGACAACCACCACATCTTCGTCTGCGTCGACACCCTCAAGTACCTCGTCAAGAACGGCCGTCTGTCCAACGCCGCCGGCTTCTTCGGATCCCTGCTGAAGCTGAAACCGCTCCTGGAAGTCACGAAGGACGGAAAAGTCGCGACGATCGAGAAGATTCGCACCACCCAGAAGGCCCGGGAGGAGATGCTCAACCGCTTCCTCGCGGAAATCGCCGGCAAGGCGGTCGAAGCCTTCATCATCTACACCAACAACTTCGACGTCGTCGCCGACCTCAAGGACGAACTCGAAGAGAAGCACGGCCTCAAGGACGTCAAGCTCGTCCCCCTCACCCCGGTCGTCGGCTGCCATGCCGGACCCGGCACGATGGGACTGGGCTACATCGTCAACCAATAATCAAGAGCCAGGAGAACCGACCCCATGAGCGAAGCCAAAAAACTGATCAACGAACTGCTCGTCGAAATCTTCAACCGCATCCTCGCGATCGAGGAGGAGGCGCTCCGCAACGCCGGGGTGTCTTTGTCGATGACGGAAATCCACGTCCTCGAAGCGGTCGGAAACGTCCCCGAGCCGTCGATGACCCAGATCGCGGCCAAACTCGGCATCACCGTCGGCTCGCTCACGACCTCCGTCGCAACCCTCGCCAACAAGGGCTTCGTGGTCCGCAAGCGTCCCGAGGACGACCGCCGCAAGGTGCTCGTCGAACTGACGCCGAGCGCCGTCAAGACGCTCGAGATCCATTCCGCGTTCCACGCGAAGATGATCGACTCGATCTTCGAGGACCTCAAGGTCGAAGAGGACGAGGTGCTCCTCGCCTCGCTCCGCCGCGTCGCCACGTATTTCCGCAAATAGCGTTCATGAAAAAGACTCCCGATCTCGGCACCAGCCGGAATCGGGAGTCTTTTTCAACTTTCGCTTGCGAAGCCCTTCGACGCGCGATCCCGCGAGGATGGACGAAACGGATCCGATTCTTCGGACGCCGGTTCGGCTTGGCTTACGACAAAGCCTCATCGCCCATCGGAAAGCGATAGTAGAGCATTCGGTACACCGCGACGAAAGAATCGAATTCCCCGATCCTTTCCAAAGAATCCGAGGCGACGTAGGTTCCCGTCGCGATCGTCCCGCCAAGACAAGCGGCAGCGATGCCGGAAAGGTAAAAATCGTGAGTGAAGATGAGATCGAGCGCCGAAGCGACATAATACTCGCAGGCGGCGAGGACGCTTTCGGGCAGGTCGGGAATCGACGCGCCGATCAAAGCTTCGACGGCCGCTTCGTTCTCGGATGTCATCCCGTACAGGCGCATCGCGCGGTAGCGGTCAAGATACAGGGCGAGTTGCGCCTCCGTGACGCCGATTCCGGTGTTGGACGAACCGATTGGATAGACGGGGTGGGCGGGGTCGGATTCCGCAAACCGGAAGCCCGGAAAATCGATCGCGGCCGCGTCGGCGGCTTCGATGACGGCGATTCCGTCGGCCATCGAAAAACACGGCGTCCGCGCGACGGAGGGCGCCGCCTCCGCGATCAAGGTCCGGTAGACGGTACGGATTTGTGACAGGGTCGCATAGGCGAATTGGGTTTCCAGCCCGTTCGGTCCAAAATTGGCGACGCGTCCGCTGTCCGGGGCGTCATAGGATCGCAAGGGGACGATCGCGGCGCGGAAACCGTACGCGACGAACGGACCGAAGACGGGATCCGCGGCGTCCGCCGCCCGGTACGCCGTGAAAAGCGCCCGGATGTCGGCGTCCGGATGTGCGAGGAACCACGCGTCGACGGCCGACTTGAGGGCGGTTTCCTGCTCGATCAACCCGAACCACTGACCATGCATGCTCCGATAGGATTCGTAGTCGTCGTCGAAAAGCCCGTTGCCATTTACGTCGATGTCGAAGACCAGCATGTCGGCGACGAGATCGAAGGACAGATTCTGACGGTCGTCGACACGATCCTTCAGCGTGTCGAGTTCATCCATGACGAGCATCGCGGTCATCGCGTCCTTGACCTTCGCGATCACCAGGGCTTCGAGCAGGTCGTCCGCGTTTCGGACGCCATACAAGTCGAACAGGTATTCGTCATAGTTGTCGTAAGGGAAGAGACGGAGCGTATCGCCGTTCGCGCCCGCGCCCGCTTCATACGCGGCTTGGATCGCGGCGGTTTGGTCGCGGAGCGCCCGCATGGCGGGCCGATCGTTTTCTTGCAGGTCGGTTTCCTCGCCGAACAAGGGCGTGAAGTGGACCGGGTCCAACAGAACCTTCCGTTCGATGGCGCGCAGCAGGCAGGGGATCAGGTTATGTGCGAGCGATCTCGTCAGAAAATCGTCGGGCGTGAGGGTGAATCCCGTGTCCGGTTGTTCCGGGGTGCCGGACAGCGAGGCGAGCGCCGACGGATCGGCGCCGTCCGCCGCGGCCGACAGGGCGTATCGGGCATGATACTGCACGGCGAGTAACCGGTCGTGGATCGTGAATCCGTAATCGTAGCGGAGCTGCGCCATCGCGGCGGCGATGTCCGAGGCATCCGGCGCGGGACCGGAATCGGTCGATGCGGCGGTATAGCGCTCGCGGGCGACGGCGAGCTCGACCGGGTCGATCCCGGCCGTGAGCGGAATGGCTCCGGCGTACTGTTTGTAGATGGAGATGATATTCGCAAGGAGCGCGTTGCTGGTCCGGTAGATCGGATCCAGTTGCGCGTTGTCGGTCATCTTTTGCGTCATCGCGGCCGTTTCTTCATCGGTGATTTCGGCGAGATATGAAGCGAGCAGTTCGGCATCGACGATGTCGATCAGGCGCTCGAGCCCGTCGTGCGAAAGAATCGCGTCGTAGGTTTCCGCCGCGGTGATCGAAAACGCGCTTCCGGAGGTGGACGCGGGTTGCGAAAACAAGATCTCGTTCGGCGCCGAAAGCGCGTTCCATTCCGATTCGGGATCCGTCGTGGTCGACTTCCGGCAGGAAAGCGACGCCGACAGGACACACATCATCATTGCGGCCAGCAGAATTCTCCGTCTCATTTTGGGTCCCCTTCAAGGCGCATCTTTGAATGAATAGAGAACGATGTACGTTTCCATCATATGCATTGCCGTGCGGTTTGTCAAGGCGGCCCCCGATAATGCGGCATGAAACAAAAAACGGCGCCCGTTGGCGTCGTTTCTTGGGGGATGCGGTTATTCGACGATGATGCAGCTGACCGGACAGTTCGCTTCGCAGACGCCGCAGTCGATGCACTGATCGGCGTCGATGACGTAGATCGGGCCTTCGGCGATGCAGTCCACCGGGCAGTTCGACTTGCAGGTTCCGCAAGCGATGCAGGTATCCAGGATTTTTCTCGGCATGGTGGTTCCTCCCAAGGGATATGTTGGTGACACGTACGTATTGTAACCGAAACACCGGTTTTTGTAAAGCGGAACCGGAAAAAAGCGCACGTTCGACCGGGTACGTCTTTGGACGATTCCGCTTGATATCGGGATGCGGTTTTGATACAATAGAAGACAGCCGAGAGGAGCTGGATGATATGGTTTGGTGGCAAGTATTGATCATTGGAATCGTGGCGTTGCTGGCCGGAGGCGTGGCCGGATTTTTCATTTCGCGCAAGGTCTTCAAGAATTATCTCGAGAAGAACCCGCCGGTGAACGAGAACATGATCCGCGCGATGATGTCGCAGATGGGGCGCACCCCCTCTGAGAAACAGGTCCGTCAGGTCATGGCTTCGATGAAGCAGGCCAAGTAGTCTTAACAAACATCAAAGCGCATCCGCGGATGCGCTTTTTGTTTGGAACATCCCGATCAGGACGGCTTCTTGAGGATGCGGTCGAGCAGGTCGAACAGGTGGACGCGGTTCTCCGTCCCGGCGCGCAGACGCCTGTAATTCGCCCGGTGACGGAAGATGATGATGCCCGCGGAGGCGACCGTCGCGATCACGAGTCCGAGGTCGGGGCGCCACAGGAAATGGAGTGCGGTCACGAGGATGACCGAGGAGACCGCTCCGACGGTCGAGGAGACGGAGACGTAGCGGGTCAGGTATTCGGTGAGAAGGAATACCGCGAGGAGCGTGAGGGCGATCCACGGATTGTACGCAAGCAAGAGCCCGAAGGAAGTGGCGACGCCCTTCCCGCCCTTGAACTTGAGCCAGACCGGGAAGCAGTGGCCGACGACCGAAGCGACGCCGTAGACGAGCGGATGGAAGAGCGTGACGCCGTCGAACAACCCCGTGTTCAGGATCAGGAAGACGATCAGGCCGCTTTTGAGCGTGTCGGCGAAGAGGACGGCGAAGCCGATCGGCTTTCCGAAGACGCGGAAGGCGTTGGTGGTGCCGAGATTGCCGCTGCCGAACTTGCGGATGTCCTTGTCTTGGAACATGAGGCCGAGGAGAAGCGAGAACGGGATCGATCCGAGCAGATAGGCGATCACGACGAGTGCGTAAGCCAAGGGCGACACCCCTTTCATGGGCTACATTATATCATGCGGCCGGGCAAAATAAAGTATAAAAACAGTGAAAGTTTTGGTATAATGAAAGGGAGAAAAAGGGGAATATCGGCATGAGCGAAAAAATCACGAACACCTACAACGCCCAATCGATTCAGATCCTCGAAGGCCTTGAAGCCGTACGTAAACGGCCCGGCATGTATGTCGGCAGCACCGACGCGCGCGGACTCCATCATCTCGTCTGGGAAATCGTCGACAACTCGATCGACGAGGTCCTCGCCGGATACGGCTCCAACATCAAGGTCGTCGTCAAGGAAGACAATTCCATCGTCGTCACCGACGACGGCAGAGGCATGCCCGTCGACATGCACAGCTCCGGCATGTCGGCCGTCGAAGTCATCTTCACGAAGCTGCACGCCGGCGGCAAGTTCGGCGGCGAAGGCGGGGCCTACAAGGTCTCCGGCGGCCTCCACGGCGTCGGCGCCTCGGCCGTGAACGCCCTCTCGGAGTTCCTCGAGGTCACCGTCCACCGCGACGGCCTCCAGTATCAGATGCGCTTCGAGCGGGGCAAGAAGGTCAAGGACCTGATCGTCATCGGCGAATCGCGGAAAATCGGTTCGGAAGTCTGGTTCAAACCGGATCCGACGATTTTTTCGACGACCCTTTTCAACTTCCAGACGCTCCAGGAACGCCTCCGCGAGAGCGCGTTCCTCGTCAAGGGGCTGCGCATGCAGCTCGTCGACGAGCGCTCGAAGGTCCGCGAGACGTATCTCTACAACGACGGTCTGAAGGCCTTCGTCGATTTCATGAACGCCGCCAAGACGGTCGTCCATCCGACCCACTTCTTCGAAGGCAAGGCGAACGAGATCGAGGTCGAGGTGGCCTTCCAGTTCGCCAAGATCTACAACGAGAACATCATCTCCTTCGTCAACAACGTCCGCACCAAGGACGGCGGAACCCACGAGACCGGCCTCAAGTCGGCGTTCACGAAGGTCTTCAACGACTATGCCCGCAAGATGAACCTGATCAAGGAGAAGGACGAGGGTCTCGACGGCGCCGACATCCGCGAAGGCCTGACGGCGATCATCTCGGTCCGCATCCCCGAAAACCTCCTGCAGTTCGAGGGCCAGACGAAGAACAAGCTCGGCAGCCCGGAAGCCCGTCCCGCGGTGGAAACGGTCGTGAACGACCAGCTGATGACCTTCCTCGTCGAATCGCCCCAGCTCTCCGCCTCGCTCGTCGAGAAGGCGCTCATGGCGCGCAACGCCCGCGACGCCGCCCGCAAGGCGCGCGACGACGCGCGGCTCGTGAAGAAGGTCTCCAAGACGGAGACCGTCCTCTCGGGCAAGCTGTCGCCCGCCGGCACGAAGAACCCAAAGGTGAACGAATTGTTCCTGGTCGAAGGCGACTCCGCCGGCGGCTCCGCGAAACAGGGCCGCGACCGCCGCTTCCAGGCGATCCTGCCGCTCCGCGGGAAGGTCATCAACTCGGAGAAGCAGAAGATGGAGGACGTCCTCAAGAACGAGGAGATCGCGACGATCATCGCGACCGTCGGCGCCGGTCTCGGCGGCGATTTCCGGATCGACAAGGCGAACTACAACAAGATCATCATCATGACCGACGCCGACACCGACGGCGCCCACATCCAGGTGCTGCTCATCACCTTCTTTTTCCGCTACATGCGCCCGCTCGTGGAGGCCGGCAGGGTCTACATCGCGCTCCCGCCCCTGTACAAGATCACCAGGCTCGGCAAGAAGGAAGAAGTCCGGTACGCCTGGAACGAGGACGACCGCGAACAGATCTGCAAGGTCTTCAAGACCTACAACATCCAGCGTTACAAAGGCCTCGGCGAGATGAACGCGCCGCAGCTGTGGGACACCACGATGAACCCGCAGACGCGCACCTTGATCCGGGTCCACGTCGAGGACCTCGCCGACGCCGAGAACCGGATCTCGATCCTGATGGGCGACGACGTCGAGCCGCGCAAGGAATGGATCGACACGAACGTCTCGTTTGCGGACGAGGACGACTATGAGATCAAGGAGGGTGCATGATGGCCTCCCTCAAGAACAAGGTCGAGCAGTTCGTCGAGGAGAAGATCATCCAGGGCAACCTCGAGGATCTGATCGGCGACCGCTTCGGGAAATACTCCAAGTACATCATCCAGGACCGCGCCCTGCCCGACGTCCGCGACGGGCTGAAGCCGGTCCAGCGCCGCATCCTCTACGCCATGAACCAGCTCGGCATGGCCTCCGACAAGCCGTATAAGAAATCCGCCCGCATCGTCGGCGAGGTCATCGGCAAGTACCATCCCCACGGCGACACCTCCGTCTACGACGCGATGGTGCGCATGAGCCAGTGGTGGAAGTCGGGCGCCGTCCTGATCGACATGCACGGCAACAACGGCTCGATGGACGGCGACGGCGCCGCCGCGATGCGCTATACCGAGGCGCGCCTTTCACCGTTCGCCGAGGCGATCCTCCAGGACATCGAGAAGAAGACCGTCAACCTCGTCCCCAACTTCGACGACGAGGAGTACGAACCGGTCGTCCTGCCGGCGAAGTTCCCGAACCTCCTGATCAACGGGTCGATGGGCATGGCGACCGGCTACGCGACCAACATCCCGCCCCACAACCTGAACGAAGTGATCGAGGCGGTGCTCTACAAGATCGACCATCCGGACGCCGGCGTCGACGACCTGATGCGGTTCATCAAGGGTCCCGACTTCCCGACCGGCGGGATCGTCGAAGGCACGACCGAGATCAAGAAGGCGTTTTCGACCGGCCGCGGCCGGATCGTGATGAAGTCCAAGGTCAGCGTCTCCGACACCCAGCTCGTCGTCACGGAGATCCCCTACGAAGTCAACAAGGCCGAGCTCGTCCGCAAGATCGACGACATCCGCGCCCAGAAGAAGATCGACGGGATCGAGGAGGTCCGCGACGAATCGGACCGCGAAGGGCTCCGGATCGTGATCGAGATCGGAAAGGGCATCGCTTCCGACGTCGTCCTCGCCTACCTGATGAAGAACACCGACCTGTCGCTGTCCTTCAACTACAACATGGTCGCGATTTCCAACAAGTCGCCCAAGCAGATGTCGCTTGCGGAGATCCTCGACGGCTACATCGTCCACCAGAAGGAAGTCGTCCGCAACCGCTCCAACTACGACCTCCAGAAGGCCGAGAAGCGCCGCCACATCGTCGACGGCTTCCTCAAGATGGTCGACGTCCTGGACGAAGTGATCCAGACGATCCGCTTCTCCAACGGCAAGAAGGACGCGATGGAGAACCTCGTCGCCAACTTCAACTTCACCGAACTGCAGGCCGACGCGATCGTCACCCTGCAATTGTACCGCATCTCCAACACCGACGTCGAGGAGATGCGCGCGGAGGCGGCCGAGCTGGTCCGCCTGATCGCCGCCCTCAACAAGATCCTCAAGAACGAGACCGAACTCGAAGGCGTCATCAAGAAGGAACTGAAGTCCTTCTCCGACAAGTTCCCGGTCGCGCGCCATAGCGAGATCAAGGACGAGATCGCCAAGGTCGCGATCGCCGAGGAAGACCTGATCGCCCACGAGGACGTCGTCGTCGCGCTCACCCGCGACGGCTACCTCAAGCGCTCCTCGATCAAGTCCGCGAACTCGACCGGAAACGGCGACGCCGGCCTCAAGCCCGACGACGCGATCGTCCGCCAGCTCGAGGTCAACACCCGTTCGACGATCCTCGTCTTCACCGATTTCGGCAACTTCATCCATCTCCCCGTCTACAAGATCCCGGACAAGAAGTGGAAGGAAGTCGGCGAGTACGTCGGCGCGATCGTCCCGCTCGCGACCGGCGAAGCGGTCATCGACTTCCTCGTCGTCGCCGATTTCACGAAGCCCGCGAATGTCCTGCTCGCGACGAGGGAAGGCATGATCAAGCAGGTGCCGATCGCCGAGTTCGTCCCCGCCCGCATCAACAAGACCTACGTCGCGATCCCGGCGAGCCGGATCAGCCCGCTCGTCTCGGTCGACCTTTCCCGACCCGCCGACGCGCTGGTCGTCTGCGTCTCGAAGAACGGCTTCATCGCCAAGTATCCGCTTTCCGACGTGCCGGTCCTCGGCCTCTCCGCCCGCGGCGTGAAGGGCATCAACCTGCGCGACGACGACCTCGTCGGCGCGGTGTACGCGACCGACACGACCAAGGACGAGACGATCCTGCTCACCAACCGCGGCGCGATCAAGCGCGAGTTCACCGGCAACATCGAATCCTCGCACCGTCCCGCCAAGGGCAAGGCGTACCTCAAGAACGTCAAGACGAACCCCTACCAGTTCGTCGGCGTCACCTCCGAAAACGTCTTCCATCTGAAGGACTTCCTGACCTTCCGCATCGTCACCCAGAAAGCGGTGCTGGCGATCGCCGGGGCCGACCTCAAGCCCGACAAGTTCGAACACGGCGCACCCTATCTCGAAAAGGACCTGACACCCGTCGAATTCCATTGCGACGAGGCCGGATCGGACCAGGTCGACGCGATCCTCGCGAAGCTCGCCCGCGACCGCGTCGTCGAACCGGCTCCGGCCGGGGCGGCCAAGCCGGTCTTGACGCCCGTCCCGGACGTCGAGGCCGACGACGTGATGCTCGAGCTCGAGAAGATCCTCAACACGCACGCCGCCGAGGCCGCCGAAGATGCGGCCGAAGACGAGAAGGACAAGGAACAGATCGTCCAGCAGACGCTGTTCTGACGATTTCACCGAATCTTCACCGCCGCATCCAAGGAAACGTGGTATCCTACCACTGACCCCTGAACCGAGGAGACCTCCCATGAAGAAAATCCTGCTGTTTGTCATCGCCGCATCCTTCGCCGTCTTGGCGGGCTGCGACTTCTACGGCACCACGACCACCGAAGCCCCCGCCGAACCCGAGACCCATACGATCACGCTCGTCTCGGAATTCGTCGCGATGAACACGACCGACCACTACGTGCTCGGCGCCGACATCGACCTCGGGGGGATCGAATGGATTCCCGTCGGCACCCCCGACGATCCGTTCTCCGGCGATTTCGACGGCGCCGGCCATACCGTCTCGAACTTCACCGTGACGCACGCCTATGGCGGCTTCCTCGGCCTGTTCGGAAGCGTCACCGGCGACATCCGGGATGTGACCGTGACCGATTTCACGATCGACGCCACCTCGACCCGACTGCTCTACGCCGGCGGCCTCGCCGGCCATACGACCGGGTCGATCGCCGGCTGCGCCGTCCAGGGCGACATCACGGTCCGGTCGACCGCCTCGACCGTCTACGTCGGCCTGCTCGCGGGCTTCGCGGCGTCGTACACGACGTCGACGATGACCCTCTCCGAGTTCGTCGCCTCTTCGGTGACGGATTCCTACGGCACCGGCACGATCGACGCCGCGGCCAAGCATTTCCTGTATGCCGGCGGCCTCCTCGGCAAAGCCTACAACATCGTCCTCGCCGATTCCCACGCCGAAGCGGCGATCACGGCTTCGGCGGACGTCTACCGCGTCTACGCCGGCGGCCTCGTCGGCCACGGCTACGGCGGGATCCTGAAAGCCCATGCGGATTCGGTCGAGGACGCCGTCTTCGAGACGGTCCGCTGCTATGCGGAGGCCTCGATGACGATCTCCTCGAGCGGCACGAAGGCGGCCGTCGGCGGGCTCTACGGGTTCCTCCAGGACGGCTTTGTCGAAGACTGCTTCGCAAGCGCCGACATCGTCGTCGCAGGTTCGGCGATCGACGTCGGCGGCCTCCTCGGCGAAGTGTGGTACGGTTCGGTCGCGACCTCCGTCGCCAAGACCGACCTCACGGTCGTCGGCGCCACCGGCCAGACGGTCCGGTTCAGCGGCGTCGCGGGCTATATGCCCGATCCGGTCACGCTCACCGACGTCTTCCGGCATGTCGTCCACGCCGATGCGGTCGAAATCGACCTCGGCGAAGTCGTCTCGCTCGGCAACCTCGGGCTGGCCCAATGGTACCAGGACAGCCTCGGCTGGACGGCGGAAACCTTCGACCTCGCGACGGTCATCGGGATCCTTTCGTGAGTTGAATACGAAAACGGACGGCTGCGGCCGTCTTTTTCTTGGAAACGGGTTCAATCGGCCTCGCGATGAACATGATAAAAGTCGTTTCTATCGAAATGATGTCGTTTAATCCTTTCATTTCGAAGAGCGATTTGATATAATGGATTGCGGTGATCGACATGAAATGCATCGCAAGCCTTCCCCGCATCCAGGTTCCGTCCGACGTCACGATGGCGTCGCTCAAACTGTACATCGAGATCGGCAAGAACGAATCGTACGAGGCGCTCTTCGCCCCGGATTTCGCGTTCCTCGCCAAACAGCTCGCGCTGCAGGAAGCCTACAGCTTCTACAAGTGCTTCTTTTCCGACCTCAAGATCCCCGAGTCGCGGCTCAAGTCGCTTCAGCTCGAGAGTTCGCGGCCGAAGACGAAGGCCGAGACGCTCTACAAGAACATCGTCACGGTGTTTTCGATCCTGCACCTGCCCGGCCGCGAGCCGTTCAAGCTGAACGTCACCGAGGTGAACGACCTCGTCAAGCTGCTCTACATCGGATATTTCCCGCCCGACCAGCTCCAGTACCGCAAGGTCGAACGCGCCCGCCACACGCTCGTCGCCGCCGACCCCGCCTCCAAGCGCGAGGTCCTCGAGCAATTGATCGGCGAATTCAACCTCGCGCTCAAGAAGAACGAGCATGAACGCTCCTTCCTCTATCTGAACTTCGTCGTCGACTACATGAACCTCGACATCTACAAGTTCGACGACAAGGACGCCGTCGCCGTCCTGATCTACCACATCCTCTGCCGGCAGGACCTCTTCGCCGCCTCCCGCTACGTCCCCTTCTTCGGGAAGGTGCTGGTGCGGCTCCAGGAATTCCGCGCCGCGCTCGACCGCACCCGCTTCAACTGGAACGAGGGGTACGCCGAGATCATGCCCCTGCACCGGATGTTTTTGCAACTGCACCGCGACCTCTACCTCGACCTCGCCGACGAGGCGCGCGACTACGACTACGAGAGCAAGCTGGAGATCCGCAAGTCCGACTATGTCGAGAACACGATCGACAAGCTCCCCGAGGTCTTCTCCAAGGAAGACATCCGGCTCCGCCACCCGCTCATCTCCGACTCGACGATCAACCGCACCCTCAAGCGGATGCAGGAGGAGAACAAGATCCGTCCGCTCGGCACCGGCCGGAGCGCGAAATGGATCAAGCTATACAAGAAGGAACCGAAGAAGACGAGCATCAAGCAGCTCAATCTCACATTGGAGGACTGACCATGGAAACGCTCGACAGACTGATCCTCGAAGCGATCAAGGAAGACATGCCCGAAGGCGACGTCACGACCGACGCCCTCTTCACCGACCAGACGTGCAAGGCGCACTTCATCGCCAAGCAGGACGGCGTGCTGTCCGGCCTCGACGTCGCGCGCCGCGTGTTCTCGATCGTCGACGCCGACGCCACCTTCGAAGCGAGGAAGCGAAACGGCGAGACCGTCCGCAAGGGCGAAGTGATCGCGGTCGTCTACGGCCGCACCGCCTCGATCCTCAAGGCCGAGCGGATCGCCCTCAACTTCCTGCAGCGGATGAGCGGCATCGCGACCAAGACGGCCGCCTTCGTTTCCGCCTGCGCCGGGACCAAGGCGATGATCCTCGACACCCGCAAGACGACGCCGACGCTCCGCTTTTTGGAAAAGCGGGCGGTCGCGGACGGCGGCGGGATGAACCATCGCATGAGCCTCTCCGACATGGCGATGATCAAGGACAACCACATCCAGGCCGCCGGGTCGATCTCCGCCGCGGTCGCGATCGTCCGCGCCAAGGTCCCCGCCGGGATCAAGGTCGAAGTCGAGGTGGAAAGCGTCCCGCAGTTCCAAGAGGCGCTTTCGACCTCCTGCGACATCGTCATGCTCGACAACATGGCGACGCCCGCGATGGCCGAATGCGTGCGGCTCAACGCGGGGAAGAAGAAGCTCGAGGCGAGCGGCAACATGACCCTCGCGCGCATCCCCGAAGTCGCCGCGACGGGGGTCGACTACATCTCCGTCGGCGCCCTCACGCACTCGTTCGAATCGCTCGACGTCTCGCTTCGGTTCCAATGACGAAAATATCGTCGTTTCCCCTAGTCAAGCATGGGTGTTTTATGTATAATAAATTGTCTGCGAAAATGGGGTCCTCAAGGTGCTGAAAGCGAAGTATGCATGGCGTGCGCGCGTTCCGGGAATCATCCCCGACGACCGCATCTACGAACACATCCTGAAGAACCGGGGCATCGACGATGCCGACCGGTTTTTCGGGATGGGCAAGGAAGCGCTCCATGACCCCTTCCTGCTTTCCGGCATGAAGGACGCCGTCGCCCGGATCCGCCGGGCGATCGCGGACGCCGAGCCGATCATGATCTACGGCGACTACGACTGCGACGGGATCACCGCGATCAGCGTCCTCTACCGCGCCCTGAAACGAGCCGGGGCGGCCGTCTTCTGGAGCCTGCCCGACCGCTTCAGCGAGGGCTACGGACTCAACATGAACGCCGTCGGCGAACTGATCGCCCAGGGCGTGAGGCTCGTCGTCACGGTCGACAACGGGATCAGCTGCGAGAAGGAGATCTCCGCCCTCGCCGCGGCCGGGATCGACACGATCGTGACCGACCACCATGAGTCGAAGGGACCCGCCCCCGCCGCCTTTGCGATCGTCCACGCGAAGCTCTCGCCCGCCTATCCCTGGAAGGAACTCGCCGGCGTCGCCGTCGCCTACAAGCTGGCGAGCGCCGTCACCGGGTCGGACCTCGACGACCTCCTCGACCTCGTCATGATCGGCACGATCGCCGACCTGATGCCGCTCGACGACGAGAACCAGGCGATCGTCAACCTCGGTCTCCGGCAGATGAAGAACACGAAGAACCCGGGACTTCGAAAGCTGATGCAGTACTCGCATCTCGACCAGCTGAACGAAACCGCGATCGCCTTCAAGATCGCCCCCAAGATCAACAGTTCGGGGCGGCTCGGGAAGGCCCGCGACGCGGTCCGCCTGCTCACCTCCGACGACGAGGACGAAGTGTCCCGCCTGATCGAGGAGGTCGAGGCGAGCCATACCCTCCGCAAGGACCTCACGGAAGACTCCTACCTCGCCTGCGAACGCCTCGTCGATCCGACCAAGTCGGTCCAGGTGCTCGCCGCGCGCGGGCTCCACGAGGGCATCATCGGCATCTGCGCCCAGAAGATCGCCGAGAAGTATCAGAAGACGACGGTCGTCATCAACGTCGAGGACGGCGTCGGGAAGGGCTCGATGCGCGCCTCCGGCGACGACAACGTGCTGTCCCTGCTCGACGGCGTCGCCGACCTGCTCGTCAAGTACGGCGGCCATTCGCAGGCGGCCGGCCTGACCGTCCCGGAAGCCAACATCCCCGAACTGAAGCGGCGGCTTTCCGGCGCCGGCGGGGCCGGCGGGAAGCCCACCCTCGACTACGACATGCAAGTGAAGCTGTCCTCCGTCTCGCTTCCGACCGTCAAGCGGCTGGAGAAATACTCGTTCTTCACGGCGGCGTTCCTGTTTTCCGATTTGCTCGTCACGGCGAAGCAGACGATGGCGGGAAAGCACGCCAAGTTCGTCGTCTCCGACGGGGCCAAGAGCGTCGAGGCGATCGTCTTCAACGACCTCGACCTCTATTACAACCTGTGCGTCGGCGACCGCGTGTCGATCGTCGGCGGACTCGCGGTGAACAGCTGGCGCAGCCGCGAGACGATCCAGATCATGATCCGCGACTGCGCGTGCGACCATTTCCAGACGCTCGACTACCGCGACCGCGACCAGTACCTCGAAGCCCTGCCGCACCTGTCGTGCGACGAGGCCGTCACCCTCGACGACACCTTCCTCTGGCATCGCCGCCCGTACCGCGAAACGCTCCGGAACCTGCGCCCGGGCACCGTGGTCGTCGCCCCCTCGATCGATCCCGCCGAGCTGAGGCGGATCCTGTCCAAGGACGGCTTCGCCGCCCTGTACCGGATCCTGCAGAGACACGAATGGACCTCGTTTGCGCAATTCAGGGAGGCCGCCGGCGCGCCCGCCTGGCTGTGCGAGGCCGTCCTCGCGACGTTCGCCGAACTCGGGTTCCTGACCCTCGAGGAGACGCGGGCCGTCCTCCTCAAGAACGCCGAGAAGAAAAACCTGTCCGACGCGCGCGCTTACCGCGAACTGACCGCGGTCGCCGAGGACATCGCCAAGATCCACCGAATGACCGAAGCGGAAATCCGACGCGACCTGCTTGCGTCCCTGGAGGTTTGACACCATGCGATTCGAAGACTACATCAAGAACGTCCCCGACTTCCCGATCCCGGGGATCCAGTTCAAGGACATCACCACGCTGATCGCCGATCCGGCCGCCTTCAAGGCCGCCGTCGACGAACTCGCGCTTTTCGCGCGGGAAAAGCAGGCCGAACTCGTCGTCGGTCCGGACGCGCGCGGCTTCATCGTCGGCTCGGCCGTCGCCTACGCCGCGGGCCTCGGCTTCATCCCGGTCCGCAAGCCCGGCAAGCTGCCGCGCGAGACGATCTCCTACGACTACGACCTCGAATACGGCAAGAATACCCTCTGCATGCACAAGGATGCCGTGAAGCCCGGCCAGAAGGTCGTCATCATCGACGACCTGCTCGCCACCGGCGGCACGATGGATGCGACGATCAAGCTGATCCAGGGGGCCGGCGGCATCGTCGTCGGACTCGGCTTTCTGATCGAGCTCGTCGACCTGAACGGCCGCGGACGGTTCCAGAACCTGCCGGTCCGGACCCTGATCCGCTACTGACCGACGCCCGATTCGGGCATGGAAGGAGGTGTTCGACATGACCAAGGAAGAGATCTTCCAGCCGTTGCTGACGGCGCTTTCGCCCTACCTCTCGAAAGAGGAGCACCTCGGCTTCATCCGCAAGGCGTTCGATTTCGCCTATGACAAGCATGCCGGACAGCTCCGCAAGTCCGGCGAGCCCTACATCGTCCATCCGGTCCAGGTGGCGGTCACGCTCGCCGAATACCAGGTCGACCCGATTACGATCGCCTCGGGGCTGATGCACGATCTGCTCGAGGACACCGACACCAAGTACGATGAGTTGAAGACGATGTTCGGCGAGGACGTCGCCGACATCGTCGAAGGCCTGACCAAGCTGCATCTCCTCCACTACGAGGGGTCGAAAGCTTCCGAACAGGTCAAGAACCACCAGAAGATGGTCCTCGCGATGGCGAAGGACATCCGCGTCATCTTCGTCAAGCTTTCCGACCGCCTGAACAACATGCGGACGCTTTCGCATCTGGATTCCGAGCGGCAGCTCAGGATCAGCCGCGAGACGCTCGACATCTTCGCCCCGATCGCCCACCGCCTCGGCATGTACCGGATGAAGGCGGAGCTCGAGGACATCGCCTTCAAATACCTTTACGCCGACCAGTATGCCGAGATCGCCCACCTGATCAAGGACAAGAAGGGCAACCGCGAAGCCGACGTGAAGGCGATGAACGCCGAACTGGAAACCCTCCTGCAAAGCGAGAACTTCCATTTCACGATCAACGGCCGGATCAAGAACATCTATTCGGTCCACCGCAAGATGACGATGAAGAACCTCGAGTTCGAGGACATCAACGACCTCCTCGCGCTCCGCATCATCGTCGACTCGATCTCCGACTGCTACCGCGCGATCGGCATCGTCCACTCGAAGTTCGTCCCGGTTCCGGGACGCTTCAAGGACTACATCGCGATGCCCAAGCCCAACATGTACCAGTCGCTCCACACGACCGTCGTCTTCCACGGCAAGATCTACGAGATCCAGATCCGCACCAAGGAGATGGACGAGATCGCCGAGAAGGGCGTCGCGGCCCACTGGGCGTACAAGGAGTCGCAGGGCCAGGGCGCCAGCCGCAAGAACATCGAGGACATCGTCTCCTCGAAGCTCCGCTGGTATTCCGAACTGATCCGCTACACCGAGGAGTCCAATTCCGACGAAGAAATCCTCTCGATCTTCACCGACGACATCCTGAACGCCAACGTCTACGTCTTCACCCCCAACGGCGACATCATCGACCTCACCGCCGGCGCGACGCCGCTCGACTTCGCCTTCCGGATCCACACGAAGCTCGGCGAGAAGACCGTCGGGGCGATCGTGAACGGCAAGATCGTGCCGCTCGAATACACGCTCAAGACGGGCGACGTGATCGAGATCAGGACCTCGCAGAACGCCGTCGGCCCCAACGACAACTGGCTCAAGATCGCGAAGACCTCCAACGCCCGCGCCAAGATCAAGAACTTCCTCAACAAGCAGAAGCGCGACTACCTCGTCGAGCGCGGCAAGGAAGACTTCGAAGCCGAACTGGAAACCCGCCGCATCAAGGTCGAGCTCTCCGACGAGACGTGCGCGAAGCTCTTCGAGCTGAAGGGCGTCAAGTCGATCGAGGACATGTACTTCGAGATCGGCAAGAACATCCTCTCGCCGATCAGCGCGATCAACGCCCTCACCGGCCGCGACATCATCACCGAGGAGAAGCTGATCGAGGCGATCAACAAGACCCCCGAGCTGAAGCGCGCGCAGAAGACGCGCACCGTCCACAACGACATCAACATCGTCGTCGAAGGCCTCACCAACCCCTCCGTCAAACTGGCCCACTGCTGCACGCCGGTGCTCGGCGACGACATCGTCGGCTACGTCACGAAGGGCGCCGGGATCGCCGTGCACCGCAAGAACTGCAAGAACGTCGCGAAGTTCGAGCCGGAACGGCTGCTCGACGTCTTCTGGGGCGACAACACGCTCCGCAAATACGAGACCAACATCAAGATCACGGTCCAGAACCGCGACAACGTCCTCGCCGAGATCATCAACACGGCGACCTCCAACAAAGGCAAGATCAACCAGGTCCAGGCCCAGGTCAACCGTTCCAAGGAAGGCATCATCAAGCTCAAGATCGAGGTCGGCAACCTGCTCGAGCTCGACACGATCGTGACCGCGATCGGCCGCCTCCGCGACATCTACTCGATCGAGAGGATCGCCTGATGAAGCTCGTGGTGCAGCGCGTCTCGCGCGCTTCCGTATCCGTCGGCGGGACGCCCGTCGGTTCGATCGGCGCCGGTTACCTGATCCTCGTCGGCGTCGCCAAGGGCGACACCGTGGCTTGCGCCGTGAAGGCCGCCAGGAAGATCGCCGCCCTGCGGGTCTTTTCCGACGCGGAGGGGAAGATGAACCGCGCGATCAAGGACGTCGGCGGGGCGATCCTGTCGATTTCGCAGTTCACCCTCCTGGGCGACGTTTCCGGGGGAAACCGCCCCTCCTTCATCGGCGCGATGGCGGGTCCGGAGGCCGAGCCGCTCTTCGACGTCTTCAACTTCGAACTGTCCCATACCCACGGGATTCCGGTCGCGACCGGCGTGTTCGGGGCGCACATGGAGGTCGAGCTCATGAACGACGGCCCCGTCACGATCGTCTTCGACGTCGCGGCGGAATGATATTGATTGACTAAGGACTTCAAAGCGATTATAATGATTGTATATGCAAAACCAAAGCCATCCCGGAGGAAACGATATGGACAAGAAACAAATCGTCTTCGACAAGATCAAGGAAATCATCATCCAGGAACTCGGCGTCAAGCCGGAGAAAGTCGTGCTGAACGCCGCCCTCGCGGATGATTTCGGCGCCGACTCGCTCGATGCCCTCGAGCTCTTCAACCAGATCGAAAGCGAATTCCTCGTCTCGATCTCCGATGAAGCCGCGACCAAGATGAAAGACGTTTCCGACCTCGTCGATTACGTTCTTGAGCACGTCAACGCCAAGTATTTCGGATAATCAAAAAAACGAAACGGAAAAACCTCTCACGGGGGATGTCGTCCTTGCAAAGAGGACGACTTTTTCTTACTAAGGAGTAAAAATATGATTGCCAAAGTCAAAGGAACCCAGGACATTCTGCCGGCCGAAAGCGGCCGCTGGCAGGACCTCGAACGCGTCATCGCGAACGTCTCCGCCATCTACAACTTCAAGGAGATCCGCACGCCGATGTTCGAAGCGTCGGAACTCTACCACCGCGGCGTCGGCGAGACGACCGACATCGTCAAGAAGGAAACCTACGACTTCGCCGACCGCGGCGAGCGGATGCTCACGCTCCGTCCCGAAGGGACCGCGGGCGTCGTCCGCGCCGTCATCGAGAACAAGCTCTACGCCGACCCGTCGCTGCCGCTCAAGTACTATTACGTCGGCCCGATGTTCCGCTACGAGCGGCCCCAGAAGGGCCGCCAGCGCCAGTTCCACCAGTTCGGCGGGGAGGCGCTCGGATCGCTGTTGCCCGAGACCGACGCCGAGGTGATCGCCTACGCCGTCACGACGCTGCGCGCGCTGCGGCTGCCGAACGTCAAGGTCAAGCTCAATTCGCTCGGCGCGACGGCCTCGAAGCTGCAGTATCGCGACCGCCTCATCGGCTATCTCGAACCCGTCGTCGCCGGCCTCTGCCCGGATTGCCAGGCGCGTTTTCGGGAAAACCCGCTTCGCGTCCTCGACTGCAAATTCGACCGCGAGAACCCGATCCTCGTGAACGCCCCCAAGCCGCTCGACGACCTGAACGAAGCGGACGCCCTCCACTTCGCGAAGGTCAAGGGCTATCTTGACGCGATGCACATCGACTACGTCGTCGACAAGTCGCTCGTCCGCGGCCTCGACTACTATACCCATACCGTCTTCGAACTCGAGGCGGACCTCCCCTCGCTCGGCGCCCAGGCGACCCTCGGCGGCGGCGGCCGCTACAACGACCTCGTCGAAAGCCTCGACGGCCCCGCGTTCCCGGCGGTCGGCTTCGCCTTCGGGATGGAACGGCTGCTGCTCGCGCTCGAATCGGTCGACCAGGGCAAGCGCGACGAATCGGTCCATTGCTTCGTGATCGCCCTCGGCGATGTCGCGAAGCCGAAGGCGATGGAACTGATGACGGGCCTCCGCCACGGCGGGCTGATCGTCGACGCCGACTTCATGGACCGCCCCCTCAAGGGCCAGTTCAAGCAGGCCGAACGGCTCGGCGCCGCCTTCACCGTGATCCTGGGCGAGACCGAGGTCGCAAGCGGCACGGTGAACGTCAAGAACGCCGCGACCGGCGTCCAGGAGACGATCCCGGCCGCGAACCTCTACCACTACCTCATCGAAGCCTTCCGCGCGATGGAACACCATTGCGACGGGTCGTGCGACGGCTCCTGCGGCGACGGGTGCGATTGCCAATAATTTCCCGAAGGGGTGTATTTTCGGCCGTCGTTATGCTATAATCAAAAAGAACGGGGAGTGATTTCTTTGAAAAAGAAACTGTTTTCCGATGACAACCTCAACCGCGCGATCAAAATCCTGGCGATCATCCTCCTGGTGCTCGCGGTCTTCTTCATGGCCACCCAGTTCAAGGACCTCTGGACCTGGATCACCGACGCGGTCCGGGCCGTCCTCGTCCCCGTGGCGCTCGCCTATCTGATCGCCCTCATCCTCTTCCCGCTGATCCGGTATCTGGAGAAGAAGGGGATCGGACCGCGGTGGCTCTCGCTTGCGATCGTCTTCATCCTCGCGGTCGGCCTCGTCTTCGGCACGTTCTTCTTCCTGACCCCGCTTCTGATCGATGAAATCAACGGCTTCTTCACCGACGACTGGAACAAGATCATCCAGTACATCACCGTCGACCTTCGGACCGACTTCATCCTCGGCGAGGACATCTACGACCAGATCGCCGCGTACCTTGCGGACACCGAGATCCTCACCAACCTCGTGAGCGGCCTCGTCCCCTCGATCATCGCGGCCGTGACGAACATCCTGATGCCGATCGTGACGACCGTCGCGATCCTCCCGATGCTCTTGATCTTCTACCTCCTCGATTACGAGATGATCGGCGAGAAGCTGCGCTCGCTCGTCCCGCAGAAGCACGAGAAGGCCGCCGCCGACCTCGGCGGAAGGCTCAACGTGACCGTCGGAAACTACCTGCGCGGCCAGCTGATCCTGATGATCGCGATCGGCGTCGTCGCGACGATCGTCTACAAGCTGATCGGACTCGACTACTTCCTGCTCTTCGGGCTGCTCGTCGGCGTCTGCAACATCATCCCCTATTTCGGTTCGATCATGTCCGCGATCCCGCCGATCATCTACGCCTTCATCGCCGGCACCGGCGCCAATCCCGGCCCCGGACCGCTGATCGTGCTCGCCGTGAACATGGGCCTCCAGACGCTCGAGGGCAACATCTTCCAGCCGATCATCATGGGCAAGCAGCTCCAGATGCACCCGCTCGTCATCATCATCTCAATCCTCTTCTTCGGATCGCTCTTCGGGGCGATCGGCGTCATTTTCGCCTCGCCGATCTCGGCGTCGATCCGCGTCTTCGTCGAGTTCTTCAAGGAGCGCCGCCAGATGCGCGAAGCCCGCGAGGCGGCGGAAAAGGCGGTCGCGCCCTGATGATCCGCAAAGGTGCCAAAGGCAGAATCTATTCGCTGTATGAAATCGCGGTCATCCTGTTCTACGCCTCGGTGATCGCCTTCATCCCGTTCGTGCTCGTGGTCACCTACATCTTCGACCTCGACCAGTCGATCAACATCGACAGCTTCATCCTCTGGCTGATCGGGATCGACGCCGGCGCGATGGCCGTCGGGACGGCGGTCCTGCTCTTCAAGAAGGACGCCCTCCGGCGCCGCGTCAAGCCGAGCTACCGCAGCGAATTCATCTATCTGATGTTCATCAGCGCCTTCGCCGTCCTCGGTTTCGTCGTCTTCTACGACTACCTCGGCGGAAACCGCGCCTACATCGCGAACATCCTCGTCGTCATCGCGGCGGGACTCGTGTACATCCTGATCCATCTCGGCCGGAGATTTTTCAAATTCGACTATATGAAAAAGTGAAGGCTGCTTCCCGCAGCCTTTCTTGTTGGGAGACGACATGTCGCTTGAACGATTCGAGGCCCTCGTCGGGCCGGAAAAACTGAAGCTCCTGCGGACCCGGACGGTCCTCGTCTGCGGCCTCGGCGGGGTCGGTTCGTTTTGCGCGGAGGCGCTCGCGCGCTCCGGTCTGGGCGGGATGACCCTCGCCGATTTCGACGCCGTCGCGCCGACCAACCTGAACCGCCAGCTCGTCGCGCTGCGATCGACGATCGGGCAAAAAAAGGCCGACGTGATGGCCTCGCGGATCAAAGACATCGATCCCGCGGTCGCCGTCCGCACCTTCACCGAGCCGATCGCCCCGGACAACCTGGACCTTCTGCTCGATCCCGCCCCCGACTATGTCGTCGACGCGATCGACGACGTGTCGGCGAAGGTCGCCCTGATCGCGCGCTGCGTCGAACGAAACATCCCGATCGTCGCCTCGATGGGGTTCGCCAACAAGCTCGACCCCGCCCAGATCCGTTTGTCGACGATCGACAAGACCGCCGTCGACCCGCTCGCGAAGACGGTCCGGCTGCGGCTGCGCGCCCAAGGCGTCCTCGCCAAGGTCCCGGTCGTCTATTCGACCGAACCGCCGCTACGGTCCCTCGTCGAGGGGACGCGGCTCGGCTCCTGCAGTTTCGTCCCGTCCGTCGCGGGGCTGTATCTCGCCTCGCACGTCATCCATGCCTTACTTTCGGAGGAACCCCAACCATGAAAACGATCATTCTCGCCGGCGGCTGCTTCTGGGGCGTCGAAGCCTATTACGCGCGCCTCAAGGGCGTCCTCGACACCGAGGTCGGATACACCGACGCGCCTTCCGCCCACCCCACCTACCAGGACGTCTGCAAAGGCTCCGGCCATGCGGAGGTCTGCCGCGTCGCCTACGACGAGACGATCCTGCCCCTCGCCAAGGTGCTCGAGCACTTTTTCCGCATCGTCGACCCGACCCAGAAGGACGAACAGGGACACGACCGGGGCGTCCAGTACCGCAACGGCTTGTATTACGTCGATCCCGCCGACAAGGCGGAGATCGAAGCGTATGTCGAGGGCGTCCGCGCCAGGGCGAAGAAGACGGTCCACACCTTCGTGAAGCCGGCGCAGCCGTTCTATCCGGCGGAGGGATACCACCAGGACTATCTCGACAAGAACCCCGGCGGCTATTGCCACGTCGACCTGTCGCTCTTGAAACCCGAAGAGACGAAGCCGGAGCGCCGGACCTTTTCCGTCGACGCCCGGTTCCCCAAGGGAGGACACTAGGATGAACCCCTATCTGCGCGTGAAGCCCGAAGTCGCGGCGGCGCTTGCGGCCGGCATCCCGGTCGTCGCGCTCGAGTCGACGATCATCAGTCACGGCATGCCGTGGCCGGACAACAAGAAGACCGCGCTTGCCTGCGAAGACGTCATCCGCCGGAAGGGCGCCGTCCCGGCGACCGTCGCGGTGATCGACGGCGTCCTCTGCGTCGGCTTGGAATCCGACGAACTCGACCGCATCGCCCAGGATCCGCACGACGTGGTCAAGACCTCGCGGCGCGATCTTCCCTACGTGCTTTCCCAGAAGAAGACCGGCGCCCTCACGGTCGCCGGCACGATGGTCGCCTGCGCCATCGCCGGGATCCGCATCTTCGCCACCGGCGGGATCGGCGGGGTCCACCGCGGCTGGGAACAGTCGCTTGACGTCTCGGCCGACCTCGACGAATTCGCGAGGACCTCGGTCTGCGTCGTCGCCGCCGGCGCGAAGGCGATCCTCGACCTGCCCGCGACCTTGGAGTATCTGGAGACCAAGGGCGTGCCGGTGGTCGGCTACGGGGTGTCCGAACTGCCCGCCTTCTATACCCGCTCCTCCGGTCTTCCCGTCGACTGCAACCTCCCCGACGCGGACGCCGTCGCCAAGTTCCTAAGAGCGAAGTGGGACCTCGGCCTCGAGGGCGGCGTGCTCGTCGCCAATCCCGTTCCCAAGGCGTTCGAATACGACAAGGCCGCGATCGACGCCGCGATCGCTTCGGCGCTTTCCGACATGAACAGGCAGAACGTCAAGGGCAAGGACCAGACGCCGTTCCTCCTCAAGCGGATCGGCGAGCTCACCGGCGGAAAATCGCTTGAAACCAACATCGCGCTCGTCAAGAACAACTGCGCCGTCGCCGCCGACATCGCGGTCGCCTTGGCGCGCCTCGGGAGGTAGCCCATGATCCGCAAAGACTACATCTCCTGGGACCGCTACTTCATGGGCGTCGCCTACCTGTCGGCGATGCGTTCGAAGGACGACTCGAGCCAGGTGGGCGCCTGCATCGTCAACCAGAAGAACCGGATCGTCGGGATCGGCTACAACGGCCTGCCGATCGGATGCAAGGACGCCGATTTCCCGTGGGAGCGCGACGGCGCCTTCCTCGACACGAAATATCCCTACGTCGTCCACGCCGAACCCAACGCGATCCTGAACGCCACCGTCCCGCTCGAGAATACCCGCATGTACGTCACCCTCTTCCCCTGCAACGAATGCGCGAAGCTGATCATCCAGGCGGGGATCCGGGAACTGATCTACCTGTCCGACAAATACGAGGGAACCCCCGCCGACGTCGCCGCGAAACGGCTCCTGTCGGCCGCCGGCGTCAGCTGGCGCAAACTGACCGATTTCAAGATCCGGGTGACCTTCGATGAATGAACTGACCAACAAGGCGTGGCCGACGGTCCGCCTCCTGCTCATCCCCTATCTCGCCTTCCTGTTCTTGTTGTTCTTCCCGATCGAGTACGAGATCGACGCCCCCGGCGGGATCACCGCCGTCTCGCAGACGATCGACATCGACTACAACGAGGACAAGGTCGTCGAAGGCTCGATCTCGACGACCTACATCATGGCGATCGCGCGGCCGACGTGGTTCATGTTCCTCGCCGGCTATTACAGCCCCTATACGACGATCACGAAGATGTCCTCGACCAACATCTCCTACACCAACGAGGAGCTCCGGCAGATCTCCTATCTTGACAAGGAGACCTCGGTCGACGCCTCGATCATCGTCGGCTACCAGGCCGCCGCCCTCATCAATCCCGAAATCGTGATCGGCTACGTGACGAAGACGCTCGTCTTCGGAAAGGCGGACTACCTGTCGCATTACGACGAGATCGCCTTCGGGGACGAGTTCGTCTCGGTCGAGGGCGATGACGGCGAGGTCGCGACGACGATCGGCGGGATCGCCCTCGTCACGGTCCTGCTCGACGCCTACGACTTCACGTTCTTGAACGAAGCCGGGGAATCCTATACGGTGACGCTTCAGAAGGACGCCGAGACGGGCAAGTTCGGCCTCACCCTGAAGCAGTACCATCTCGTCGACCGGGACGTCACGTTCCCGCTCTATCAGAACCTCGATTCCAACATCGGCGGACCCTCGGGCGGACTGCTTTCGACGCTCTTCGTCTACAACCAGCTCGTGACCGAAGACGTCACCCGCGGCCTCAAGATCGCCGGGACCGGGACGATCAACTACGACGGCTCGGCCGGCTACATCGGCGGCGTCAGGCAGAAGATCCTGACGGCGTATTTCGCCGGCGTCGACGTGTTCTTCATCCCGTTCCTCGACGAGGACTACGTCTACGACAACTACGTCGAGGCGCTCAGAGTGTGCGAAGAGGTCGGGATCGACCCGACCGGCTGGCTCGTCGGCGTTTCGAGTTTCCA
>CAIMSF010000073.1 GCA_903844055.1 uncultured bacterium
CCGGCGGAGAATGATGAATCTATGAAAGACGAGACATCGATCATGGTGGCCAATCGGGATATCCTGACAATTTTTAGTAACTGATAAATTATCCCAAAAAACGGAAACAACGTAAGAAAATATCTACTTATGCCGAGGGGAGACATGACTCCTGGCAAACACATGATGGTGAACACGAAAACGTTTATGATTGGAACAGATTCCGCTTCGGTGAAGACTGACGAAAAGAAGATTAGGTAGGTGAGAACGGCGAATCCGAACGACCAGATTCCTTGAAAAGCGAAATAAAGATGCAGTGCAGCAATCATGAAAAACATGATAACAATGCGAATCACGATTTTCTTAATCAAATCCGCGATTTCTCGGATGAACGAGAGGCGTGTCAAAAAGTCACGTCGACAAGCATCGGATGACGAGGAATTATCTTCCATGCGTATGTATCCTTTTGATTGCGGATGAGTAGCCATACTTTCACGATATTCCTTTTGATATTGTGTCTTCCCAAACATAATATACAACGTATTTTCAAATATTTAAGAAAGATGCGATGAGATTCATACAAAGTAATGATTTTGTAATAAATGGAACCAGTGTATAAGGTAACATGGAATTGGCGAACAACGGCGGCGAAAAATGTCGGTTTCGGACGGTTCCGTTTATGATATAATCGAGTCCATGGAGATCTTGAGGAATCAAGACATCATGCCGAACCACGCGGAACTGGGAAAGACGTACGGATGCGACTATCAGACGGTGAAGCGGTACTTCGAACAAGATGACGAAGCGAAACGGAACGGAAGCCGCGGCCGTCGATACTTGACGGGTTTTGGGAGACGATCGAGATGAAAGCGGAGATTCCGTGTACGGCCGCGGCGATCGGATTGAAGAAAAGCCGCTTTCCGTATCAGAAGGGAATCCGGGACTTCGACTTCGGGTATCAGCCCTCCATCACCAAAGCCCAGATCCTCGACTTCGGTTCGCTTCGCTTCCTGGAATCAGCCGACAACATCCTGTTCATTGGTTCTTCAGGCGTCAGAAAGACGCATCTGGCGACCGCAATCGGGATCGAGGCGAGCAGCCGGCGCGTCAGCACCTACTTCATCCATTTCACCGACCTGGTTGCGAAGATGAAACGGGCATACGCGGAAGGCAGACAGGAACGCGTCATCAAGAACTTTGCGAGATACAAGCTCCTGATCATCGATGAAATCGGCTATCTGCCCATCGAGAAAGAGTATTCCAACCTGTTCTTCCAATTGATCGCGAGCCGCTACGAACGCCGCTCGACGATCATCACGACGAACCAGCCGCTGTCGCGTTGGGGAGAGGGCTTCGGTGATCCGACGATCGCGACGGCGATCATCGATCGTCTGGTCCATCATTCGAGCATCGTGAAGATCACGGGCCGGTCCTACCGCATCAAGGACAAAATCGTGAACGAAGAACTGGAACCATCCGAACGGGGAAGAAACTGAGAAAATGAAGCCGGTCAAAAATGTGGAAAACACAGGTCTGAACAGCTTCCTTATAAAAACCAAAAAAAGATATAAAACGAAAGCAAGGCTAAGGAACAAAGCAAAGAAGACAAAAGTACCAATGACGATTACCTACATTTTACTTCGCCGTATTCCAACACAATATTATTGACACTTACAACCAGCTCGTTTTATACCCGAATAATACGCATACGACGAACGATAATGCTGACGGATTATGCAAAAACGTGTATAATATCTATGGTATCGATGATACGGAAGCTGGGATGAGTATGAACGACATCGACGTCTTTTTCACCGAACTGTCTCCCCAAGCCGCCTCGCGGCTTGCGGCCATCCACGCCCACATGCGGACGAACCATCCCGAATTGCGGGACCAACTCTATTACGGGATGCCGGCCTGGCGAAAGGGCAAGTACGATTTCATCGCCTTCTCGTTCCATGCGGCGCACTACACCCTCCACACGCTCGATTTCGACTATCTCGAAATGCTCCGGGCACGCCATCCGAAGGCGAAGTTCGGAAAAGGCTCCTACCAGATCCCGTATCAAGACGAAAACGCCAGCGCCGAACTGCCGTCGATCCTCGACGAGCTCGCAGCGCGCATGCCGCTCCGTTAACCCAACCACAAGGAGAACACCGAATGTCGTTTGACCAACTGAACATCATCGAACCGATCCTGCGCGCCCTCGAAGCCGAAGGATACGTCACCCCCACGCCGATCCAGGAACAGGCGATCCCGCCCCTCCTGCTCGGGCGGGACGTCCTCGGCAGCGCCCAGACCGGCACCGGCAAGACCGCCGCGTTCGCGATCCCGATCCTGCAGCAACTCACCGCCATGAACTTGCCGGCGAAGGGCTTCCGGCCGATCCGGACGCTCATCCTCACGCCGACGCGGGAGCTCGCGCTCCAAATCAAGGAAAGCTTCGATGGGTACGGCCGATACCTGTCGGTCCGCAACGCCGTCATCTTCGGCGGTGTCGGGCAAGCCCCCCAGACGGATGCCCTGAAGGCAGGCGTCGACGTCCTCGTCGCCACCCCCGGACGCCTCCTCGACCTGATGGACCAGGGATTCGTCCATCTTGAGAGCCTGACCGTCTTCGTCCTCGACGAAGCCGACCGGATGCTCGACATGGGGTTCATCCACGACGTCAAGAAAGTGATCGCGAAGCTGCCGGCGAAGCGCCAGACGATGCTCTTCTCCGCGACCATGCCCCAGGAGATCGCCGAGCTCGCGCAGACGATCCTGAGAAACCCCGTGCGGATCGCCGTCGTGCCGGTCGAGACGACCGTCGACGCGATCGACCAGAAGGTCTACTTCGTCGCCAAGAAGAACAAGACGCGCCTGCTCGTGCTCCTGCTCGAGAACCCGAAGATCACCTCCGCCCTCGTCTTCTCGCGCACCAAGCACGGCGCGAACAAGATCGTGAAGGAACTCACCCTCGCCGGACTGCCGGCCGACGCGATCCACGGAAACAAGTCCCAGACCGCCCGCCAGCAGGCCCTCGGCGACTTCAAGGCGAAGAAGACGCGGATCCTCGTCGCCACCGACATCGCCGCCCGCGGCCTCGACATCGACCATCTCTCGCACGTCATCAACTACGACCTGCCCGAAGTCCCGGAGACCTACATCCACCGCATCGGGCGCACCGGCCGCGCCGGACTCGCCGGCGACTCGATCTCGTTTTGCGACGTGGACGAACTGCCGCTTCTGCGCGACATCGTGAAGCACATCAAGCGGCCGATCCCGATCGTGCGGAACCATCCGCACGCGGAAAGCTATCCCGACCCGCTTTCCGTGACCGGCGCCGCCAAGTCGCCCAAGCAGATGTCCGACGACGAACCCCGCGAACCGAAGAACTTCTCGCGCCATGACGCGAAGAACGAAAAGAAAGCCCCGACCATGATCGAAAAGAAGGAAAGCGTGACCCCCATGGACAAACCCAGCCAGCCCAACCAGAAACCGGCGAACCCCAATCCCGGACAGCCGCGCCAGCCGCAGCAAAACCAGCCGCGCCCGCAGAATCCGCAAAACCAGCCGCGCCCGCAAAATCCGCAAAACCAGCAGCGTCCGCAGAACAATCCCGCCCAACCTTCCCGTCCTGCCCAAAACGCCCCGCAGGGACCGAAGCAGACGCCGCCCAACGCGATGCCCAAGCCGGCCGCCGCGAATCCCTCGCAGCCCGGCCAGAAGCCGTTGCCCAAGCCCCAGATCAAGAAGCCGAACCATCCCGAGAAGGCCTACGATCCGGCCGATTTCGTGATGCTCGAGAAATTCGACACCAAACCGCAGCCGCAACCGCAGAACCAAAAGAAGCAGACTCCCCAGGAACCGCGCCACGACCATCAGGACCACAACCGCAAGCAGGGTCCAAGCAAACCCCAGCCGGGGATCGACAAGTCCTTCCCCGAACCTCTCCCCGTCGAAAAACCGAAACGGGATCTCGACCAGGGCGATCCCCTGTGGGAACCGGAAGTGAAGCCGGCCGCGGCGAAACCCGCCGGCGAGCTCCCCGGCGGCTGGAAACGGTTCGACCCGACGAAACTGCCCGGATACAAGGCACCCGAACTGATGTCGTTTCCGGATGAGAAGAAGACCAACAAGATTCCCCGCTGAGGGCGAATCTTGTTTTCTTTTGAGTAATCGCAATGAATTAGGGTATTCGTTCGTCCAATGATTGAGATGATATAGTCGTCGGAGGACGGTCGAACATGCCACAAGTCAAAATGTCGAAAATGATCAGGATGGCGAGCGCATCCATCGCGCTCGAACTGGGGTTGAAAGCACAGGTAGTCGAACGGATCCTCGAAGTCGACGATTGGATCGACGCTGTGCGTTTTTTACTTGCGGAGGTTGCGGTGCACGGCGGATTCGCCGTTGCGGAACTTCGGATATTCGATCAGAATGACCGGCTCGTCGGAACCCATCGGATCGGAAAACCGATGGCGATCTGCGGAAATGATGTCGTTGCACATCTGATTCCCGGCGGATCGAATCACACGGCGGTAGTCCTGCTATGTAAGCGAGATGAACGTTTCGAGCATCGGGAGTTCGTGTTGCCGGAACCTGAAATCGCGCTGTTGTCGGCGCTTCTCTCCGAAACTCCTGAGGATGCCAAGACGCCGTCAGCCCTTCTCGATTCGACGGTGTTCAAGGCAGTCGAGCGGGTCCGCGACGCGGATACGTTCTTTCATCAAGAAACCGTCGCTTCTTTTACAACGACGATCGCACGCGCAATCAAGTACGAAGAGTTCCCGATGAAAGAACTTCATCTGGCAGGACGGTTTCACGACATCGGGAAACTATGGGTGCCCACCGCCATTCTCCACAAGCCTGGTCGTCTTACCCCGCAGGAAACGTCCGTGTTGGCACTTCATCCAACGAACAGCGCCATCATCGCGGCCGGTTTTGGATTTTCGCCATTCGTCGTCAAATTGATCCGCGACCATCATGAACGGTTCGACGGATCCGGATATCCCGATCGATTGTCGGGCAGTGACGTGAGTCTCGCCGCTTCGGTCTTAGGACTCGCTGATTATCTCGCTGCTTATAGCGCCGAACGCTCATACCATGGCGGTCGGTCGATCGAGGATGCGCTTATCGAAGCGGACCAAAGCGGATCCTTCGATCCGCGCGTCATCGCCGCGGCGCGGTCGGTCATCGTCGAACTGACGGGAAACCGGGAATGCTTTCTTTGATTCACGGGTCATCGCAATCGTACAAAGGGGAGATCGCCCTCGCGGTCTCCCCTTTGCGTTGCTGAATGGTTCTGTGTCAGATGACGGAAGCGGCGGTCGATCCGGGATTCCGTTGGATGTCGTCGGCGGGATTCGGTTCACGTTGCAGCACGTAAGTCTTGGTCTCGGAGCCAACCAGGGCGTCATAGTGGTACCACAGGATCCCGTCCGCCTCGACGAGTTCGCAATGGATCGTGCCGGATTCGGATCCCGACGTCGTTACGATCCCGTACTCGATCCGGATCTGCCAGGCTCCCTCGTCCCATTCGCGCTTGACGTCGAAGGCGATCGTGCCGGCGGATCCGCGGTCGATCTCGACCGAGACCTTGGCTTCCTCCGCCTCGACTTCGAAGCGCACGAGACTTGATGCGGCGAGTTCGTCATCGACGTAGATCGACGCTTCGAACTTTCGTTCGTCATCCTCGATCTTCACGGTCGTGACGACATAGTCGGCGGGTTGGTCGGGGTCGACGGCGGTGAAGCGGATCTTCGTTTCTCCTTGGTCGTCCTCGACGACGCCGCTGAACGGGGTTTCGTTTCCGTCCTGGACGACGATGCCTTCGATCGTCGCGAATTCGCCATCGGTGCCATAGGCATTGTAGTATAACAGCGTTTCGGTCGCCGCGCCGGTCAAATCGAGGCCGGTCGCAAGCAGGAGCGATTGAAAGCCCTCACGATCGCTCGTCAGAATTTCGGCGGACAAGCCGCCGTCGCCGGACAGCGTCGACTCGAGGGCTGCGACGTAAGCGTTCATGAGCGCGATCTGGTCGTCGAGCAAAAGGATCGGATCGGCGAGCCGGCGGGAGAGCGAAACCGCGCCGGAAGAGAACACTCTGTCGGAAAGCAGGGCGACGGTGACGATTGGATCGACATAGGGTGTCGCGTCGAGATCGACGACTTGATCCGCGGTCGTCGTGTCGGTGAGCGTGCCATCGGACTGGCTCGAAGAAGTCGTGATGGGGGTCGTCGTGGTGGACGGCGTCTCGCCGCCGAAGAGGTAGGGCAAGGCGGTGGTCACCGCGACGACCAGAAGAGCCAGTGCGGCGACGATGAAACGGCGGGCAGATATCAACCGCCGCTGGGAATCGATTGGGTCGGGAAGCAACGAAAAATCCGGGTTCGGAGCCTTGGACGGGGCGATCGAACGGATATCCTTGCGGAGCATGTCTTTCAGTTCACGGCGTTTCATGTCCGTCCTCCTTTCCGTCTTCGCGCATCTTCTTGATGGCGCGGTTGTATAGCCACATCACCGTGCCGGCCGGTTTCTTGAGTACCTGACCTATTTGGCGGTGGGTCATATTGTCGATCGTCTTCAGTAAAACGATCGCGCGTTCCTCGCTGTTCAAGCGCGACAACAGCTCGCGCGCCATCAGTTTTTCTTCGACGCGATCGTTGTGGACCGGAAACAGATACTCGCCGTCGACGGGGTCGACCGCGAGGGTCTTGCCGGCGCGGCGCAAGTGATCGAAGGCCAAATGCTTGGCGATCGCCAGAAGCCAGGTCTTGAAGCCGGAGCGGCGGTCGAAGGTGTCGATGTGCGTCAGCATCTTCATATACGTGTCCTGGGTCAGGTCTTCGGCCGTCATGCGGTCGTTGACGATCGCGAAGAGGAAGGCGAAGACGCCCTCGTGGGTCGCGTCGTAGAGTTGATCGAACGCAACTTCGTCGCGCTCCTTGATCCGCGATAGGAGATGGTTGTAGTCCGTCACGCCGCATCGCCCCTTTTTGCCATCATTATATCATGTTTACCGGGGCGCGCCTATGCCGTAAGGGAAATCCGGCCGGAAAGGGATCGTCCTTTCCGGCCTCGGATCTCATGTGGCAATGGGTCGATCAGGCTTCGGTTTCTTCCATTTCGTCTTCTTCGTCCTCTTCGTCTTCACGTTCCTCTTCGATGTCGGCTTCCTTGTCGTCGTCGGTTTCGACATGGTAGGCGTAGGTGGTTTCGCCGGTGATTGGATCGACGTTCACGACGATCTTGATTTCGCCGGATTCCTCGACTCCGCCTTCACTGATCGAATACTCGATCTTGATCAGGTCGACGCCGTCTTCGTTCACGCGTTTGAACACATAGGCGCCCTCGGCGCCGCCCTGCAGGAAGGACAGCTCGAATTTGACCTCGTCGTCTTCGTTTTCGATCTTGACCTCGGTCGATTGGACGACCACACCCGCACTGACGACGGTGTATTCGAACTTGCGTTCGCCTTCTTCGATCTTCGAGACGACCGTCACATAGTTGTCCTCGTCGACTTTGGAGACGATTTCGATCTTCTGTTCATTGTCTTCGATCTCCTTCTTGCCTTCGATGACATATTCCTCAGCACCGATCACCAGGACGCCGGTGAGGGCCGTTTCGGTCTCTTCGTCGAACTCCTCGGTGTCTTCCGGCTCTTCGGTATCCTCGGGTTCTTCCGTGGTTTCCGGCTCTTCGGTCGTCTCCGGTTCCTCGGTCGTCGTTTCGGCGAGGTCTTCCGGTTCGGGCGAGAGCGCTTCTTCGTTGTAGTACAGGATCATGACCACCGGTTCGCCGAGGATGTCGACGGAGGTGAAGGTGATCATGTGTTCGAACTCAGGACGGTCGGAGACACCTTCGACGAAAGCGAATCCGCCGGCGGGAGCGAGGAAACGTTCCATCATGTTGAGATAGTCGTTCAGGACGGCGATCTCGTCGGTGACGAGGGGTTCATCGCCATCCGCGAGCAGGAAGGCGGTTTGCATGGAAAGCGGGGCGGACGGGGCGTCCGCGATGAGGCTCGCCGACGAGATGGCGGCGAACGCGTAGATCTCACCGTTCGAATCGAAGACGGTGTCGGCCGCGGTCGCGTTGCATCCGACAACGGCGATGCCGGAGAGCAGGACGAACAACAGGACTGTGATTTTTTTCATCGTTTGAATCCTCCTTATGAATTGCTTCAACGATTAGACGATCCGATGCCCTGATGCATTGGTTCGAATCGATGACTGGCATCATACGCTAAAAGGGAAAAAACGGCATACCTTGGGAAGGTACGCCGAATCGATGGTCAGAGCGAGATGATGATCGTCTCGATCTTGCGGTGCTTGTCGCAGAGCCGCCAGAGTTTCTGGTAGTCGCGGTATTCCTTTGGAATCTCGTCGCCGCGGTACAAGAACGATAGTTCCTGTTTTCGTAGATCGAAGTTGTAGAGCACGACTTCGGCGTCCTTGATTTTTTTGCGTATCATCATGTCCATCCTCCATAGCAGCGCGTCGGCGGACGACGGCTGACGCATGTACACATATTATACGCAGGGAGGCCTCATTCTATTGGTGTAGATTTTATGATATCGGTTTCCGTATATGTGAAAAAATGTCAAAGATCATTCCGAAGGGAGTTTCATCCCGCCGGAAATCGTGACTTCGCCGCTGTGCAGCGACCGCAGACCGGTCTTGGTTTGTACCTCGAGCGATCCGTCTTCCCTGATCCGCCCGGCGACGCCGTCCATCCGCACGCCGTTATCCAGAAAGAAGATGCGTTCGCCCTTGAGCGACGAGAGGCGGTTGACGTAGGCGAGGTAGTCCCTCGATCCTTCAAGCGAGAGCCGCCACTCGGCCATGAAGGCGGCCGACGTCCGTTCGATCACGTCGTTGATCGCGACGGGACGACCCGTCAGAAGAAAGAGCGAGGCGGCGGACGACGCGATTTCGTCGGGGAAGGTGACGGTGTTGACGTTCACGCCGAAGCCGACGACGAAGGCGAGGACGGCATCGCCTTCGATCACGCTTTCGCAGAGGATCCCGGCGACCTTGCCTTCGACGCTCATGATGTCGTTGGGCCACTTGATGCGCAGTCCCCGGGCGTAGGTCTTCAGCGTCTTGTGGAGCGCGACCGCCGCGATGAGCGGGATCGGCGCGATCGAGGCGGGTGAAAGCCCGTCCTTGAGGAGAATCGAAAAGAGCGCGGATTTTCCGTCGCCGACCCAGACGCGGCCGAGCCGGCCGCGGCCGGCCGACTGGACGGCGGTGGAAAGGATCGTGCCGTCCTCATGGTCGCGGTAGGTTTCCTTCAGATAGCGGTTGGTGCTGTCGATCGTTTCGAAATGGAGTCGGTTCATGGTTCACCTCGGAATCCGCGATAACATCGTTCGGGGGGTCTTCCTGGTTGGATTATACCGTCTTTCGGTGATGTTTCATAGTCGAGGACGAAAAATAACCCGTTTTTACGGATTTTGTTTTCATCCGAAGGCTTGCCTGTGCGCGCCTGCCGTGTTACGATGAAGGGGAAGAGGAAGGGGAACCCACGATGAACCCGAACGTCTATCTCAGCTACCATGACGCCAACGAGAAGCAATGCGCGACGATCGCCGCGTTTTTGAAGGAGAACAATTATGCGGTCCGCTACGTGCCGACGGACTATGTCGTCGGCGACCGGCAGCCCGCGCACATCATATCCGACCTCGTGAAGATGTTCTACGATCCGTCCGACGTCCTCGTCTGCGTCCTCGGATCGCAGACGGCGGATCTGACCCATATCGACGTCGAACTCCATCACGCGCTTACGGGAAAACCCGGCGTGCGGAAGGGCATCGTCCTTCTCC